>NZ_FRAU01000001.1:489245-805111 GCF_900142415.1 Rhodothermus profundi
ACTAATTTTAATCGCACCTATTTGGTATTGAAATTCAACATGAACCAGGTCGGATGTAACAGCAATGTTGATTTTAATCGCACCTATTTGGTATTGAAACGAAAGGTGCGCTCGCCGAGCAGGCCCTCGAACGCGCGTTTTAATCGCACCTATTTGGTACGAGACGTCGCCGGAAGAGCAGGAG
This sequence comes from Rhodothermus profundi, assembly GCF_900142415.1. Lineage (NCBI taxonomy): Bacteria > Pseudomonadati > Rhodothermota > Rhodothermia > Rhodothermales > Rhodothermaceae > Rhodothermus > Rhodothermus profundi. Next base: position 489,430 of record NZ_FRAU01000001.1, read on the forward strand.
CGGCTCTATCGGCTCGGGGTTTTAATCGCACCTATTTGGTACGAGACCCTTTCACGTGGAGGACGCTCCTGATGAGTTCGCCGAGGTTTTAATCGCACCTATTTGGTACGAGACCCCTAACCGAAATCCCAAAGACCTTCACGCGATCAAGGTTTTAATCGCACCTATTTGGTACGAGACAAAGTGCATCTTACCTTCTCTCTTCGCCTCGCTATCTCCCCCCTCACGCTTGCCTTTCTGCAGAAAGAGGTTGTAGTATGCGTGGATTAAGTCCACAGTCCACTATATGTCAATGCCACCTGCTATAACACGGACGCGACGGGCCCGCCAGATCGCCGAAGTGCTCCTCCGACACGGCCTGGGATACCTGGTAAGCGTCTCTGGCCTGGACCGGTTCGTTCCCCTGCACCGGGGACTGCTGGGGCATCCACGCCGCGCTGAACCCTACGCTGCCCCCGAACATCTGCGCATGGCTCTCGATGAACTGGGAGCTGCCTGGATCAAACTCGGCCAGTTTCTGGCCACCCGCGCCGATTTGCTTCCCCCTTCCTATCAACGGGAACTGGCCAAACTGCAGGACGCTGCCGCACCCGTCCCCGGCGAAGTCGCGCAAGCCATCATCGAAACTGAACTGGGACGCTCCCTCACGGATCTGTTCGCCCACTTCGACCCCCAACCCTTAGCAGCCGCCTCTATCGGTCAAGCTCACGCAGCTACCCTAACCGACGGCACCGAAGTGGTCGTCAAAGTGCGCCGCCCAGGCGTGGTCGAACAGGTCGAACAGGATCTGGAACTGCTCCTCAACCTGGCCCACACAGCCAACCGCCACTGGGAACTGGCCGAAACCTACGACATCGTCGGAATCGTTCAGGAATTCGCGCTAACGCTCCGAGCCGAACTGGATTACCTGCGCGAAGGCCGCAATGCCGAACGTTTCGCCCAACACTTCGCCCACAACCCGACTGTTCATATCCCCCGCGTGTTCTGGGATTATACCACCTCTCGCGTACTTACTCTAGAACGCATCCGAGGCATCAAAATCGATCACCTGGAGGCGCTCGACGCCGCTGGCTTCAACCGCACGGAACTGGCGGAACGAGTCGCCCGCATCCTCCTGCAAATGGTCTTCGAAGACGGATTCTTTCACGCCGATCCCCATCCAGGCAACTTTTTCGTCGAAGCCGACGGTACCATCGGCCTGATCGACTTTGGCATGGTCGGCACAGTAGATGCTCCCACTCAGGATCGACTGGCGTTGCTGCTGCTGGCCATCGCTCAGCAAGACCCGGACCGCCTGGTCGATGCCTTCCTGGAACTGGGCGTCGCCCGAGGCCACGTCGACCGCCTCACCCTCCGCGAAGACCTGCGCCACTTTCTCCTGGCTTACTACGATCGCCCCCTTCGCGAACTACGCCTTGAACCGCTCCTGAAAGAAGCGCTTACGATCGTTCGACGCCACCACCTGCACCTGCCTACTAACCTCGTACTTTTGCTGAAAACCGTTACGATGGCGGAAGGACTGGCCGCCCAACTGGCCCCCGATTTTCAGGTGGCCGAACTGCTCCCCGACTACATCCATCGCCTCTTGCTACACCGTTATCGCCCCCGCACATGGCTTCGGCGGCTGGGCTGGACCAGTCTGGAAGCGGCAGAATTCGGTCTGGAGTTGCCGCGTCAGCTCCGTCGATTGTTGCGCGCCCTGGAACAGGGCACGCTCCAGCTCGGCATGCGCCCCGAAGGCTTCGAACCGCTCATTGCCCGCCTGGAGCGACTGACCAACCGATTAGTGCTGGGTATCATCACGGCGGCCTTCATTGTAGGCCTGGCCGTGCTCATGACCACGTTCCGCCTGCCCGGCGTTGAACATCTAATAGGCCCTGCTTTCGGCCTGGGCTTCCTGCTGACTGCCCTGCTAGCAGCCTATCTCATCTGGGTCATTCTGCGCTCCGGCCGGATTTAACCTAAAACACTGCGCTCAGCTCTACGCGAAGCGTATGGCGGAAGGGAGCAGCCGCCCGCAGCCGCCCGTGATACCCGAACGTTAACTCTAGATTGTCGGAAAGCGTACGCTCCAGTTCAACGCCCCAGGTCACATTCCAACCTGCCGTAAGCCCCTCTGCAAGGAGATAGCCTGCCAGTCCACCTCCTGTCCCCTGCTGCCAGACATAGGCCGGGTCCAGACGCAACCGTATTCGTCCTATGCCAGGACGTGCCTGTTCGGCTTCAAGGGGCATGCGGATCGTCCACAGACGCAGCGCCTGGGGCTGGGTCTGTCCGCGCCCTATGACCAGCGCTCCACTCGCCCGACCCCGGAGCAACCTGCGGGTCAGTGCTACCCGCAGCCGGGACCGGTGCAACCGGTAGGTACGTCCACGCAACCCTTCGCTGAACTGACGATCACGCTGCACCTCGGCTTCGAGGCCTACCTCCCATTGCCGGGTTACCCGGAAGCGCACCTGCAGGCGCCCCTGCACCATGCGCCGTTCCTCGCGCCCTGTAGCCCGGTGAGCCAACGCGCGCACAGCCACCATCGATAGCGTGATGCTACGCGCTGAATGCCCTCTCCACAGATAAACGTCCTGTATCAACCGCAACCGACCGTCCAATGTCGCATCGGGGCGCAGCAAATGCGCCGGATCAAGCAACAGGAGCCGGCGCAGTGCAGGATCCCGGGTACGATCCCGCAACTCGACGGTCGTGCGCAACGTGAGTGGTCGAAGCACCTCCCAGCGGCGACCGGGCAAAAGCTCCCATTGCATCTGCACCTCAATAGCGGTGGCCGACGTGAGCGAGTCCGAAGGCACCAGAACCCGCTCGTAAATCCCTTCGTCTGGTAACGTTTCCGGGACAAACTCATCTACCTGGGGCACGCCATCGCCATTGAAATCTTCCCAGACATATTGCCCGAATTCCGGACCGGTGCGCACGTACACTTCCTGAAGCACCGGGGCCCGCTCACTCTGCACCCGGTAGCGCCAGTTCAACCGAAGCAACTGCCGACGGCTACGAAAGAATCCATTCCATTGGACTGCCAGCGTCTGATCCTGCGGAAACTGCTCCGCAAAGCGCGGAGGCGTGCGACGGCGACGATAGCCCAGCGCAGCCGTCGTTCTGAAGCGTGGGCCCGGAGCGTACTGAAGCCGCCCCTGGAGCGTCCAGATGCGTCCGGAAAGCAAACGTTGTCCCCGCCACACCTCCTCCTCTCGTCGCCATCCTATCGACAGGTCAGCATGCCATGATGAATGCTGCCATAAAAGTCCCGGTCGCACCTCCAGGTAAGCCAGCGACCCTGCCCGAAGGCTGTCGGAAGTCAGCGCACGCTGCCGACGATCTTCATGCCATCCTTCAAGGTACGACGTCAGCCCAGCCCCCAACGGTACCGCTAGCCGTCCCTCCTGACGCAGCCAATGGCCTTGCTCACGGGCCGCTTCATGGCGGCTCCGAATTTTTTCCAGATGGTAGCGAAAATGGGTCCGGGCCTCACGGCCCAGCATCATCCGAAACGCCTGCCGCACACCGCGAAACTGCCCGGGCCGATGCATTTGCCCCAACTCCAGGCTGGCCCAAATAATCTGCCCTGCCTGCCAGTCCAGACGTGCTTCATCGGTGATCTCTGCTACGGACTGCACAAAGACGCCTTTACTTTCCGCCAGATCGCGCACGCCCAAATTCCAGCGACGTGCAAACTCGACCGGCTGCAGACGACTGAACGCCGCAAAGTTGGCGCCCAGATGCTGGCGCTGCAGCGTAGCGGCCAACCACCCGACTGGCAGGGCTACCGAGTCAATCTGCAGAAAAAGCCGGTAGGCGCCTGCGCGATCATCGGATGCATCCAGCGACGAAAGCCGGTTGGCGTCGTAGCGAGAGCGAGCCCATTCGCCTCCCAGTGTCCAGCCCGGACGCGGCTGCAAGCGGGCTCGAAGCCCCACCAGCTCATGAAGGACAGGAGCTGGTAGCAACCGCACCGGTTCGTAGTCCCCCTGTCCGGGCCCTCGATAGACGTACACAATACCGTTGACGTTTTGCCCGGCCCGTACGTAGCGCCCCCGCCCGGGCCCTACCCGGCTGAACGTGACGCGGTAGACCGGCGTGCCGGGTGGTGGCGTGCTCGACAGCGCCACATAAACCGTATCGGTCGAACCATCAGGCAAGGTTCGAACTTCCCGCGTGTAGAGGACATACGGAGCCTCTGGATCAAACGGTACCCTTTCGGCCCCAGAGCGAACGGCCAGTCCGTCGCCTGCCTGTCGAAGCGCGAGCGAATCAGCACGGGTCAGCCCGAAGATCTCCCCAAAACGCCGCCCGTCGGCCTCGCGTAAGGCAGCCACCTCCAGGAACGCCACGGTGCGGCGCCGTCCCAGTTCCAGTTGCGCCTGCGAAGCCAGCAGCGAACGAGTACCGGCACCGGTTGTGTACTCAAACTCCACACTGATGCGGCGTTCGGCTGTGATCAGATGCCGGGCCGTGAAGGTCAACTCGCCGGTCGCATAGTCCATCACATAGTCGGTACCCCGGTCCAGTAACCGGCCATCCAGGTAAACCCGTTCACTGCCCGGAAGCACCAGTACGAACGGTTCACCAGCAGCGCCGGTGAGCCGATAAGGCCCCTGCATTCCTTCAACAGGCACAATGACCTGACGCCGATAAGTGCCCTTCGACACGGCTCCCGAAGCATGGATGCGCAACCGACGAACCAGCCCGGTCCCTGGCCACTGCACCGTGAGCAAAGCCCCCTGGAGCTTGCGCTGCACTTCGTACAGCGCGCCTGGCGCCAGCTTCAGGTCGTAGTCCCCCAGTTGAACCTGACCGTTTCGGGTTTGCAACCGCACAAAGACACGATCAAACTCCCGAAGGCGTTGCGTCGTCCCTTCTGGGCTAAGGGGCACGTTGGCATCGCTCAACAACGCCTCCAGGGTGACCCCATCTGCCACTTCCCCGCTGAGTTCGAGTTGCAACGCGGAGGCGACCGAAAGGTCCTGACGGTTACCGGTCACAATACCCCGCGTGATGCGGCCGCGCGGCCGTAAGCTTGCCACAGAGGGTGTAGCAGGTGCCGGCGGAACCGTCCGGGCAGGCGCGTCGGACCTGTCCGGGGGAGGAGGCAATCGGCGCGCCTGGTAATGCTGGTAGACAGGAGATACAGCCAGCGGCAGGGTGCGGTAGGCCACGACCAGCCGCTTGCCCTGCACGCTATCAGCCAGCACCAGTACGCCCTGCACGGCATCCAAGCGGTAAGCAGTTGTGTCCAGCGATCGATTGTCGAGCCAGACCTGAACGGTGCGTCTCAACATGAAAGGCCGCAGCACAAAGACGCGCGTCGTCCCCACCTGCAGCGTATCCTGCCAGGCAATCGTCCCGGGAAAAGTTTGCCCGTAGGCCGACGCAATCGTTCCCAGCAGCAGCACCCCGCCAACCAGCCCTGCCTGTAGCCGCACGATGCCTCAGCGGTTCGTTTTGGAATACCTCTATCCTTCTCGTAACACAACATTCATGCGCGCGGCGTTTGGCTCAGGATGGCTCCTTACGCGGAATATCGTAATTTGCGGAAAGTCGCTTCAAGAAGCCTTTCATCTGGCCTGGTCGGCATACATGTTGTCGGCTGGCAGCTCACGGGACGTCTACTGGATCAACCCTTAAGCATCACGCGCCAGTGATGAAGATCGATGTGGGAGAACAGGCCCTGAAGGAGGCCGAACAGTACATTCAGGAAAACCTTCGCTTTCTGCAAGCACACATTCGCAGCTTGAAGGATCGCATGCGGGCGCTGCGCAAGGCTAACATGCTTTCTCCCCGCCGTAAATATAAGATCATAGCCGAGATCCTGAGCACCACTGCCTACTTGCGTCCGGGCGCCGACAATTGAATGCGGTAAAGACGCCGCTGCGAGAGCAGCCATCCACGCTGGCCCTGCCATACCAGCCCCACCACGTCAAACGGCAGGTGCCCTACAGCTTCCAGGTGTCCACCGGGCAGGTAACGATACAGGCTACGATCGATCACCAGCCAGAGCGTATCGCCCTGCGCGGCCAGCGCCCGAGGGGCACGGGGCAACACCGGGGTCCATTGTTTTTCAAAGGTGCCCAGCCGATCGTAGGCAAGTACCACGCGTTGCGCCCTGTCGGCAATCAACAGCCGGTCGCTCGGTCCGCTGGTGAGAGCTACGGGCTGTTGCAACGGATCCCCGGCAGCAGCGCCCCCTGTCACCAGCCAGCGTTTGTCTGGTCCTCGCCGCCAGAGCTGGCCGCTGGCTGCGTCCAGCACAAAAAGCCAGCGGCCGCGCTGCTGCACGGCGATGGGCCGCATGCGCTCAGGCAGCGGAATTATTTCCAGCGGCATGCCCTGCCAGGTGAGTCGCTGCAGCCGCCGGCCCCCCTCTTCCGCCACCCAGAGCGATAGCCCGGCCTGCGCATCAATAGCTACCGGCATATCGAAGCGGCCTGGCTCGCTGCCCGGTCCGCCCAGTTCGTCTTCCACGTGCCCCTCAGGGGTAAGCCGAACCACCACGTGCCGGGCTGCATCGGCCACATAAAGTCGCCCGCCAGGATCAACTGCCAGAGCCCGCGCCTCGACAAACACCGCCCGAGGCTCCAGAAAGATTGTATCGGGTGCCTGTGCGGCGGCAAGCGATGCCCCGAGGAGCCAGCCAATCCACCAGCTATACCTGCCCCGCCGCAGCCAGCCGTGCCAGCCCTTTCTGCCCGATGTCACGGCGGTAATATTTCCCCTCAAAGTGAATGTGCGCAACCGCCTCGTAGGCGCGCCGGATCGCTTCGGTCAGTGTTTCGGCCATAGCCGTCACCCCCAGCACCCGTCCACCTGCCGTTACCAGTTGCCCTTCCGCTGTCCGCTGCGTACCTGCGTGGAAGACCACAACGTCCGGCAGCGCTGCAGCCGTCTCCACGCCTTCAATGGGCAGGCCCTTACGGTAGCGTCCGGGATAGCCCTCCGAAGCCAGCACCACGCAGGCAGCCGCGCGACGCGCAGGCGGCATCCTCAGGTCAGCGACCCGTCCTGAAGCTACCCCATCAAACACTTCTACCCAGTCCACTTCCGCCACAGGAAGCACCACCTGCGCTTCAGGATCCCCCAGGCGACAGTTAAACTCGACCACTCTGGGGCCATCCTCCGTGATCATCAGCCCGCAATAGAGCACTCCCTGGTAGGGATGTCCTTCGTCAGCCATTCCAGCCAGCACTGGTTCGACGATTTCACGGGCTACCCGCTCCAGCACAGCTTCACTCACTACCGGAGCCGGCACGTAGGCCCCCATTCCACCGGTATTCGGGCCGGTATCCCCCTCGCCAATGCGCTTGTGGTCCTGTGCCGGGGCCAGCAGCACATAGTCGCGGCCGTCGGTCAGGGCAAAGACACTGGCTTCCTCTCCCTCCATAAAGGCTTCAATTACCACTTCATTTCCGGCTGCGCCCAGTCCGCCTTCTTCCATCATCCAGCGCAGCGCTCGACGGGCCTCTGCTCGCGTCTCACACACGACGGCCCCTTTGCCCGCCGCCAGTCCACTGGCCTTCACGACGAGCGGTTCTGGATGCTGATCGATATAAGCCAGCGCTTCGTCGAAGTGCTCCGACGAAAACGTTCGGTGAGGCGCGGTCGGGATGCCATGTCGTTGCATAAAAGCCTTGGCGAACGCCTTGCTACCTTCCAGCCGGGCGGCTGCCGCCGAGGGCCCTACTACGCGCGCCCCCTCAGCTCGCAGGGCGTCGGCCACCCCTTCAACAAGCGGCTGTTCTGGTCCTACCACAACCAGCTCGATGCCCTGGTCCCGCACCAGTTTACGCAGGTTGGCCGCATCCGTAGCGGCAATCGGCACGTTGGTCCCCAGCGCAGCCGTTCCCGGGTTACCTGGCGCAATGAACAGTTCCGGGCGCTGCGGGCTCTGGGCCAGCGCCCAGGTGATCGCATGCTCTCGTCCACCGCTTCCGAGCACTAAGATCCGCATGGTTTCCTTCCGGCTCTGGTTTAGCGACACGACAGGGCTCGGCGCTAACCCGGCTGCCCGTTGGGGGTTTCCGGAGGCTCATAGAACGGGTTGCGCGCAGGCCGCACCTCACCCCGATAGATAGCACTGTATTCCAGATAGTTCTGCGCGTAACGCGCAATGTTGGCGACCTCCTCGTCGGTGAGCGTGCGCACGATGCGTCCTGGCACGCCCAGCACCAGCGAGCGCGGCGGCACCTTCATGCCAGGCGGCACCAGGGCGCGGGCTCCGATCAGACTGTCGCGCCCGATTACGGCACCATCCAGCACCACCGCCCCGATCCCAATCAGCACATTCTCTTCCACCGTGCAACCGTGCAGCACGGCCCCATGGCCGACGGTTACGCGCGGACCAATCACCGTAGGCGCCGTTCCTCGTGTGACGTGAAGAATCGCGCCATCCTGGATGTTTGAAGCCTCGCCGATTCGAATCCAGTTCACGTCGGCCCGCACTACCGCTCCGTACCAGATGCTGGCATACGGTTCCAGGGTTACATCGCCGATAACGACGGCGTTTGGCGCAATGAAGTTGGTCGCATCAAAGCGCGGATAAGCACCCAGAAAATCACGAATCATGGCGTTCCACGAGTCGCTTGAGTTCGTCCAGGAGCAGCAGCGCCTCAATGGGCGTCATGCGGTTGGGATCGATCCGGCGCAGCCGTTCTTTGAGCGTTTCAGCCACCGGATCCGGCTCGGGCTGCGCAAACAGCGAAAGCTGAAAGGCCGACGGGTCGGCGGGAATGTGTGCGCGCCGGACTGTTCGCACGGCCGGCCCAGGCTCTCCATCGCCGGCCGGAGCATCCACCACCAGGTGTTGGGCTTCCAGATGACGCAGAATTTCACGCGCGCGGGCAACGACCGGCTCCGGCAATCCGGCCATCCGGGCCACCTCAATGCCATAGGAATGGTCGGCTCCTCCGGGTACCAGCTTGTGCAGAAAAATGATTTTTCCTTCGTGCTCTTCTACTTGCACGCGGTAGTTCTTCACGCGCGGGAAGCGCTCGGCCAGCTCGTTCAGTTCGTGGTAATGCGTGGCAAACAACGTGCGCGCCGCGACCGACGGGGTTTCGTGCAGGTATTCCACAAGGGCCCAGGCAATCGACAATCCGTCAAACGTCGACGTGCCCCGTCCTACTTCGTCGAGTAAGATCAACGAGCGCGGGGTAGCGTTGTTGAGGATATTGGCCGTTTCGTTCATCTCAACGAGAAACGTACTCTCCCCGGCTGCCAGATTGTCGGAAGCGCCCACGCGCGTGAAGATGCGGTCCACAATCCCGATACGGGCGCGGCGAGCCGGCACAAACGAACCGATCTGAGCCAGCAGCACAATCAGCCCGGTCTGGCGCAGCACCACGCTTTTGCCGGCCATGTTCGGTCCCGTAATGATCAGAATCTGCTGCGAGTGCGTGTCGAGATAAATGTCGTTCGGGATAAAGGGCTCGCCGGGCGGCAGCGTGCGCTCGACCACCGGATGCCGGCCTTCTTCAATGAGCAGTTCGGTGCCTTCGTGCAGCTCCGGGCGCGTGTAGTCGTAGCGATCGGCCACTTCAGCCAGACTGCAAAATACGTCAAGCATGGCCAGCAACGAGGCGTTGAGCTGCAACTCAGCCGTGGCTTCGGCCACTTCCAGCCGCAACCGGTTAAAGAGCTCTGCCTCCAGGCTGGTAATTTTCTCTTCAGCCGAGAGAATCTTCTCCTCGTACTCCTTCAGTTCGGGCGTGATGTAGCGCTCAGCATTAACCAGCGTTTGCTTGCGAATGTAGTGGGACGGGACTTTATCGCGGTGCGTGTTGGTCACTTCAATGTAGTACCCGAACACTTTGTTAAAGCCCACCTTGAGCGAAGGAATTCCGGTGCGCTCAATTTCTTTTTGTTGTAGCCGGGCGATAAAGTCCTTGCCCGAACGAGCGATTTCGCGCAGCTCATCCAGTTCCGGGTTGAAGCCGTCCCGGATTACGCCTCCATCACTCAGCGAAGCCGGCGGATCATCAACAAGCGCCTGCCGAATGCGCTCGACAACCTGCGTGCAGAGCGTCAGTTGCTCAGCCAGCCGGCGCAGCGTGTGGCAGGAGACCTCACGCAGCGCTTGCTTAATGGGCGGGATCTGTTCGAGCGTTAGCCGCAGGTGCATCAGGTCGCGTGGCGTGGCGCGTCCCGTGCAGACGCGGGCTGCCAATCGCTCCAGATCGCCCACCTGACGGAGCTCTTCGCGCAACTGCTCCCGCAGCCGCCGGTCGTGCACCAACGCCTCGACGGCCTCCAGACGCTTTTCGATCTGACGCACGTTTTTGAGCGGGCGCAATAGCCAGCGCCGCAGCAGCCGCCCCCCCATCGGCGTGAGCGTCTCGTCCAGAATCTGAACGAGCGAGCCCTCCTGCGTGCCGTCCTGCAGCGAGGCGACCAGTTCCAGATTACGCTTCGTCTGCGGGTCAAGCACCATGTACTCATCGGTTGCGTAGCGCGTTAGCCGACGTACATGGGGCAAGCGCCCTTTCTGCGTTTCTCCCAGATAGTGCAGAGCCGCACCGGCTGCTCGAAGCCCCAGGCGCAACTCCTCGACCCCGAACCCTTTGAGCGAGTGCGTTTTAAAATGCCGGAGCAGCACTTCATAGGCGTAGTCGAAGCTAAAGACCCAGTCTTCCTGGGGCGTTACCACGAAAGAAAGACCTCGAATGTCCTGCAGTCGCTCCCGCTGCCGTTTGTCGACCAGCACCTCAGCAGGTTGAATCGTTTGCAGCAACTCTTCCAGGCGGTGAGCCGGCGCTTCGGTCACCGAAAATTCGCCCGTCGAAGCGTCCAGAAAAGCAAACCCGATGCGATCTCGTTCGCTGCGCTCCGTTCCCCAGACAACTGCGGCCAGATAATTGGGCCGTTTGGGTTCTAGCAGGTGCTCGTGAAACGAAACGCCCGGCGTAACGACCTCGACCACATCACGCTTGACTACCTTACGGGCATACTTAGGATCTTCGAGCTGCTCACAGATGGCCACCCGGTAGCCTGCGCGCACCAGCCTGGGCAAGTAGTTGTCGAGGGCGTGATGCGGGAAGCCGGCCAGCGGCACCTCGGCCGCCTGGCCGTTGGCCCGTTTGGTCAGCATAATGCCCAGCACCCGGCTCACAATATGCGCATCCTCGTCAAACGTCTCGTAGAAGTCCCCCATCCGAAACAACAAAATGGCGTTCGGATAGCGGGCCTTGATCTTATAGTACTGCCGCATCAGCGGCGTCTGTCCGGTCGGCCTGGTCTCCCCCATAGGCGTGACTGCATGCTTTTAGACCGGGAGTAAAGTAGGGCGAGATCGGGACATTACGCAACGCATCAAACCGAAAGCAGGCAGGGAACCTGCGGTCCACTCACCGGTTTTTGCGCCTAAGAAAAAATCAAATAATCTTCTTATACGTTTTTCATATTTTATTTTTTGCCTTTACACAGGGCACTTTTCAGGAGCGTGTTACGTAATATTCGGAAGCGGTTCCAATTTGTTCGAAATGCAGTCGCAAGGAGCTATGAAACACGAAGAAGCCCTGCTGCAGGAGTTTCAGGCACGCATTGAGGCCGGGGAAAAAATTGAGCCGCGCGATTGGATGCCTGAGCGGTACCGGCGGCAGCTCATCCGCATGATGTCGCAACACGCCCACTCCGAGGTAGTTGGCATGTTGCCTGAAGGCAACTGGATTACCCGGGCCCCCACGCTGCGACGTAAACTGGCCCTGCTGGCCAAAGTGCAGGATGAGGCAGGACATGGCCTTTATCTCTACAGCGCTACCGAAACGCTGGGCGTCGATCGGTATCAGCTCATCCAAGACCTGCTCGAAGGACGCGCTAAATACTCCAACATTTTCAATTATCCCACCCTGACCTGGGCCGACGTAGGCGTCATTGGATGGTTCGTGGATGGGGCCGCCATTGTCAACCAGACCATGCTGGCCAAAACGTCCTATGGCCCCTACTCTCGGGCAATGATCCGGATCTGCAAAGAGGAAGCGTTCCACAAGCGGCAGGGCTACGAAATCTGCGTCACGCTGGCTCGCGGGACGCCTGAGCAGCGTCAGATGTTGCAGGACGCAATCAACCGCTGGTGGTGGCCCACGCTTATGATGTTTGGCCCACCCGACGACCAGTCGCCCAACAGTGCGGAACTGCTGCGCTGGAAAGTCAAACGCAAAACAAACGACGAGCTGCGCCAGCACTTCGTGAACATCACCGTGCCGCAGGTGCTGGCTCTGGGCATGACGGTTCCCGATCCAGAACTGCGTTACGACGAGAAAACCGGTAACTGGATCTTTGGACCAATCGACTGGGACGAGTTCTGGCGCGTCATTCGTGGACACGGCCCCTGTAACCGAGAGCGCCTGCAGGCGCGCCGAAAAGCCCACGAAGAGGGCGCCTGGGTACGCGAGGCCGTGCAGGCCTACGCGCGCAAACGCCAACAGCAAGCTTCCCCAACCTCTGCAGAAGTAAGCCATGGCTGAACTGGAAAACGGCATGCGGCTGTGGGAAGTGTTTGTGCAGCCGCGCACTGGCAAACCCCACGAACATGTCGGCAGCGTGCGGGCTCCGCATGCCGAAATGGCCCTGCAACACGCCCGTGACGTCTATGCCCGTCGCGGGCCGGTCGTCAGCATCTGGGTCGTGCCCACCGAAGCCATCTATGCGACCAAGCCAGGAGACGAGGGGCCCTTTTTTGATCCGGCCGACAACAAGCCTTACCGCCATCCGCTCTTCTACAAAGTACCGCATGGTGTCAAAAATATTTGAGCCCTACAGCAAACATGACCCTCGAAACACTCGACGCCTCCCTCCGCCCGGTGTTGTTTGAGTACTTACTGCGCCTGGGCGACGATGCGCTCATTCTAGGCCATCGCCTGTCAGAATGGTGCGGTCACGGGCCGTACCTGGAAGAGGATATTGCGCTGGCCAACCTGGCTCTCGACTGCCTGGGCCATGCCGAAGCGCTGCTGACGTTGGCCGCTGACGTTGAAGGCAAAGGCCGCACTGCCGACGACCTGGCGTTTCTGCGAGATGCCTATGAATTCCGAAATGTGCAGATGGTCGAGCTGCCGCGCGGCGACTTTGCCTTCACCATCGTGCGGCAGTTTCTGTTTGCTACCTACGCCTGTCTGCTGTACGAAGCCCTGCAACAGAGCAGCTTTGAACCGCTCGCCGGCATTGCGGCCAAAGCCTACAAGGAGATGCGCTATCACCTGCGGCACAGCAGCGAATGGGTACGCTGCCTGGGCGACGGCACCGAAGAAAGCCATCGCAGAGCGCAGGCCGCCCTGGATGATCTGTGGATGTACACTGGGGAACTATTTGAAGTAGACGACACGCACCGGGCCCTGCTAGACGCTCGAATTGCGCCAGACCTGAACGCGCTCTATCCCAAATGGAAAGAGCAGGTCGAGTCCGTCATTCAGGAGGCTACGCTGACCGTTCCGGAAACGCCCCTGTACATGGCCACAGGCGGCCGGCGCGGTCACCACACGGAGCACCTGGGCCACCTGCTGGCTGAAATGCAATTTCTGCAACGCGCTTATCCAGGCGCCCAGTGGTAGGCAGGCAATCCCTGATAGGCCGGGCTGTTTGACCTTCTGTCCGTAGAGGCCACCATGACTCCCGCAGAAATTCTCGAGGCGCTGACCGAAGTCCGAGATCCGGAAATTCCGGTTCTGAATATTGTGGAGATGGGCATCGTGCGCGACGTGCGGCTGGAAGACGAGGCCGTGCATGTTGACATTACGCCTACCTACACCGGCTGTCCCGCTATGCGCACCATCGAAGAGGCAATTGTGCGCACGCTTCAGGCCCGAGGCTTCCAGCAGGTCGTGGTGCACAAGGTCTTTCGGGAACCCTGGACGACCGACTGGATGACCGAAGAAGCCCGCGAAAAGCTTCGGGCCTACGGCATCGCTCCGCCACCACCGCGTGCCGAGGAAGCGCCCGATCTGATTCCTCTGCCGTTTTTTGTCGCGCAGCAGGGCCCCACTGTTCCCTGTCCGTTCTGCGGCTCCGAGCAAACGCGCCAGACCAGTGCTTTTGGCTCGACCGCCTGCAAGGCCCTCTTTTTCTGCGAGGCCTGCCGCCAGCCTTTTGAATACTTCAAGCCCCTCTGACGCGGGCGGCTCCAACGTCCCCTCTTCGCGCTCCCGCACCCGGGCAACGTCGCAGCGCCTGGGAAAAGCACGCCTTTTCGGATGCAGCACCTACCAGGATCCGCATAGCTGCACGCCAACCCAGCCCCCTACTTGATCCGGTACCCTCCTTCTTCGTTAGCAAAAATCCAGGCCACGACCTCCCCGATTTCAATCGTGTCGTGCAGATACGTGGTGCGGGTAATGGAAGCAGACCCCTGCGTATGCAGGAAAGGCCGAGAGGCTAACATGCGTCGGAAGCGTTCCTGCCACCGCTCCATATTGACCGGCCGCAGGTCCACCCATCCCTTGCGGGCCCACTGGTCAATGGCTTCTGGCGTCACCGCTACTTCTTCGTAAATACTTTCTGGAATGTTGAGAAATGGTCCCCGGATGAGTTGCTGCCCATCCGGTGCCAGAATAGGCACGCCAATCGAGACGATCTGATTGCGCAGCGCCGCATCCTTTTCCAGATAACGGAACAGGGTCTCGGCTACCTCAGCGGCCGGCGCGTCACACACGGCCTGCAGCGTGCCATAGTTGAGTTTGAGCAGGTGCGCTTCATACAAAAGCTTTGAAAGCTCAGGCGGTCCCAGTTGCCCCAGCGCCACGCTATGCCCCTGCGATTCTTTCTCAAGCTGGCGGAGCCGGCGCAGCGCTGTATGACGCAGCACTCCTGCCCGGTAGCTCGGCGTCATCACGTTACTGTCCAGCCCGGCGATGATGTCGTGCCCGGTATTGCTCCCCTTAATCTCCAGCACTACCTGCTCGGCAATTTCTTCGGGCGTCAGGAATTCCATCTGGTCGATGTGCGTGATCGTCTCAAACTCCCCGCGGGCAAAAAAGCCATTTTCGCCCGTATCCACGCCGGCCATGACGAGCGTGCCCAGCCGTCGATAGGCCTGCTCCGACTCGCGCAGGCGCAGCCGATCGGTCAGGGGCGTCGTTCGGCTTTCATAGACAAACTGGGGCTGGCCGCGCCGGCGAACCGGCTGAAGGGCCACGCGCCGATAGCCGATCATAGCGGCCGGCTTGACCTCCTTGACCAGCGGTCCACCGGGCGTGCGCGCCATCAAAAACAGCAACCCGGTGTGCGCGAAGGCCATGGCGGTTTTCATCATAAGCGGCACGCTGGGGCGATCTTCGCTGTGCGTGTACGGGATATTGAGCCCCATGCCGCCGGTCCCTGTAGTGCCGATCTTTACATAAACGCGCGTTCCCACCTCGCACATGGCCCGGTGCAGCAACCGGACGTGGCGAATCAGTTGCAGCGTCGCCTGTGAAATAAGAAGCGTTTCAATATCTTGCGTCAGCGCTTCCTGCGCCTCTCTGCGATCTGGAGCGGCCCGAAACTGGTGCAGGGCATCGTGGGTCTTCAAACTGAGCGGCTCTACGTCCTGATAGCTCAGGGCGGTAGCTGTGTTGATACAGTCGACAATAACATCCGGGCGGTGCTCCCGAATCAAGCGCACCAGGACCGAACGTTCATAGGCAGCTTCAATATCGCCAAAAAGGTCCTCATACAGCGCTTCCCGATAGGCTGGATTGGCCAGTAACTGTTCCCGCGGTAGCTCTCGGAAAGCTTCACGGACAAACACATTGCCCCACGTTCCCACAAACGTTACCTCCGGGAATTCTTGCTGCAACTCCTGCAGCAGCGCGTCAACCTCTTCGCGAAGCAGACTGGAAACTACAATCTTTCTGGGACGCAACTGCCGGCTCACTTCGCGCACAATCTGAGAGCCGACCAGTCCGGCGCCCCCTAACACCAGAAAGCATTCGTCACGCATGATGTACGCTGGTTGCTTGGCAATTCTGAATTTCAGAAAGCGACCAGTTCGCGCATGGTCTCCGCGATCTGATCTACGCGGGGCACGGTTGCATTCAACAATTGCAAGTTATATGGAATCGGGATGTCCGGGACGGCCAGCCGCTCGACGGGTGCGTCCAGGAAGATAAATGCATCCCGCGCCAGCACCGCAGCGATTTCTGCGCCAAACCCAGCCGTCAGGGTATCCTCGTGCACGATCAGGCAACGGTTTGTTTTCTGAACCGAGGCCAGCACGGTCTCCCGATCCCAGGGACGCAGCGTGCGCAGGTCAATGATTTCCGCATCGACACCGCTCTGCTGACAGGCTTCTTCGCAGCGATGCACCATCGCGCCCCAGGTTACCACGGTCAGCGCTGTGCCAGACCGCACGATGCGGGCCTTTCCAAATGGCAACACGTACGCATCACCCGGATAGGGACGGCGCGCACTGGGATGGTCCAGCAACAGGCGATGCTCGAAAAAGATGGTGGGGTTGGGCGAACGCATGGCGGCCCGGAGCAGTCCGACGGCATCCTCCGCATTCGATGGGTAGGCGACCTGCCATCCGATAGCATGCACCCATCGGACCTCGTCCGACACGCTGTGCCAGGGATCCCCGACCTTAGCAAACCCGCCCGGCATGCGCACCACGATCGGAGCGGCGAAACGATTGGCCGTGCGCCAGCGGATCGTACCGCAGTTGTTAAGTTGCTCGGTCGCCGGATCCGCGTATTTCCGAAACTGAATCTCGGCCACCGGCATCAGACCAGCCAGTGCCATGCCAACCGCCCGCCCGATAATTCCTTCCTCTGAAAGACTGGTATCAAAGACCCGGGCTTCGCCGAACTCTTCCTGAAGGCCCAGCGTCGCGGTATGCACGCCGCCCTTTTTGCCCACGTCTTCCCCGAAGATGAGCAGACGGGGGTTCACCCGGAGCTCATGGGCCAGCGTGCGCCGGATGGCCTCAATCATGTTAATGCGGGGCGAGGTAGGCTGGGGCCGGTCTGTGCCCGTCGGAAGCTCCACCCCTTCGGCTGCCAGCCCGCCGGCCTGCTGCACCTCCAGGGACCCGTCCGGACGGGTCTCGGCAAAGACGTACCGGGTTACCCGTGCAGGATCAGGATCTGGACGCCGGAGCGCTGCCTCCAGCGCCGCCTCCACGTCCTGCTGCACCTGCATTTCCAGCGCCCTCCATTCGTCCTCGCTCAGATGACGAGGTACCAGCAGGGTCTTCAGGCTGCGGAGTGGATCTCGCGCCCGCTCGGCTTCCAACAGCTCCGGAGGCTTGTAGGCCTGGTTATCCTGCCCGGAATGTCCCGACAGCCGAGGGACTGTCAGGCGAAGCAGGGCCGGCCCCTGTCCGGAGCGCACATAGGTAACCGCTTCCAGAAGCAGACGGGCTGCCTCGTCGACCCGGGAGCCGTCACCATCCCAGATGCGCAGGTGTTTAAAGGAAGCCAGATTTGCGGCAATGTTACCACCGGGCGTTTGCAGATGCGCCGGCACCGAAATCCCGAACCCATTGTCCTCAATGTAAAAGAGCAGCGGTAGCCGCAGCGTGGTAGCGATCGTCAGAGCCGACCAGAAACCGTTGGTTGCGACCGCTCCTTCGCCGGCGTGCGCCACCGCGATGGCTCCCTCATAAATGGCCTCTCCCAGCACCTGCCGGCGATACTGGATAGCCTGGGCCCACCCGGCCGCTGGCGTAAACTGCGAGCCAACATCCCCTGCCATTGGGAGCACGGTCGGTCCCTCTTTGCCGGGTAGATTGCACACGACCCCAATGTCTCGACCGTCACTGTAGGCCCCTGCTTTGCCCATGGAAGCAGCAAAGGCATCCGCCACCGAAACGCCCAGCGTGAGCATCAGCGGGCGCGAACGGTAGTAGGTGCTGATCCCGTCGCGCGGATGGTTCAACAACATGCCCAGCAGCACCTGGGTCACGTCGTGGCCGCGCGCCGAGAACTGGTAAAGCACCTTGCGTTGCGGTACCAGCCGGGTTTCCTCAATTTCATCGATGAGCCGAGAGGTCAAAACGAGGGCAACGACCCGGCGCCAGTCGAATGCTTCCGGAAGCAGCGCTTTTGTTTTGGCCTCTGCCGCTTTTCCCGCTCGTTTGCGTGCCATCAGGCTTTTTGCTTCCGCTGTTTACGTTCTAGAAAGGCCGTCATCCGCCGGTACTTCTCCTCATCTTCAAAAAGAATGGCCTGCATCATCGTTTCCAGGGTCAGTCCGACGTCGGTGCTCATCTCAAAGGCGGCGTTCAGGGCCATTTTGGCAAAACGGACAGCCAGCGGGCTGGCGGCTGCAATTTCTCGGGCCAGCGCCCGGGCTTTTTCCAGCACCTGATCATCCGGCACGACCTCGTTTACCAGCCCGATAGCAAGCGCTTCCGAAGCCTCAATGATACGTCCGGTGTAGATCAATTCCCGGGCTTTCCCCAGTCCGACCAGGCGAGGCAACCGATAGGTAGCTCCAGCACCTGGAATAATGCCCAGTCGGACCTCAGGCTGACCAAAGCGGGCGCTTTCGCCGGCAATTCGGAGGTCGCAGGCCATGGCCAGCTCGCATCCGCCTCCCAGCGCCCATCCGCGCACCGCTGCAATGGTCGGAGCGGGAAATTGCTCAATCTCCCGGAACAAACTGTTGTTGATGCGCTGCAGCGCTTCTGCCCGTCCCCGCTCTCGAAGCTCGGCAATATCGGCACCGCTGACAAATGCCTGCCCCCCGGCTCCGGTAAAAATGAGCACCCGCACCGCGTCGCGCCTGGCCAACTGGTCGAGTAACTGCCGCACCTCCTGCACCATCTCCAGATTAAGCGCATTGCGCACTTCCGGCCGGTTAAAAGTGCAGCAGACAATGCCCTGTTCGTCTTCCTCGACCAGCAGCGTTGCAAACTGAAAGGTTTCGGTCATCACTCTTTTCTGGCTGGAAGCGCTTTTATTATACCAAACCCCTCTTCTCCATTCAAGCAACCCTTCGTGAAGAGATCTTGGGAATCCTTTCCGGATGGGCGCTGGCGGCAACGCCCATCCTGCCACGTCTCTTGGCTTGTCTGCTCCTCATGTTACCCGCTGCCCGTGCGCACCGATTCTTCTCAGGCGGGAGTTAGCGGAGCAGTATTCACATGCGGTCCTAATTCCCAGAGATCTACCAGCTCGTTGAGCAGATCTTCTTCGGTGTCCAGAAAGGTTCCGTCGGCATTGGCAATCTGCACCAGATCATGAAAGGCTGTCAGCCGCTGCTCAGGCGTAAGAGCCAGTTTGATCGCCTCGGCAGAAGCGCGGAGTTCGGTCTCGGTCAGGCCTTCGGCGTAGCGGTCGATCGCTTCCTGCAAGACGGCAGCTACCTGCTGCGCGCTCAGCTCAGGACACCAGGCCCGAAGCTTCCGCACAATGATCTGCCGCTCCTGGCGCGTCAGCTCATGATCAACGCCATGCGCCAGCACCAGATACAGAATGGCCAGGTGAATGAGCACTTCGGGAATATCCTCCTGACCGGGATCAAGCATGCGCAGCCGCTCATACGGGGGCTCCAGCCCCCAGCGTCGCGCCACCATCTCCAGAAGCTGGCGCTCGCTTTCCATAACAATACCATCGGCTTCCACAATGCGCAGCAGATCATGCAACACGGCCTGGCGTTGCGCTTGCGAGAGGTGCGGCTCAACCGCTTCCAGCGCGGCCTGCAACAACGCATCCTGGTCCTCTGCAGCCAGCAACACGTCAAAGGCCTCCAGCACCAGTGCCCGCAACTGGGCCGGCGGAATGGTCGAACAACGCGCCTGCAACTGGTCCATCACCGCCTCCAACCGACCATCGCCGACCGGCCATCCTTCTCGCGAAGCCGCAATCAGATACAAGAGGGCCAGTTCCTGCAGCCGGCCGGCCATGCAGTGCGATTCAGACATGCCAGCTCCCTCCTTGCATTTGTAGATCTTCTATCGTCAGCCCGGGTGGGCAGTATATTCAACCTGGCCTGTATCGGCCAGCCGGCTGTGCTTCTTTAACAAATTTCGGAAAGCAAGGTGCTTAGGTGCAAGCCCCGTTTGTTACGCTTTTGCAAGGGATTCATGTGCAGCAGGCACGCGCAGTTGCTTCACGGCCTTAACCATGGGATCGGCCGGATCAGTGCTTCGAATAATCTGAAAACCAAGCTTCCGGCACACATGCTGCATCGCGTGGTTCTGCACCAGAATATCGGCTACAATGCGCTCCAACCCTTCTGCCTCACCAATCTGAATCAGCCGGCGCAACAACTCGCTGCCCAGTCCTTTCCCCTGCACATCATCCCGCACCAGCATGGCAAACTCCCCATCATTTGTGCCATAAATTTTGGTTAGCCGCGCCACAGCCAGAATTTCAGGGCGACCAGTTTCAGGGCTGCGCCGCTCCGCTACCAGCGCCATTTCACGATCATAGTCAATAAAGCAGAGTCGCGCCAGTCGCTCATGGGCCACGCGCTGGCTGAGCTTCAAAAAGCTGGCGTAGCGAAGATAAACGCTACGCTCAGAGAGCTTGTGATGAAATTCTACCAGCAATGGTTCGTCCTCAGGACGGATAGGACGAATGAGCACCGGCGAGCCGTCCTTGAGTCGCCAGGTGCCCATATACTGACGGGGATAAGGCCGAATCGCCGGACGAGGCAGCTCCTCTTCGGCCATGTCCGGCGGATGCAGCACAATCCGAGCATCCAGGGCCACAATCTGATCGGGTGCCGCCAGCAGCGGATTTACATCGATTTCCCGAATCCAGGGTTGCTCCACCACGAGCTGGCTGAAACGCACCAGCAGCTTCTCCAGGCGGTCAAGATCGACGGATGGCCGCCCCCGCACCCCCTGAAGCGCTCGGTATACTCGGGTCTGCTCCATCATACGCCGCGCCAGCGTCGTGTTGAGCGGTGGCAGCCCGAGCGCTCGATCCCGATACACCTCTACAAGCGTCCCTCCAGCCCCAAAAAGCAATACCGGTCCAAACTGGGGATCAATGGTGCTACCTATAATCAGTTCGTAGCCGTCTTGCACGCGCACCATCGGCTGCACCGTAACCCCATCGAACGCATCGGCCTGCCCCCGTTCTACCAGGCGGTGCTGGATGGTCTCGAACGCCTGGCGCACCCTGTCGGGCGTGTCCAGATTAAGCTGCACTCCCCCTACTTCTGTCTTATGAGTGATGGTGTAGGAATGGAGCTTCAGCACGACTGGATAGCCCAGCTCCTCCGCAATGGCTACCGCTTCGTCGGCCGTGCGGGCCAGATGCGTCGGCGTTATGGGCAGGCAGTAGGCGGCCAGCACCTGCTTCGCCTCGTATTCGGTAAGCAGCGTGCGTCCGGCGCGGCGAACCTGCTCAATAATTTGCCGGGCTTGCTCACGATCCGGTCCCCCCTCAATCTCATCGTCCGGTAGCGAAGGAGTTTCATAGAGCGCGCGCAAATTGTAGCTGTAGCGCCACATGTAATTGAACACGCGCACCGCCGTGTCAGGGTACTGAAAGGTAGGGATGCCGACCCGGTTCAGGATCTGCTTGCCAGCGGCCACTTCTACCCCACCCATCCAGCTTGCCAGAATCGGCTTACGGCTCTGCGCAAAACGCCGCAACTGCTCCGCCGTCTGCGTAGGGTCAGTCATGGCCTGAGGCGTCAGAATAACCAGCAGCCCATCGCTGTTTTCATCGGCCAACGTTACTTCCAGCGCCTTCGCATAACGCGTCGGGTCGGCGTCTCCCAGAATGTCCACCGGATTACCGCGGCTCCAGTGGGGCGGTAGGAATGCATCAAGTTGCTGCAGCGTTTGCTCCGACAGCCTGGCCAACTGTCCCCCACCCTGAACCAGAGCATCCGTAGCCAGCACCCCCGCACCGCCGGCATTGGTCAGAATCGTAAGCCGCGGTCCTTCGGGACGCGGTTGCTTGGCCAGCACTTCTGCCATGTAAAACAGATCGGCAATGCGGTCCACGCGCAGTACCCCGGTGCGTCGAAAGGCTGCATTGAGCACCTCATCGCTACCGGCCAGCGCACCGGTATGCGAAAGCGCTGCCCGGGCTGCTTCTTCGGTGCGGCCTGCCTTGATTACAATGATGGGCTTTTGAAGCGCTACTTCGCGCGCTGCCGACAAAAAGGACCGCGCATCGCCAATTGATTCCATGTAGAGAATGATGCTCTTCGTATAGGGATCGCTGCCCAGGTAGTAGATCAGATCGCCCCACCCCACGTCCAGCATCGACCCGATCGAGATGAACGCGCTAAACCCTACGTTCGCCTCCAGACTCCAGTCCAGAATGGAAGTCAGCAGCGCCCCACTCTGACTGATAAACCCCACGCTACCCGGCCGCGCCATCGCGCTGGCAAACGTGGCGTTCAGCCCGGTAACAGGCCGCATCACCCCCAGACAGTTCGGACCAATGATGCGCAGCCCTCCCCGGCGCGCAATCGCCAGAATGCGCTCTTCCAGCCGCTTGCCTTCTGCCCCAATCTCTTTGAAACCAGCTGAAATAATGACCGCTCCTCTAACACCAGCGTCCACGCATTCCTGCACAACCTCCGGCACCGTAGGCGCAGGAGTTGCAATAACCGCTAAATCCACCGGCTCGGGCACCTCTTTTACCGAAGGATAGGCCCGAATGCCCAGTACGTTGGTACGCTTTGGATTGACGGGGTAGACGGTGCCGCCAAACGGATTACTGATCAGATTCCAGAGCAGCGTCCGCCCAACGCTCCCCGGACGCTCGCTGGCACCAATAACTGCCACGCTGCGCGGTTTAAAAATGGCATCCAGGTGCAAACGCCGCGGCTGGAAGAGCTCATGGGACGGGTCAGATTGCGCCGTAACGGGCCGATCCTCCATAACGTTCTAACGCTCTCGTTTAGCAAGTATTTATACCAGCATATGTACCCGTGCTATATCTAAAAGTTGAGCTCCGTTTACAAATTGATCAATTTCTTACTGTTCTGTCTGCATTTCCTCCACAAAGCGTTGCACCAGCGCAGCGGCTTCTTCGGGCGTACGCGCCTCGGCATAGATGCGCAGAATTGGTTCGGTGTTCGACTTTCGGAGGTGCACCCAGCCTTCCTCCAGGTCAATCTTCAACCCGTCAAGGGTTGAAATGCGGGCATGCGCATAGCGCCGGGCCAATCGCTGCAATGCCTGCTCAACATCTAAATGGGCAAGCGGAAGCTTGTGCTTGACCATTGCATAACGCGGCAACGTAGCCACGAATTCGGCAAGCGATTGCTCCAGATTGGCCAGGTGCTGAAGCACCATCGCTGTTCCCACCAGCGCATCACGCCCATAATGCACATCAGGCAAAATCACTCCTCCGTTTCCCTCGCCCCCCAGAATAGCCCCCACCTCCTTCATTTTCTGGACCACATTAATCTCCCCGACCGCGGCCCGGTACACTGGCATCCCATAGCGGGCTGCTACCTCCTCAATCGCCCGCGATGAAGAAAGATTGGTAACAAAAGGACCCTCCCGAAAACGCCACAGAAAATCGGCTGCAATCACCTGCGTTAACTCTTCGCTAACGTACACGCCCCCGTTGGCAATGAGTGCCAGCCGATCTGCATCAGGATCCACAACCAGTCCTAAATCGGCTTCAGTGCGGGCCACCGTCTGAATCGTTTCGTGCAAATGCTCAGGCAGCGGTTCCGGAGGATGTGCAAAACGGCCGTTTGGTTCGCCATTAAGCAATAATACCTCGGCGACCCCCAACCGTCGAAGCAGCAGCGGCAGCGCTATAGCCCCTACGGAGTTGATCCCATCGACCACGACCCGGAAGTGCCGCCGCCGGATGCGCTCTGGTTCTATAAAATCCAGCGCCAGAATGCGCTGCACATGTTCTTCCAGAAAATCACGTTGCTCGTAACAGCCCAGTTGCTCCCAGCTTACCAGGGGCATGGCGCCCGCGTCGGCCAGTGCCAACACCTGCCGGGCTTCGTCCGGCGTCAGAAATTCCCCTCGTCGATTAAGCAACTTCAGCGCGTTCCATTCGGCCGGGTTGTGCGATGCCGAAAGCACAACGCCCCCATCGGCCTCTGCAGCCAGCACAGCCACTTCAACAGTAGGCGTTGTTGCCAGATCGGCATCCACGACATCGCAGCCCACGCTCTGCAACGTAGCCGTCACGAAACGAGCACATACGGAGCCCGTCACCCGCCCATCACGCCCCACGACCACGCGGGGACGCCGCCCCTCAACCTGCTGCCGAAGCCAGGCGCCAAAAGCCGCCGCGTAGCGAACCAGTTCCGATGGCCCCAGTCCATTTCCAAAAATACCCCGAATTCCTGAAATCGATGCGATCAGCGTTTTAGCCATCGTCTTTTTCTGGACTTCTTTCAAAGAAACGGTACAGTTTACGATGTCTCTTCCATTTTCAGCCAATGCTTTTTCTTTTTTTCGTGAACGCGTTCGATCTCTGCAGGATATTCCTCGGCTTCAACCGGTTCCATTGGGCGTCGTCCGCACAGAGCTGCGTTGCCCGGAAAACATCTCGAATAAGGAGCCCAGAGGAGACGCCAGCGCAAACCACGACAAAAAAACACGTTCAACTCTTTTTTAAGAAACAGCATGTCATGGCATCCCGTTGCCTCCGTAACTTTAGGGTGTTGATGCAGCGGGCTTTTTCCTGGTTCTATGCCTGACAAATGGACCATTCCTGTTTATTCCTACCGAGAGCGGGCGCGCGGGCGCTGGTGGTTTGCCGTATTGACCGCCGTTTTCACCCTGGCTCTGATTTCATGGGGCGGCTTCGTTACCACAATCGACGCCGGCATGGCTGTGCCCGACTGGCCCTCGTCGTTTGGCTCCTACGATCCGTTTAAAACCGGCTTTCATGACCCGACGGACCCTTCAGCGCAGTGGTGGGATCGCACGCCCATCCTTGCCGAACATGGCCATCGCCTCTTAGGCGCGCTGGTGGGACTTTTGACGATTGGACTGGCGCTGTGGACCTGGTGGCGTGATCCAAGGCGCTGGGTCCGCACGTTAGGCTTCGTTGCACTCGGGCTTGTTATCTTTCAGGGCATTCTCGGTGGACTACGGGTTACGGAAAACTCGCTTACGCTGGCGGCAGTGCACGGTGCCACGGCACAGCTTTTCTTTTCCCTGATTGTGGCGATTGCGCTGTTTACGTCGCCTGCCTGGCTGGAAGCTCGTGCCATTCCGGCAGATAGTCCCCAACTGGCACGGCTGCGCCGCCTGGCATTGTGGACTATAGGGGCCCTCTACCTGCAGATTATTCTAGGCGTCCTGCTGCGCCACCCGGGCCAGGGCATTGCCCTCAATTTTGCGGCTGTGCACATTGCAGGCGCTTTTGTGGTAACCGGCCTTGTGCTGGCGGTATTCATCCACGTGCAAAAACACTACGAATCGAATCCGCTACTTAACCGGGCGGCCTGGGCCATGCTCTGGATCGTTACGCTGCAGTTTGCGTTGGGCCTTTCCGCCTACCTGGTTCTGCTGTATGAGACGCCGGCAGCCCTGCGGAGCACGCTCCAGGTGGTGCTGCGCACGGCCCATGTCGCCACAGGCGCGCTGCTCATGGGTAGCACCGTCGTGCTTACCCTGCTGGCACTGCGTCGCCGCGCCAATACACCGGCCTCAGCGGCTCTTCCTGAACTGGCCGCTACCTCGTAAACCAACCGTTGAGTCATCGTGCGTGACCAGACCCGTTCGCTACCGACTGTCCTGTCCCTTTCGGCCGAACGTCGCGTTCAGCTCCAGGCCTGCTGGGAGCTGACCAAACCGGAAATTACCTTTCAGGTAACGCTTTCGGCACTGGCTGGTTATCTGCTTGGCACGCCAGCCGCGCTCAACGGCTGGCACTTACTGGGCACGCTCACAGGCATCGGCCTGACCGCGGCTGGCGTTGGCGCCCTGAATCACTATCTGGAGCGGGACTATGACGCGGCCATGCGCCGGACGGCCCGACGGCCGCTTCCCTCGAAACGCATCTCACCGGCCACAGCGCGTTATCTGGGGCTGTTTCTCGTTTTTGCCGGCATTGGACTGCTCTGCCCGGTGGCTAACGCGCTAACAGCCGCCCTAGCCATCGCTACCGTCTTACTCTATCTGTATGTGTACACGCCCCTCAAACGGCGCACCAAGTACAATACGCTGATTGGCACCATTCCAGGTGCGCTGCCCGCGCTGGGAGGCTGGACAGCTGCAACAGGAACCCTAGAACCCGGCGGGTGGACGCTCTTTGCCATCCTGGCCGTCTGGCAAATGCCGCACTTCCTATCGCTGGCCTGGATGTATCGGAAAGATTATGAGCGTGCGCACTACCAGATGCTGCCTGTCGTAGAGCCCGATGGTCGCTCCACAGCCTGGCAGACGCTAGGCTTTACTGCCTTATTGCTTCCCCTGGGCATCAGTCCCTACCTGGCCGGCGTAGCCGGTCTGGTCTATCTGGTAGGAGCCGTGCTTCTGGGCCTGTATTTCCTGTGGCCAGCCTGGACCTTTTTCCGGACGCGCCACGTGCAGGACGCTCGCCGCGTGTTGATTGCCTCGGTCGTGTATATTCCAGCCCTGACAGGGCTTATCGTGCTGGACTGGCTGTTGCGCTAAACATGCCGGAAGCTGCTGTTACCATCGAAGACCTCACGTTCCGCTACGGTTCGCATACCGCACTTCGGTCGATCTCTCTCCATATTCCCGCAGGTTGCTGCTTTGGGCTGCTGGGGCCCAATGGAAGCGGCAAAACCACCCTCATGCGCCTGCTGGCTACGCTACTCTCTCCTACGTCGGGCCGCCTGCAGGTTTGCGGCTACGATCCTGTCCAGGCCCCCGATGCCGTTCGCCGCTGCCTGGGCGTCGTCTTTCAGCAGCCGGCACTGGACGGCGACCTGACCGTCGAGGAAAACCTGCGCCTGCACGGTGCTTTCTATGGACTGCGCGGCCCTGCCCTGACACGCCGCATCGATGAGCTGCTGGAACGCTTTGGCCTGCAAAAGCGCCGGCGCGAATTGCTCCGACGCCTGTCAGGCGGCCAACAGCGACGGGTCGATCTGATGCGAGGCCTGCTACATCGTCCCCAACTGCTGCTCCTCGATGAACCCACAACCGGACTGGATCCTCTGGCCCGCCATACCTTCTGGCAGACGCTGCGTCAGCTCCGCCAGACCGATCACCTGACGTTGATTGTAGCCACGCACCTGCTTGAAGAAGCCGAACTATGCGACCAGGTGGCCCTACTCGACGAAGGTCGCCTGGTAGCTACCGGCGCACCCGACCTCCTTGCCCGCGAACTCGGCGAGGAAGTGCTCTGGTTAGAGACTTCTGAACCAGAAACCATTGCTGCCTTCATCCAGACCCACTTCGGCCTGGAAGCCCGTGTAATCGGCGCATCCGTACGCGTAGCGGCGTCTGATGCGCACGCCCTCCTACCGCGTCTCTATGAAGCGCTGGGGAGCCGCCTGCGCAGCGCGACGGTGCGCCGTCCAACCCTTGAAGATGTCTTTCTCATACACACAGGGCACCACTTGCACCCTGCCGCTCACGCTACGCTGAGCTCATGAATGCCACGCTGCAAACCATCCGGATGCTCTGGTGGCGCGAACTGGTCAAGTTCGTACGCGACCGTGCGCGGTTGTTTGGCGCGCTCGCGCAGCCATTGGGCTTCTGGTTGCTCTTAGGACTCGGCTTCCATGGTTCCATTCGATTGGCCGGATCTGCGTCGCCAGCCTCCTACCTGGCCTATCTCCTGCCGGGTATTGTGGTGCTGACTATTTTATTTACCGCCATCTTCTCCACCATGGCCATTGTCGAAGAACGCCGAAGTGGCCTGCTGCAGGCTGCCCTGGTAGCACCCGTCCCCCGCACCGCGCTGGTGCTCGGCTATGGGTTAGGCGGCACCACGCTGGCGCTGCTGGAGGCCGTACTGCTTCTGGGTCTGCTTCCTTTCGTCAACGGCGTCCACCTTACACTCTCCGGACTGGCGCTGACGCTGGGCGTCAGCCTCCTGGCCGGACTGGCCTTCGCCGTGCTTGGTTTTGTGGTAGCCTGGCACGCCACCTCCACGCGAGGGTACCATGCGGTAATGAATGTGGTACTCCTACCACTCTGGGCCCTTTCCGGCGCCGTCTTTCCGATTGAGGGAGCTGCCCCTGTCCTTCAGGTAATGATGCGGCTGAATCCGGTTACCTACATGGTCAGCGCCTTTCGGCAGGGTCTGTTTGGGCCAGACGCTGCCGGTGCGGTGAGCACGCCCGAAGCCTGCCTGTTTATTACCACCCTGTTCACCCTGGCGTTATTGCTGCTGGCGATACGCACCGTGCGCCGATCCTCCGATCAGGGCTATTGAGGTACTGCCACCAATATCCTGCCTGCTGCCTCTGCCAGACACCTCGAGGGAACAGGACAGGTTTACTACCACCGGCCAGTCAACGTGCGTAGGCTTTCTGTGAAAGCAAGACGCACGGGAACTTCCGGCAACGCTTGTGGCTTGAAATGCCCGCAGCGCAAGCGGTATATTGTCTGGTGTGCTGTGGGTCCTTAGCTCAGTTGGTTAGAGCGCCACGTTGACATCGTGGAGGTCAGTGGTTCGAATCCACTAGGACCCACCTCTAAAGGCGGGAGGCCCAAAAGGCTCCCGCCTTTGGCTTTTCAGAAGCCCCATGTATAGGTCCACTTCACCAGCAGCACACTGGTCGGCGAGCGTCGCAGCGTGCGCCACGCAAAGCGCCAGGAATCTGCGGTTCCCTGATTGCTCCAGGCCTGCTGACTCCAGGTCCAGACCACGTAGAGGGTGGAGCCTGGCCGGTATTCGTACCGAAGGATCACGTTAACGTTCAACGTGCCCTGCTGAAAATCCGGATTGCCGTAGCGATCGCGGTCATACGGTTCCGTCAGAGGAGCCAGGCGTCCGTCCTCCCCCAGCTTCTGAAAATCCCGGTAGTGTCCCCGCGCCCAGAACCACTGCAGATAGCCCTGCAATGTCAGATCCCGCGTGAACGTATGCGCGCCCCGCAGCGTCAGGCTGATGCGGTCTACATCGCGCCGTCCGAATACGCTGGTAACCCTACCGGCCGTTTCCATTCCGTTCACATTTTGCGCCCAGGCTACTTCCCGTCGGCGAGAGCTTATGCTGAGAGCCAGGCTCAGGTCAGTGCGCTCGCCGAAACGCACCACCGACCCGATGCTTCCTCCCCAGGCGCGTCCTCCATACCGATCGACCTGCCGGTTTACCGAGACGGACAGTCCGACCGTCCGACGCTCATCGGTACTCACCGAAGCCCATACGTTCCAGCGCTGCGGTTTGCGAAATAGCCCGGCCCCGCGCGCTTCGTACAGATCCCACCCTTCGGATTCCAGATTGAGTCCCAGCCGGGTCCACCAGAAGTTCCGCCATTGCAGGTGCAGGTTCGGGCTTATTCCCCGGCTCAGGAGCAGCCCGGGGGAAAGCCGATGCATCCACCAGTAGTTCTGATTCAGGCGCACCTGCAGCAGCGGTCCCCAGGGACGCAGGTAGCGCCACTGCGTCCAGATATAGGTAACGGCCAGGTTGGTCATCGTGTGAAACCCCACATCATTGGGGTCATAATCTCGGGTGGAAAAGTTGGCCCCTACAATGCCCACCACGTGAGGGTGCCGGAGCGATCCGATCCGCGCCTGTCCCTGATATCCCACCTGAGGCGGTCCGCCCTGGCGCATGCGACGGCTGAAAGAGAAAAGCCCTTCGGTAACCAGGCCATAGTCCCAGGGATTCCAGCGCCAGTCAAAGCCGCCCGTGTACGCCTGGCGTACCCTCCCATCCTCCCGCCAGGTAGCCGTCCCGATAAGCCCCAGATAGGATCCCGGTGCAGATAGCTCTCGCTGGAGCCGCCCCACCATATAGTTGGTCAGCGGTTCCGTTCGAATGCGTTGCCGCTGGCCATTTACGTGTTCAAAGGTTGCATAGGTGCGCTGCGTAAGGGCATCCAGCAAACCAAAAGCCCATCCGTTTGCGGTTTTTCCACTCAGTTTGACCGCTCCCAGAATAGGGACGGCGGCCGGGTTCTCGACCACCCGCCAGTTCCGAATCGCTCCGGTATCTGGCAAGCTGTAATAGCCCTGCGGCTGCCGACCAATCCGGCGTGAGTAGAAGAGGTACGTCTGGAGCGCACTTTCGCCTTCGGCCCCCACCGTCTGAAAAATTGAAGTCCCTTCCAGAAAGAAAGGGCGTTTTTCGGGGTAGAAGGTCTCAAAGGCTGTCAGGTTAAGCACGACCTCATCCAGTTCCACCTGGCCAAAATCCGGATTGATGGTCAGGTTCAGGACCGTATTGTGGGTCAGACCGTATTGCACGTCGCCCCCCATTCGAAGTGTCGGGCTGAGCGCATGCAGGTACTGCGGCGTGCGGTCGGCGCTCCAGTGCGTGCCGGCTGTGACCACGTAGGGCGTTACCTGCAGGGCACGAGGCGGCCGAATGGACTCAAGCCCTTCCAGCGTGCCAAATCTGGAAACAAAGCCACCGGTAGCGCGGGGCACGTAAGCCCAGAACACCTGTTCGTTTTTGCGTCCGATAATGCGGCTGAAGTTGATCCCCCAGCGCAGCGTGTCGGCCTGGCTGAAGCGCAACGCGGTAAACGGGATCCGAAACTCCGCGCTCCAGCCGTCAGGCCGCATGGCCACACGGGCCTCCCAGAGGGCGTCCCAGTTGAAATCTTCTGCGTTGCCATCGTTCAGAATCAGAAAGTCCGCCTGCGTGCCGGCGGCATTGACCAGAAAAGCAAAGGCAGTTTTGCGATCTCGATAGCTGTCGATCAACACGCCCACCCAGTCAGCCACCACCATTCGGTCGCGCCGGGCCAGTCGTCGCAAAATCCGGTCGGGTTCGCGGTCGTAGCATACAAACCCGACGTAAAGCGCTGCGTTGTCGTAGAGCACCCGTACCTCCGTGCGTTCGGTGGCTGGTTGGCCATCGTGGGGTTCGCGCTGCCAGAACGTGGTGGCGGCCGGGGCCTGCTGCCAGGCCGCTTCTTCGATGCGGCCATCCAGCACAAGTCCCCCTGTAAGCCGCACGGCCCGAAGCGTCGGAGCCTGACGCGGCTGCGCCTGCAACATCCCCGACAGGCACAGCCCCACCATCAACAGACAGCAAGACTTCATCATACAGGAAGGCGGACAGCGGCAGGCAAAAAAAGGAAGGCATACCATTCGACGACTGGTCTACGGGCGCCCCGGTCTTCAGGTTACAGGCTGTAAAAAACCCGTCCTGCCTTTGGGAGCCTCAAGGCCAGCTTGCGGGTAGAAAGGGCCATGCAAACGGGGACAAGACAATGACAGGCAACGGGCAATCCGACGTTATTCGCCTCACCTTCCCGGACGGCTCCACGCGTACGTTTCCCCGGGGCATTACGGGCCAGGAGCTGGCCGCACAGATCTCTCCACGCCTGGCCCGTGAGGCGCTCGCCATTGAGGTTAACGGTGAGGTGCGCGACCTGAGCCGTCCCATTGAAGAGGACGCGCGGATCCGGATCCTGACCTGGAAGGATCCAGAGGGTAAGGCCGTCTACTGGCACTCCACTGCCCACCTGATGGCCGAAGCCCTGGAGGCGCTCTATCCGGGCGTCAAGTTTGGCATCGGACCGCCTATTGAACAGGGATTTTACTACGACGTAGATCTGGGCGGCCGAAAACTCTCGGCCGAAGACCTGGCGCGCATCGAAGAAAAGATGCGGGAACTGGCGCGCCGCGACGTGCCCTACGAGCGTATTCCGGTTTCCAAAGAGGAGGCGCTGGCGTACTTCAAGAAAAAAGGCGATCCGTACAAAGTCGAGCTGATCGAAGAGCTGGAAGACGGCACGATTACCTTTTACCGGCAGGGCAACTTCACTGACCTGTGCCGGGGGCCGCACGTCCCTTCGACCGGCTACATCAAGCACGTAAAACTGCTCAACATTGCCGGAGCATACTGGCGAGGCGATGAGCGCCGTCCTCAGCTTACCCGCATCTATGGCATCAGCTTTCCGAAAAAGAAAGAGCTGGACGAATACCTCCATCGGCTTGAGGAAGCCCGCAAGCGCGACCATCGCAAACTGGGCCGGGAGTTAGAGCTGTTCACCTTCAGCCAGAAGGTAGGGCCGGGCCTGCCGCTCTGGTTGCCGCGCGGCGCCACGCTACGCGAGACGCTGATCACATTCCTGCGGGACGAGCAGATTCGGCGGGGCTATCAGCCGGTCGTTACGCCGCATATCGGCCGGCTGGAGCTATACCGGACGAGCGGGCACTATCCATACTACAAGGATAGCCAGTTCCCCCCCATGATTGAAGATCCGGAGACGGGCGAAGGCTACCTGCTCAAGCCCATGAACTGTCCGCACCACATCATGATTTATGCGGACCGCCCGCGCTCCTACCGCGAGCTGCCGCTCCGGCTGGCCGAATTCGGTCAGGTGTATCGCTACGAGCAAACGGGCGAGCTGAGCGGTCTGACCCGCGTACGGGGCTTCACCATTGACGACGCCCACATTTTCTGCCGGCCGGATCAGGTTAAAGAGGAGTTCAAAAATGTCATTGATCTGACGCTTTACGTTTTTCGGGCCCTGGGCTTTGAAGAATTCGAGGCGCAGATCTCCCTGCGCGACCCGAATAACCGGGAAAAGTATGTGGGGGACGATGCGCTCTGGGAACAGGCCGAACAGGCCATTCGCGAAGCGGCCGCCGAAATGGGCCTTCAGGCCACGGAAGAAATCGGGGAAGCCGCTTTCTACGGCCCCAAGCTGGACTTCATGGTGCGCGACGCGCTGGGCCGCCGCTGGCAGCTCGGCACCGTTCAGCTCGACTATGTACTCCCAGAGCGGTTTGATCTGTATTACATCGGGGCCGATAATCAGAAGCACCGGCCCGTGATGATCCATCGCGCGCCGTTTGGCTCTCTGGAACGTTTCATTGGCGTGCTCATTGAGCACTGCGCCGGCAACTTCCCGCTCTGGCTGGCACCGGTGCAGGTAGCCGTGCTGCCGCTGAGCGACGAATTGAACGACTACGCCGAAGTTATAGGCCATCGCCTGCGCGAGGCCGGTTTTCGGGTGGAAGTGGATACCCGCACCGAAACCATCGGCTATAAAATCCGTCAGGCCGAGGTGCAGAAAATCCCCTACATGCTGATCGTAGGGCGCCGGGAACGCGAAGCTGGCACTGTTGCCGTTCGCAAGCACGGCGCAGGCGACCTGGGTCCCAGCACCTTGGCGGACTTTATAGAACGACTCCGAGACGAAATAGAGGCCGCAACCCGGCACACTCCTGTTTCGGAAAACCCATAAATTTGCATCTTCCTGGTCGGAACTCACGGGCGCGCTGCGCGTGAGTCCGTCCGCTTTGGTCAAGGTTGGAGTATCCATTAACCAAACCAGGGTACGAGCTATCGCTAAGGCAAACAAATTCCGGGTCAACGAAGAGATTCGCGCGCCTCGCGTTCGCGTTGTTGACCCCGAAGGACAGCACGGCATCTATGACCTGAAGACGGCGCTGGAAATGGCCCGCCAGCGCGGGCTGGATCTGGTAGAAATTGCGCCGAATGCAAACCCTCCGGTTTGCAAGATCATTGACTACGGCAAATTCCGCTACGAGCAGCAAAAAAAGGAAAAAGAGGCGCGTCGGAAGCAACATGCCCAGCAGATTAAAGAGATTCGCTTTCGCCCTCACACCGACACCCATGACTTTGAGTTTAAAACGCGTCATGCCCGCCATTTTCTGGAAGACGGGCACAAAGTAAAAGCCTGGGTGCAGTTCCGGGGACGCGACATTCTCTACCAGGATGCCGGCCTGGACCTGTTGCGTCGCTTCATCGAAGCGCTCCAGGATGTGGCCAAAATCGACCAGCCGCCTAAGATGGAGGGGCGACGCATGACAGTTATTCTTTCGCCTACCCGGAAAAAGTGAGCGTTTCACCAGAAATTCCCGCGCCTTCCATGTAAGGTTCGGCATATTGGCTTGCCGAATAGAAGGACGGGGTCGTATAATGGAAGACTCTGTTGATTCTATCGAGCTTGCGTAGCCTGGACGAAAGCTATGCCAAAAGTCAAAACAAACAGCGGTGCCAAGAAGCGGTTCAAGGTGACCGCCACCGGCAAGATTAAGCGGCGGCGGGCGTTTCACAGCCACCTGTTAACCAAAAAGTCCAAAAAGCGGAAGCGTCGCCTGCGCCAGGGCGCACTGGTTGACGCCACGGATGTGGGACGTATCCGGCGTCTGCTACACATTGGAGCTAAAGGATAAGCCAAGCAGGGAAAAGCACCATGCCACGGGCTACGAATAAAGTTGCGGCGCGCCGCCGGCGGAAAAAAATTTTGAATATGGCCAAGGGATACTGGGGCCGGCGGAGTAAAATTTACACCATCGCTAAGCACGCGGTTGAAAAGGCGCTGCAGTATGCGTACCGCGACCGCCGTCAGCGCAAACGCCAGTTTCGGCGGCTGTGGATCATCCGTATCAATGCAGCCGCACGCCTGAACGGAACCACCTACTCCCGGTTCATGGGAGCGGTGCGCAAAGCCAACATTCAGCTAAACCGCAAGGTCCTGGCCGACCTGGCGGTCAATGATCCGAACACCTTCAGGCAGATTGTTCGTGCTGTTTCGTCATGAAACAGGTGGGATCCACCCGATTTTTTAGCGTTCGCGCCACTGGCCTGTAACCGGGGCGCTGAACGTCATGCAAGTATTCCTGCCCGCCCCTGTTACAGGTCGGCGGGCTTTCTTATTCCGCAGGTACGCCATGGCTACCCACTCCATGCAGGAAGAACTGGAGGCGCTGCGTCACGCTATTGAGAATACGCCCATCGACTCCGAAGAGGAGGCCGAAGCCTTTCGCATTCGCTTTCTGGGGCAGCGAAGCGGCCAGATCACCCACCTGTTCAAGCGCATCCGGGAAGCTCCCCCGGAAGAACGCCCGCGCATTGGTCAGCAATTGAACGCGCTGAAGCGGCTGGCCGAACAACGGCTGGAGGCGGCCCGTGCTCGCCTGCAGCAAGCCGCCCGTCCGCGCCTGGAAATACCAGACCTGACGCTACCGGGACGCCGCGCGTTCACTGGCTCCCTCCATCCCCTGACGCAGACCCTGGACGCTATCGTGCGGGTCTTTGAACAACTGGGCTTTTCCGTAGCCGAAGGCCCGGAAATTGAAGACGACTGGCACAACTTTACCGCACTCAACTTCCCGCCCGATCATCCAGCCCGCGACATGCAGGACACGTTCTTCCTGCGTCAGGGACCCTCCTACCGGGACGCCGTCGTGCTCCGCACGCACACGTCACCGGTGCAGATTCGCGTCATGGAGCAAATGGCGCCTCCCATTCGCATTATTGCGCCAGGACGGGTCTACCGCAACGAAGCCGTCTCCTACAAGTCGTTCTGTCTGTTTCATCAGGTCGAGGGGCTCTACGTAGACCGCAACGTGTCGATGGGCGACCTGAAACAAGTGCTCTATCTGTTTGCTCGAGCGCTTTTCGGCGAAGACGTGCGCATGCGCTTCCGCCCCAGCTTCTTCCCATTTACTGAACCCAGCGCCGAAGTAGACATCTGGTGGCCCCTGCCCGATCATCCAGATGGCGGCCGCTGGATGGAGATTCTAGGCTGCGGCATGGTACACCCCAATGTGTTCCGAGCCGTAGGCATCGACCCGGAGCAGTACACCGGGTATGCCTTCGGCATGGGCGTTGAACGCATCGCCATGCTGCGCTATGGCATCGACGACATCCGTCTGTTTTACGAAAACGATCTGCGTTTCCTGGAGCAGTTTTAAACAATGAAACTCTCCTACCGCTGGCTGCAACAATACATCGCGCTCGAGCTGTCGCCTTCGGAGCTGGCCGAAGCCCTGATTGGCCTGGGCCTGGAGGTTGAAGCCGTCGAACCTCTGGGGACCGACCTGAATGGTGTGGTAATCGGCCGGGTGCTGGAAGTGCATCCCCATCCTAATGCAGACCGGCTGCGCATCTGCCAGGTCGATCTGGGCCACAACCAGTCCGTATCCATCGTATGCGGCGCTCCCAACGTAGCCGCCGGACAGAAAGTCGCCGTAGCTACGCCCGGCACAACGCTGTTGCTGAGCGACCGAGAGGGAAACCGCCAGCCCATAACCATCCGCAAAACCAAAATTCGTGGAGCAGTCTCCGAAGGCATGATCTGTGCAGAGGACGAACTGGGCCTCTCGGACGACCATAGCGGCATCCTGGTGCTGCCAGACGACGCTCCGGTGGGCCACCCCTTTGTGGAATACCTGCAACAGCAGCGGCTCATCGTACCGGACTATCAGTTGGAAATTAGTCTGACACCCAACCGAGCGGATGCCGCTAGCCATCTGGGAGTGGCCCGCGACCTTTCGGCCCTACTCGACCGACCGCTCCATCGCCCTGAGGTCGCCCTGCCTGAACCGGGAGGAGAAGCATCCCGTCAGGTACAGGTAACCATTGATGCTCCAGAGGCCTGTCCCCGTTACGTAGCCCTGCTGGTACGCAACGTGCGCGTGGGTCCCTCGCCCCTCTGGTTACGCCAGCGCCTGGCAGCAATTGGCCTGCGCTCAATCAACAACGTGGTCGATGTAACCAACTACGTACTGCACGAATGCGGCCAGCCATTACACGCCTTTGACTTCGATCAATTGCGAGGAGCACGCATCCATGTGCGACGGGCCCGCGCCGGAGAGACGTTCACCACCCTGGATGGCAAAACGCGCCAGCTTCCTGAAGGCGCCCTGCTGATCTGCGATGCCGAGCGTCCAGTAGCCCTTGCTGGTATTATGGGGGGCGAAAACTCAGAGGTTACTGACCACACGACAAATGTCCTGATCGAGAGCGCCTACTTCGACCCTTCCACCATTCGGCGCACCTCCAAAGCCCTGGGACTTCAAACGGATTCGTCCTATCGATTTGAGCGGGGCGTTGATGCCGGCCTCCAGCGCTGGGCCGCCGCTCGCGCTGCTCAGCTCATAGTCGAAGTAGCCGGTGGCGAGATCGTGCCCGGCGTTGTGGACGTGCAGATGCAGCGTTTTGAGCCACGTCCAGTGGTGCTGCGTCTGACGCGTCTGAAACAACTACTGGGCACGGAAATTCCTCCCGATAGAGCCGTTCGCATTCTGGATCGCCTTGGGTTCCAGCCTAAGCGAGAAGGCACTGCGCTTCGCTGCACTGTTCCACTTTACCGTCCGGACGTAACCGAAGAGATTGACCTGATCGAAGAAGTGGCGCGCGTGCATGGATACGATCGGCTCCCTTTGCCCGATACGTTCATTGTGCCGGCACGCGTACCCGTCGAGCCCCCAACCCAGACGCTGCGTCGCCGCATGCGCGCGTTGCTGGCCAGTCTTGGCCTGCGCGAAATCTATACCAACAGCCTTCTTTCCCGGGAGGTAGCGTACCGGTTTACCGCTGCCTCGGAGACCAACGCCCAGGCCCACGCTTCGCATCTAGTCGAAACGCTGAATCCAATCTCGGCCGAAATGGCGGTACTGCGCCCCTCCTTACTGCCGGGACTGGTGCAGACGGCCGTTCATAATCAGAACAGAGGGCAAGAAGTGCTGCGTTTCTTTGAGTTTGGCCGCGTCTTTATGCGCACCGACCGCACCGATACGCTTGTGCCCGGATTTGCAGAACACGAAGCCCTTATTATCGGACTAAGTGGCCCACATGCGCCGGAAGGCTGGGACGTGCGGCCACGTCTGACCGACTTTTTCGATCTCAAAGGCCTGCTTGAAACGCTACTGGCGACGCTGCATCTAAGCGACCGCATTGCCCTGATTCCAGCTGAATCCCCCGCACCCACCGCTGCCTATCAGGTAAATCTGGTGGCCGATGGACAGGTGCTCGGCACGCTTGCCCGCCTTTCCGACGCGCTGCAGGAAGCCTACGAACTACGCGCGCCGCTCTATTACGCCGAACTGAACTGGGACGCATTTGTCGCGCTTGCCTATCCTGTCCAGCAGCGCCGCTATCAGTCTTTTAGTCGCTTTCCTGAAGTAGCTCGCGACCTGGCTGTCCTCGTCGACCGGGACCAACCGGTTGGTCCCCTGCTTGAAACAATTCGCAAGGCCGGCGGCGACTTGCTTCGCTACGTAGGCATTTTTGACGTGTACGAAGGAGAACGCATTCCCAGCGGCAAAAAAAGCGTGGCTTTTTCCCTCCGTTTTGGAGCGAACCGAACGCTGACCGATGAAGAGGTAGATGCCCGCGTAGCAACCATTCTCCAACAGCTCCAGCAGCAATTTGGCGCGCAACTGCGGCGTTGAGGTTGTATATTGAAAGGGCTGAAGCCAGGTGCAACCATGGGTAATCGGAAACACAAAAAGTCACGGCGGCATCGACGGCCACACCGTAGTGGGCCCATTCATCTACGGAGCCTTGAATCGCTGGAGCAGTTGCGCGACCGCGTTGTCGAAACGGCCCGTGAGCTGGCGCGGTTGCGTGAAGCGCAACAGATGCTGCGGGAGCAACTTGGCTCGTTAGCCGCCGAAATGCCTGCCCTGCCTCCGGGTGGAAGTGGTGCACGGATCGTTTTTCCAGAAGACCCGGCCGTGCTACGGCAAAAAGTACAAGCCTTTATCGAAGCGGTCGATTACTACCTGGAACAGGATCTGGGCACGGCAGGCCCCTCATCCGCCGCTTCCTGACCTGACTTATGGCCCCAGAGAAATCCATCCAGGTTACCATTATGGGACGCAGTTACCCGTTACGGGTGCGTCCTGAAGATGAGGCTTTGATGTACCAGTTGGCGGCCACGGTGGATGAAAAAATGCGGGCCTTTCGGGAGGCCCATCCGGAGCAATCCGAGCTCACGGCTGCCGTAATTGTGGCCCTTTCGCTGGCCGAAGCGCTATACGAAGCCCGGGAAGCCCTCCGCGAACTGGACGAAACCTTCTGCGAAGCAGTCCAGGAGCTTCTGGCCCTGCTCGAACATCCAGAATCTGTAGTAGCCTTGCCGGAACAGCCTGCGCGCGATGCAATATAAAGGCGCTGCCTGCATCAGGCAGGCCGGCGCAAGCCTGCAGTCACGCGTGAAAAAGGGACCTAACACCTATACGCGAGGGAGCCTTCCTTCCGGCCCGGACGACAGGCCTCAGTCCCGACAGGGTCGGGATCTCCTTCCAGCGTGGAAGGGGCCGAGGAAGTCGGAACGGTCGGAGCGGCACCCACTGTGTCGATAAGGGGGTTCCTTGAACCCGGGCTGCAGGTTTGCTGCCGTTAGGTTACGCCCCGGCAAGGTAATGGAACTTGCCGGGGCGTCCTTTTTTAATGATGCGTAATCGTTGCTAACGAGGCGTGCTGCCTCCTGTTGTTCATCGCCAACCTGGACGACTATGGAACTGCTACTCATTGCCGGTCTTGCCCTGCTGGCTGTTGGCGCCGGCATTGCGCTGGATAGATGGCTGCTGACACGTACGTTGAAATCAGCTCGAGAACAGGCCCAGCAAATTCTGGCCGAAGCGGAAGCAAAAGCCCAGGCTTATCAGCGCACGCACCTGGCAGAAGCGCAGGCCGCCCTAGAACGTGAGCGGCAGGCGTTTGCGCAAGAACAGGCCGAAGCGCGCAAGGCCTTGCAACAGGCGCAGGAACGGCTTGTCGAACGCCAGGAAGCTCTGAACCGTCGCACGCTGCGCGTCAACGAACGGGAAAAAACGCTGGCCAGGGCTGCTGAGGCGATCGAGGCGCTGCGCCGAGAAGCAGATGCCAACTTCCGCCAGGCTGAAGCGCTGCACCAGCAGGCACAGGCCCTTTTTGAAGCGCTTCGCCGCCAACAAGAAGCGCTGACGCAACGGGAAACCGAGGTCCATCGCCTCCAGGAAGAACTGGCGGCGCGACAGGCAGAGCTGGACCGCACGCTTGAAGAACAAGTGCGCCGCCTGGAGCAGATCGCGGGCATGTCGCGCCAGGAAGCCAAGGAAATGCTCATCGCCCAGATGGTTGAAGAAGCGAAGTTAGAAGCCGCTTCTATGATCAAAGAAATTCGCGACGAAGCCCGCCTGAAAGCCAACCGCGAAGCCCGCAAGATTATTCTGACCGCCATTCAGCGTACGGCTGCCAGCCATGCCATTGAGAACACGGTCTCTGTGGTTAACATCCAGTCTGACGAAATGAAAGGCCGTATCATCGGCCGCGAAGGACGCAATATCCGAGCGTTTGAGGCGGCTACCGGCGTGGAAGTGATTGTAGATGATACCCCCGAGGCTGTAATCCTCTCGGCCTTCAATCCCATTCGTCGTGAAATCGCCCGACTGGCCCTGACCAAACTTATCCAGGACGGCCGCATTCATCCCGCACGCATTGAAGAGGTTGTGGAAAAGGCTACCGCCGAAATTGAAGAACAGATTATCGAAACTGGAGAGCGAACCGTTATCGATCTGAACCTGCATGGCATGCATCCGGAGCTCATCCGGCTTATCGGTCGGATGCGTTACCGGACCAGCTATGGCCAGAACCTGCTTGCCCATTCCATTGAAACAGCACGCATTGCCTCGCTGATTGCGGCTGAGCTGGGCCTGGATGCCGACAAAGCGCGCCGCGCAGGGCTGCTGCACGATATTGGCAAGGTGGTCGAAGAAGAGATCGACCGTCCCCATGCCCTGGTCGGCATGGAACTCTGCCGCAAATACCGGGAAGATCCAGAGGTGTGCAACGCCGTGGGAGCCCACCACGATGAAATCGAAATGACCACCCTTATCGCTCCGATTGTGCAGGCAGCCGACGCCATTTCGGGAGCCCGCCCGGGCGCCCGCCGCGAAGCCCTGGAAGCCTACATCAAACGACTGGAAAAGCTTGAAGCCTTAGCGGCTTCGTTTCCAGGCGTTGAACGCGTCTACGCCATTCAGGCAGGACGCGAGGTGCGTGTGATCGTCAATCATAGCCTGGTGTCAGACGCCCAGGCCGAGCAACTGGCCCTGGACATCTCCAAAAAGATTCAAAACGAAATGCAGTATCCCGGCCAGATCAAGGTAACGGTCATTCGTGAAGTGCGTTCGGTTGCCTATGCCAAGTGATCATTGCCCTCGGACCGTGAGCCAGCCTGATCTGCCTGCACCAGCATTCAGGAGCGGGCCAGCTCACGGTCCAGGTTATAGCGCTTGCGTTTTTCCCAGAGAGTTTTCTTGGAGATGCCCAGCATCTGAGCCACCTCCGTAAAGCTGGCTTTGTAATGCTTGAGCGTGTGCAGAATGTACGCCTTTTCTAGCTCTTCCAGCGTACTGCCACTGGGGAAATAGAACACCCCATTGGAAGGAGGCAACGCGCTGCCGGCAGGCGACGTAGCCGGCAACAGATGCAGATCCTCCGCTTCAATCCATTCCTTTCGGTTAAAAATCATGGCCCGCTCAAGCACGTTCCGCAGTTCCCGTACGTTGCCGGGCCAGTGGTAGGCTAACAGCTTTTCTTCGGCTTCCGGAGTCAAACCCTTGACCTGGCGCCCTAGCTCCTTGTTGAACTGTTCAATAAAATGCCGCGCAATCAGCAGCACATCTCGCCCCATTTCTCGCAGCGCTGGCAGGTAGAGGTTGACCACATTGATCCGGTAAAACAGGTCCTGCCGGAATTTCTGTTCGGCCACCAGTTGCTCCAGGTTAAGATTGGTGGCACATAGAATACGCACGTTGACCCGAATGTCTTCAATGCCCCCCAGGCGCCGAAACGTACGGCTTTCCAGGAAAGAAAGCAGCTTGGCCTGCAAGGCAAGGCTCATTGAATCGATTTCATCCAGGAAGACGGTCCCTCCATCTGCCACCTCCAGCAAGCCGGGCTTGGACGTGCGGGCATCGGTGAAGGCCCCTTTTTCATACCCGAACAGCTCGGCTTCTAGCAGATTGTCGGGCAATGCTGCACAGTTAATTTCTACAAAGCGGCCGCTACTGTAGCAGGAATTCGCGTGAATGGTACGGGCCACCAGGTTTTTGCCTGTACCCGTCTCACCACGGATCAACACAATGGTGCCGGGCACATCTCGAAGCATTTCGATCGTCTGGCGAACCTTACGGATGGCCTCGCTCTCACCGAGGATGCCTGAGATCGGGTAGTCTGTCGTTTCTTCCTGAGAGGTAGCAACCGAGGAGCGTTCGTGTCGCTTGAGAGCTTTTTTGAGAAGCATGCGCATTTCTTCCAGATTGATAGGCTTTTGCAGGTAATGAAAAGCTCCGCGACGCATGGCCTCAACGGCCGTCTGCACCGAAGAATGGGCCGTCATGATAATAACCGGCACGTGCAGCCGACGCTTGCGCAAACGCTCCAGCAGTTCGATGCCATTAATCTCTGGCATCATCAGATCGGCCAGCACCACATCAGGCTGCTGCCCTTCTTCAATGGCTTTCAGCATCGCCTGCGGATGCACGAAAGCCTGCACCTCGTAGCCGTCCCGCCGGAGCACGTTGGCAAATAGCTCGCCCAACTTGGGCTCGTCATCCACCACAAACACACAAGCCTTCGACATAGCGGGGGGGCAGATTGGTAAATGATCGCCTCGTATCCATTGGTCTTCTACTTCCTCTATAGTATCGGCTAAGTAATTCTGAACTCAAGTGATTTCATTTCAGAAAGTGGCAGATCATCCCTCTGGACAGGTACAGCGCGTTTTCTCAGGAAGTGCTTCATTTTGTAACACGTTGCAGCTTCCGGTTGCAAGGCATATAGCCATCGGTAAAAACGAAACTCTCAGGGAATTCGGGCTGTTTTCACAAGCCGTTTCTATCTTAAGAACCTTCACGTGAACCAGAACGCAACATGTTGTTTTTGCGGATACGGCTGTTTCTACTGGGGCTGCTGGCTGGACTCGGAGCCTGCCAGCCTGCTTCCGAACCGGCTGTCGGTGCGCTCCAGTTCACCGATGACCTGGGGCGTACGGTTACGTTGCCTCAGGTACCGCAACGCGTGGTGACTCTGGCCCCCAGCCTGACCGAGGTGGTTTTCGCAGCGGGTGCTGGTCATAAGCTGGTGGGCGTTACCACCGCCGACGATTATCCTCCGGCAGTTGATACGCTACCCCGCTTCAGCGCGCTGCCCGTTAATTTTGAAGCCATTGTTGCCCTTGAGCCTGATCTGGTACTGGCTACCGATCAGGTAAATAATCCACGCGACGCTGCTACCTTCGAGGCACTTGGTTTGCCTGTATATTTTTTCTCTTATGCTACGCTCGACGACGTCCTGGAAGCTATCCTGACCACGGGAAACCTGCTGGGAACTGAGCCGATCGCCCGCCGGACGGTCGATTCACTACACACGCGGCTTGCGAAGCTGGCCCAAGTCACAGATACCCTGTCCTACCGTCCC
Organism: Rhodothermus profundi; assembly: GCF_900142415.1. Taxonomy (NCBI): domain Bacteria; kingdom Pseudomonadati; phylum Rhodothermota; class Rhodothermia; order Rhodothermales; family Rhodothermaceae; genus Rhodothermus; species Rhodothermus profundi. The sequence goes on from NZ_FRAU01000001.1 coordinate 532,581, forward strand.
ACGGTACTGGTGCTCATCAGCGACGAAACGCTCTATGCCTTTGGCCAGGGCAGCTACGTGCATGACCTGGTGGCCCGGGCCGGAGGACAGAGCCTGACGGCCTCGCTGTCCAATCCTGCGCCAGTGCTAAGCGACGAACTGGTGCTCCAGCTCAAGCCTGAGGTGATCGTTATAACCGCTGGTGTCGACTATAACCCTGCCTCCTTGCTGCGAAAGCATCCGGCCTGGGATCTGTTGCCGGCCGTTCGCAACCGGCGCATCTGTGGCGTCGAACCTGCTCTCATCCTGCGGCCCGGACCGCGTTTGATAGCCGGCCTGGAGTCGTTGCTTCAATGCCTCCACCCTGACCTGGCTCGCAAGCTGGCGCCATGAGACCGCGACCGATCCTGCTGAGCTTCTGGTTGCTCGGTCTGCTGACGGCCTCTATGGTGGCCGGCGTTGCTCTGGGAAGCGTCTCGCTAACACCGGACGTCGTGCTCCACGCGTTGCTTGGCCAGTTGACCGGGGAAGTGGTCGATCCAGTGGCCGAGCGCATTGTCTGGTAGCTCCGTTTGCCGCGCGTGCTCATGGCCCTGTTGACCGGTGGAGGCCTGGCTATTGTGGGCGTCGCGATGCAGGCCCTGGTACGGAATCCGCTGGCAGAACCTTACATCCTGGGGCTTTCAAGTGGCGCCAGCGCAGGCGCTTCCCTCTTCTACCTGGGCTTTCTACCTCCCCTGCTTTCCCGCACGCTGTCCATGCCGCTGGCGGCTTTTCTGGGCGCACTGCTGGCGCTCACGTTGGTTTATCTGATCGCCCGCCAGAACGGCGCCCTGTCGATTACGCGTCTGCTGCTGGGTGGCGTTGCTATTTCAGCGCTGATGGCATCTATCACGTCGTTCATCACCTTTGCCTCCCCCAGCCCGGACAAACTTCGGGCTGTGCTCTTCTGGCTACTGGGGTCCTTCAGCGGAGCCCGCTGGTCGTTGCTGCCACTGCCTGCGCTGGCTGCACTGCTGGGGTTGCTGGGTATGCTGGCACTCACGCGCCCCATGGACCTCCTGCTACTGGGGGAGGAGCCGGCTGCGCAGCTCGGCATTCCTGTCGAGCAGGCTAAACGCCTGCTGATTCTAATAGCCGCCCTGGTAACAGGAACACTTGTCGCCTTTTCGGGGACCATCGGTTTTGTCGGGCTGATCATTCCCCATGCCACACGTGCTCTGACCGGCGTTCCGCATCGACGCGTGATTCCGCTGAGCTTTCTGCTGGGTGCTACCTTTCTGATCTGGGCCGACCTGATTGCCCGCTTACTGCTGCCGGGCGTTGAGCTACCGGTAGGGGTGGTAACGGCGCTCTGTGGCGTCCCCTTCTTTTTGATGCTACTGCGCCGCAGCCATTACCGTTTTGGCTGACGGCTCATCCAGCCCAGTACTAACGCGGCCAATACTTGCAGTCCTACTGCTACGCTCACGAGTACCGAAATCGACGTGTCGTAGAGCACGCCCAGCAGCGCGCTTCCTCCAAACCAGCACACGCCAAAGATCGCGTGAAACAGCCCAAAAGCGGTGCCGCGTCGCTCTGCAGGAATCATCTGGGCTAGCGCTGCCCGCAGAATGGATTCCTGGGCGCCCATTCCCACCCCCCATATCGCCATACCCACCCAGGCTGCCAGCGCTCCGCCCCAGAACACCAGGGGGGCAAACGCAGCGGTCAGCGCCACGGCCAGCGCCAGGATTACCGGCCCCCGGCGGTCAAACAGCCGGCCGAGCAGGAGCGCCGCCACCGCGTCAACGCCCATAGCCAGCGCATAGCTCAAGGGAATCCAGGCTTCTGGAAGTACACGAGCTTCCCGAAAATGAAAGGCGATCAGCGGAAAGTCGGCATATCCTGCCGCCAGTAAACCCGTCCCGAGCAGATAGATCCAGAACGTGCGCGGCAGTGCGCGATGGGTCGGGCGGGCTGCCTCTGTGCGTTCCAGCGTTTGCGGACGGGGGTAGCGCAACCGGGCCACTCCGAGCAACAGCAATGCCAGCAGGGCAGGCACCAGCAGCAGCGCAAAGGCGGTCTGATAGCTTCTTCCCTGCCATAGAACTCCTGCCATCAAAAGCGGTCCGGCTACCGCTCCGATCTGGTCCAGCGCCTCGTGCAGTCCGAACCCACGGCCGTGGCCCACCTGTGCGGTTGCGTGGGAGAGGAGCACGTCGCGTGCAGGGGCCCGCAGGGCTTTTCCGGCGCGTTCGGCAATGATCAGAGCGGCAGCAATTTCCCAGCGTCCGGCCAGCGCCAACGCCGGGACGGCCAGCAGGTTTACGGCATAGCCAAGCAGCGTGAGGGTCCAGTAGCGTCGCGTTCGATCACTCAGGTAGCCACTGATCAGCCGCAGGCCATAGCCTACCAGCTCACCGGCGCCCGCGACCACGCCTACCGCCGTGGCCGAAGCTCCCAGCCAGCCCAGATAAGGACCGATCAGGCTGCGCGCACTTTCATAGGTGAGATCAGCCAACAGGCTAACCAGCCCGAACAGCACGATAAGCCAAAGGGCCTGTCGCGTCGTCGGTGAAGCAGCGCGTCCCATGACGGGTTAATCGCTCAACGCATGGCGGCCGTGGGTTCGGACATGTCTTGCCGCTGCTGTTGCGCCAGCCATTGCTGAAAAGCCCGGCGTCCCTCTTCCAGAAAGGCGATAAATTCCTCCACCGAAGCCAGTCCAGTATGCCGCGCCAGCAACGGCTGGCCGGCCGGGGCCACAATGGCGTAGGTCGGAAGGGCTACCGTGCCGGTAAGCTGCAACTGATAGCGCTGCCACTCAGGTCCTACTGAGGCATCGTCGGTATACAGTCGGAGCCGCACAAAGTCGTTTTGTAGCCGACGGGCTACTTCAGGATGTGGGAAAACAGTGGCTTCCATTTGCCGGCAGTTGGTACAGGTGTAGCCGGTAAAGTCAATAAACACGGGGCGGCCGATCGCCTGCGCTTCGGCAAAAGCGGTCTCTACCTCCTCATGCCAGCTAAGCTCTGTCCTGTTTTCAGACGCGCTACTTGCCTGCAAGAGGGTTACCAGCCCCACGTCTGTGGCCCGGCGCGGCGGCAGGTAGGCATCCAGATTACCCAGCGGTGCTCCCAGCAGTCCGGGCAGCATGTAGAGCGACATGCCAAAAAAGAGGACCGCGACCAGGAGTCGTCCGACCCCTACCGTCTCTACCAGGGGTTCGTGCGGCAAGCGAAGCTTGCCGATCAGATACAATCCCGTCAGGAAAAAGAGCACCGACACGAGCGCAATGACCAGCGGACGGGAGAGGACCCCCCAGCCCCAGACGAGATCGGCGTTCGACAAAAACTTCAACGCAGCAGCCAGCTCCACAAACCCCAGCACCACTTTGATCGTGTGCATCCAGGAGCCTGAGCGAGGCAGCGCTTCCAGCGCCCGCGGAAAAAGCGCAAACAGGACGAAGGGCAACGCAAACGTCAGGCTGAAAGTTACCATCCCCAGCACGGGATAGCCCCATTCGCCCAGAGCTGTGGCCGCCAGCAATCCTCCGACAAAAGGTGCCGTGCAGGAAAACGACACCAGCGTGAGCGTCAACCCCATGAAAAGTGCGCCCAGGTATCCCCCATGGGTCTGGCTCTGACGGTTGAAATAGTTGACCAGTCCCGAGGGTAGGCGGAGCTCGTAGAGTCCGAGCAACGACAGAGCAAACAATACGAAGACCAGTCCAATGAACAGATTGATCCATGGATTAGCCGCGATGGTCTGGGCGCCGGAAGCGCCCACCAGCAGGGCTGTCAGCACGCCCAGTCCAGTGAACGTTACCACGATGGCCATGCCATAAACGAGCGCCAGGCGAACGGCCTGAGCCCGACTTCCCCCCTGCCGCGTAAAGAACGAGACAGTCAGAGGGATCATGGGAAAGACGCAGGGCGTGAGCAACGCAGCCAGTCCGGCTCCGACGGCCAGGAGCAGGAAGCCCCAGAGCCCGCCCGATCGGGCTCGTGCCAGATCCTGCGCAGCGGCATCGGTCAGGAGCGGAGTTTCTGCAAGAGCGGGCGTGGACGGTTCCGGTTCAATGGGGGGCACGACCGGTTCAAAGCGAGGAGGCGTTGCCACAGTTGCTGCCTGCGGATCAATACGCACTGCTGCCTCGACCGGAACCTTTGTGGGCGGCAGACAAATGCGGTCATTGCAGATGGTAAACTCCACCTGCACCCTGATCCTGCGCGTGCCCGGGCGGGCGTCCGGTGCAGCCACTAAGGGCAGCGCCAGGGCGGCCTGGTCCATGAAATAACGCACTACCTTCTGGAAGAAGGGATCATAGCCTTCCAGAGGAGGCTGCTGGAGCGGATCCCCTGCCTGGCGAATCCCCTCCGGAAGTGCGTCAACAAGCAGGCGAACGCCTTTGGTGGGCGGGGGCGAGTCGAGCGCATACATCTTCCACCCCGCAGCAATCGTCGCCTCCAGTCGGAGCCAGAGCGAATCTCCTGGTGCTACTGCTTCGGGCTGAACGCGGGCGCGCCATTGTACCAGCTCAGTAGCTCGTTGCGCCTGCACGGGTTGGACCAGTACCCCGAGCAGTACCAGCCAGATATATTGTAAGGATTTATTACCGCGCATAGCCTGTTACCAGGTATGGGCAAACAAAAAAGGCGTTCGTCGGGAAAACGAACGCCTGAACCAATTGTTGCCGTTTAACCACACGCGTTAGCTTTCGGGCGTTTCAGGCTCCACGCGAATTTTGATCTGCGCTACCACTTCGGGATGCAGTTTAATCCGGGCGGTGTAGACGCCCAGCATGCGAATGTCCTCCGGCATCTCAATGCGACGCCGATCGATCTGAAAGCCTCGTTGCGCCAGATACTCAGCAATCTGGCTGGAAGTCACGGTACCAAAGATGCGGTTCTCTTCCCCTACCTTGGCCTGGATAACCACCTCCGTCTTCGCCAGCTCTTCTGCCATGCGTTCGGCTTCTTCCCGGATTCGGGCGAGCTTACGCGCCTGCTGCCGGCGTCGCTCCTCCAGGTCTTTGAGCACGCTGGGCGTTGCTTCGATAGCCAGGCCTTTCGGGATCAGGTAGTTTCGACCGTAGCCGTCCCGCACGGTTACTACCTCTCCTTCCAGGCCCAGCTTTTCTACATCCTGCAGCAGAAGTACTTTCATAGCAACATCACGGTTAGGGATAACGCATCACTTCTCGGCTGCACCGGCGACTTACTTAACCGCATCTGCCACAAATGGCAGCAGCGCCAGGTGGCGTGCCCGCTTGATGGCCCGCGCTATCTGCCGCTGCGTTTTCGCCGATACGCCGGTAATTCGCCGCGGCAAAATCTTGCCCTGTTCGTTGATAAACTGCTTCAAAAACTCTACGTCTTTGTAGTCCACGTATTCCAGATCGCGCTTCCGTGCCATGGCTCTGTCTTACTTCCGGTTAATGAAGATCGACGACTACTCTTCAGCTCCCTCTTCTTCCTCTTGCTCTACTTCTACCTCCACCTCTTCTTCCTCTTCCACTTCTACGGCTGCGGGACGCGCGCTCATCTCTTCAGCGGCTTGCTTTTTGCGGCGCTCGTAGTGGCGCAGCATCTTCGCATCCATGCGCAGCGTCAAATAGCGCAGCACTTGTTCGTCGATCTCCAGAAAGCGTTCCAGCGGGGCTATCAGCGAGCCGGGTGCTCGGAAGTACATGTTCACGTAGTAGCCGTTCCGGCGCTTCTGAATCGGATAAGCCAGGCGTCGCGTGCCCCACTCATCGACTTCAACGATCTCCCCGCCGTGCTCTTCAATGTACTGATTGACGCGGCGAACGACTTCTTTGATTTGTTCGTCGCTGAGCGCCGCGTTAATGATGTAGGTCAGCTCGTAGAAGTTCTTTTCCGCCGACATGACGCCTTCCCTGTGGAATGATTACCGGTTTGGTTCATGCCCCCATCCGCAGGTGGGAGCAGGGAGGTTGCAAGGTACGGCGCTTCAACGCTCCATACAAAGGGGTGGTTCTTCTTCGCCAAAAATTAGGCCTTGAGCTGGGCCAGCCGTTCTGCGTGTTCGGCTGTGCGCAGCGCGTTGATCAGTTCATCCAGTTCGCCTTCAATGATGCGATGCAGCGGCCAGTTTTTCAGCTCGCCTTCCAGCCGGTGGTCGGTCACCCGATCCTGCGGAAAGTTGTAGGTGCGAATTTTAGCGGATCGGTCGCCGGTTTTGATCGAAGCGCGTCGCACAGCATCCCGTTCGGCGCGCTGGCGTTCCTGCTCCAGCTCGTACAGACGCGCGCGCAGGATGCGCAGTGCTTTTTCCTTATTCTGGTGCTGGCTTTTCTCGTCCTGGCAGGAGACCACAATACCGGTGGGAATATGCGTGATGCGGACGGCCGATTCGGTGCGGTTGACGTGCTGGCCGCCTGGGCCACTGGCCCGAAAGACGTCGATGCGGAGATCCTCGGGTCGGATTTCTACATCGACCGCTTCGGCTTCAGGCAACACAACTACGCTGGCGGCCGACGTATGAATGCGCCCCTGCGATTCGGTAGCCGGCACGCGCTGCACGCGATGCACCCCGCTTTCATACTTCATGGTGCCGTAGACGTCCGGTCCCTTCAGGCTGAAGATGACTTCTTTAAAGCCACCGACCGTTCCCGGCGACGCGTCGAGCACTTCTACCTTCCATCCTTTTCGTTCAGCGTAGCGGTTGTACATCCGAAACAGATCGCCTGCAAACAGCGCAGCTTCGTCCCCTCCGGTGCCTGCTCGAATCTCCACAATGGCATTGCGCCGGTCCGTTTCATCCTGTGGGATCAGGCGCAACCGCAGATCTTCCTCAACGGTCGGCAGCCGTTTCTCCAGCTCCTCCAGCTCGTGCCGGGCCATCCGAACCAGCTCCGGATCGGATTCTGTGCGGATCAGCTCACGCAGGCTTTCTGCTTCGGCCAGCAGCCGCTCATAGGCTTCGATGGCTTCGACAATGGCACGGAGACTGGCGTGCTCACGCCCCAGTTCGGCCAGGCGTCTGGGATCGGCAGCGACGGCCGGATCCGAAAGCGCCTGCGTAACTTCCTCGTAGCGGCGCTTGATCTCTTCCAGCGGCGTTTTGGGAATCATAAGCTCTGCCCAGTCGATTTCCGCCGGGCTAACGCCAGCAATCGATGAAAGGTGCCGGCTATTCAACCGTCACACTCTTGGCCAGGTTACGCGGCTGATCAACGTTACAACCGCGCATCACAGCGATGTGATAGGCCAGTAATTGGAGGGGCACCACCGTGAGTAACGGAGTCAGAAAGTCGGGGGCAGGTGGAATGCGAATCACGTATTCGCAGAGCGCGTCCAGCTCCCCGTTGCCCTCGTCGGTGATGGCAATGACCGAACCCTGGCGGGCGACCACCTCCTCAATGTTCGAGACCACCTTATCGTAGGTCCGGTCTTTCATGGCTATGAACACGACCGGCATGAAGCGGTCAATGAGCGCAATCGGCCCGTGCTTCATCTCGGCCGCCGGATACCCTTCGGCATGGATATAAGAAATTTCCTTGAGCTTGAGGGCGCCCTCAAGGGCCACGGGGAAGTTGTAGCCCCGTCCGAGATAGAGGAAGTTGGAAGCGTAGCGGTAGACGTGCGCAATGCGACGGATCTCTTCGTCCAAGGCCAACACCTGGCGTACCTTTTCCGGGATTTCAGCAAGGGCGCGCAGGGCCTGCGCCATTTCCGCTTCGGAAAGCGTACGCCCTTCGGCCAGCTTGAGAGCCAGCAGAGTTAGAACGGTTACCTGCGCCGTGAACGCCTTGGTCGAAGCCACCCCAATCTCTGGTCCGACATGCAAATAGACGCCGGCGTCCGTCTCCCGCGCAATGGTTGAGCCCACCACGTTGCAAATGCCCAGCGTCAGCACGCCCTGGCGCTTGGCTTCCCGCACAGCGGCCAGCGTATCGGCCGTCTCTCCGCTTTGCGAGATCGCAATCACGACATCGTTGGCACGCAGCACGGGATTCCGATAGCGAAATTCGCTGGCATACTCTACTTCTACCGGGATGCGGGCAAATTCCTCAATTAAGTACTCACCGACCAAGCCGGCATGCCACGAGGTGCCACAGGCGCAGATAATGATGCGGTCGGCCGCCTGCACGCGGTCCATGACGTCGATCAGCCCTCCCAGCTTCACCGTGTTGTGGGGCAGGTCGAGCCGTCCTCGCAGACAATTCTCCAGGGCTTCGGGCTGCTCCATAATTTCTTTGAGCATGAAATGCGGATAGCCCCCCTTTTCGATTTGCTCCAGGTCCCACTCTAGCTCATGGACTTCCTTTTCGAGCAGCACGTTGTCAATGGTGCGCACCTCATACCCATCGCGACGCACCACAACGACCTCGCCATCGTTCAGATAGACCACCTGGCGTGTGTGCTCTACAATGGGAGCGGCATCGGAAGCCAGAAAGTACTCCCCCTCGCCGATTCCCAGAATCAGGGGACTGCCTTTCCGAGCAGCAATGAGCAGATCAGGATCAGTGGCCGACACGATAGCCAGCCCGTAGGTTCCGACCACCTGCGTCAGGGCTTGACGGACAGCTTCCGGGAGAGGCAGTCCTGTAGCGCGACGCACATCGTCGATCAGGTGCACCAGGGCTTCCGTGTCGGTTTCGCTACGAAACACGTAGCCTTTTTGCTGGAGCCGTTTGCGCAGCGCAGCATAGTTTTCAATAATTCCGTTGTGCACCAGGGCAAAATCCCCATTGCTGCTGACGTGTGGGTGGGCGTTGACATCGTTCGGCGCTCCATGGGTTGCCCAGCGGGTGTGTCCGACGCCCAGCGTACCTTCCGGCAGGCGCTCGCGCAGCGCAGCGGCCAGCTCGTTTACTTTTCCTTTGCGCTTGTATACCTGCAGGCGCCCGTTGCCAACAACGGCAATACCAGCCGAATCGTAGCCGCGGTATTCCAGCCGTTTGAGGCCATTGAGTAGCAACTCAGCAGCCGGACGATGCCCGATATATCCAACGATTCCACACATAAGCGACGAAAGATTTGGCATTCAGCAACCCCTTCTCCTGCCCTGCGCTCCCCCTCCCAGCAAAATACTTGCCGGTCCGGCAGCATGGAAACTTCCCCACCGGACCGGCAACGCTCTGGAAGGCAACCCCGAAGGCATCAGACGGTTTCCGAGAGGGGCTCCCGGACCGTTCGGCCGATAACCTGAGCAATGAGCCGTATCTGACGCATCATTTCCGTAAACTGATCAAAGTAAAGCGACTGGGGCCCATCGCTTTTGGCCGTAGGAGGATCCGGATGCACTTCTACCATGATGCCATCAGCACCCGCAGCTACGGCCGCCCGAGCCATTGGAATCACTTTGTCACGAAGCCCGGTGCCATGGCTGGGATCGGCCACAATAGGCAAATGGCTCTTCTGCTTGATCACAGGAATAGCAGACAGATCAAGGGTATTGCGAGTCTGCGTTTCAAAGGTCCGAATGCCACGCTCGCAGAGAATCACCTGCGGATTGCCATGTGCAATGATGTATTCCGCACTCATCAACCACTCTTCAATGGTAGCCGCCGGCCCCCGCTTCAAAAAGACGGGCTTATCCACTTTGCCCAGCTCCTTGAGCAACGCAAAATTTTGCATGTTGCGAGCTCCTACCTGGAAAACGTCCGTGTAGGGATAAATCAGCTCAATCTGGCCGACCTCCATAACCTCGGTGATGACGCGCAACCCATACTGGTCGGCCGCCTCCCGCAACAGCTTCAGCCCTACTTCTCCCAGTCCCTGAAAAGAATATGGAGAAGTGCGAGGTTTAAAAGCACCGCCTCGCAAAAATGTGGCGCCCTGTGCGGCTACATGGGCAGCCGTGGCCTGAATCTGCTCTTCACTTTCAACAGAGCATGGTCCGGCCATTACTACCACCTCAGACCCGCCGATAACTACCCCTTTTACCTCAATCTGCGTATCCTCTTTCTTCCAGGTGCGGCTGGCGAACTTGTACGGCTCGGTTACCCGATACACGTCCGCCACCCCGTCAAGCACCTTGATGTGCCGAATGTCAAAGTCTGGCTTGACTCCGATAGCGCCTAGAACCGTCTGATTGACTCCGGTTGAGCGATGCACGTCAAAGCCATATGCGTTGAGCCGCTCAATAACGGCCTGGATCTGGGCCTCGGTGGCCCCCGGCTGCATAACCACAACCATATCTCCCGACATCCAACCTGTAGTGGAGATGGCCACTTAGCGTTTAAAGATACGAAAGTTCAACGCGCAGCGAAAATCTACGCAGGTTTTTTGCTGAACCTGCTGTCGTTTTGCCCATTTACATTAAGCTGCAGATAAACCATCCAGAAGGGCCTATGGCCGACCGTAGCTCTACTGCGCACGCTCCGGCGCTTTTGTTTTTGCGTCCTGCTTCGGAACTGACGCTCAAGTCAAGCCGAACGCGCCGCCGCTTTCAGCAACTGCTGGTGCGCAACCTGAAAGATGCGCTGCGCAGCCAGGAAATTCCGTATCGGTTTCAGGGATCCTGGAGCTGGTTTCTGATCGAAACCGAAGCGCCGCTGCAGGCCATCGACGTGCTACGCCACGTACCGGGCATTGGTCCGATCATGCCGATCGAGCTGGTTACGGGCACCACGCTTGAGGAAATTGTGCGCCGCGGTACTGAAACGTTTGCAGAGCGGGTGCGAGGGCGTCGTTTTGCTGTGCGCGCTCGTCGCCGGGGCGATCATCCTTACCGCTCCCGGGATATTGAGGTTGAACTCGGCGCAGCGCTTCGTCCTTTTGCCGAGCGGGTAGACCTGACCAACCCGGAGGTTACAGTCTACGTGGAAGTGCGCGAAGATCGCGCCTACTTTTATACAACGATTCTTAAGGGAATGGGAGGGTTGCCCATTGGCAGCCAGGGCAAGGCCCTGGTGCTCATTTCCGGTGGGTTTGATTCGGCTGTTGCTGCCTGGCTTGCGCTGCGGCGCGGCGTAGCCGTCGACTACCTGTTCTGCAACCTGGGCGGCAAAGCCTATGAGCGCGCGGTGCTGCAGGTGGCCAAAGTGCTGGCCGATGCCTGGAGCTTTGGCACGCGCCCACGCTTTTACTCGCTGGATTTTGGGCCGGTCGTTGACGAAATGCGCCGCCACGTGCGTCCCGCTTACTGGCAGGTGGTGCTCAAGCGCTTAATGTACCGGGCTGGCGAGGCCATTGCGCGGGAGTCGGACGCCCTGGCCCTCATTACCGGGGAGTCGCTGGGCCAGGTCTCTTCCCAGACGCTTAAAAACCTGCACGCTATTGAGGCGGGAACGTCGCTGCCTGTGCTCCGCCCGCTGCTTACCTATGACAAAGAAGAGATTATTGATCTGGCCCGACAGATCGGCACCGCCACCCTTTCGGAGCGCGTGCGGGAGTACTGCGCGCTAACGCCCGACCGCCCGGTAACCGCTACCCGGCCGGAAGCGGTCGACCAGGAAATGGCGAAGCTCCCTCTGTCGGTTCTGGAGCAGGCTATCGCCACAGCAACCGTCTACGACCTGCGCGCGCTATCGGCCTCGGAGCTGGTCACGCCCTACCTGTTCATTGAAGAAATTCCAGAAGATGCTGAGGTCATCGACTGTCAGAGCGAAGCGCTTTACGAACACTGGCACTATCCAGGAGCCCGCCACATGGACCCCTGGCAATTGCTGCAGCAGTTCCGCCATCTGGATCGCAACCGCGTCTATGTGCTCTACTGTCCACGCGGCCTGCAATCGGCTTACGTAGCCGAAGTAATGCAGCGGGAAGGATATGAAGCGTACTCCTTCAAAGGAGGCGTGCCCGCGCTGAAAGCGTACGCCCAGGCGCGCGGAATCGAGGTGCCCGAGTTTTAACGATAGCGCTCCAGCGTAAACTTTTCACCCAGATAGCGCCGGCGCACTTCAGGATCCGCAGCCAGCTCTTCGGCGGTGCCATGTTGGAAGATGCGGCCCTCGTACAGCAGATAGGCCCGGTCGGTGATGGCCAGTGTTTCGTGCACGTTGTGATCGGTAATGAGCACGCCGATGCCGCGCGCTCGCAGATCCGCTACCAGCGCCATGAGCTCTTCGACCGCAATGGGATCAATACCGGCAAAGGGCTCGTCCAGCAGCAAAAAACGCGGCCGGGTAGCCAGGGCTCGCGCGATTTCCGTGCGGCGCCGCTCTCCTCCTGAGAGCATGTAGCCTTTTGAACGGCGCACGCGCTCCAGCCCAAACTCCTGCAGCAACTGCTCCACACGCGCCCGACGCTCGGCCCGGCTGAGCGGCTGAAATTCCAGCACGGCTTCCAGATTCTCTTCGACCGTCAGTTGGCGAAAAATCGAGGCTTCCTGCGCCAGGTATCCCACTCCCAGCCGGGCTCGCTGATACATAGGCAGATGCGTGATCTCCCGGTTCCCCAGAAAAATTTTGCCCGCATTAGGCCGCACCATCCCCACAATCATGTAAAAGGTAGTGGTTTTGCCAGCACCGTTGGGCCCCAGCAATCCTACAATCTCCCCCTGACGCACGCGCAAGCTGACGTCTTGCACCACAAAACGTTTGCGATAGCGCTTGGAGAGCCCTTCGGCCCGCAGTTCAGTGGCGTTCTGCACGTTCATGGGTGGTCGGGTTTGCGGCCGGCGCTGCGGGTGGCGCAGGTTGCCGCCATTTCGGAAGCATGCGCAATCGCTGGCGGATCCAGGTTTCTTGAAGGAAATGGGCTGGCTCTGGCCGAAGTTCCGGCACCCATCGGAAGCCTTCCAGTTGGAAAGGCATCGGGATACGGTCGCGTTCGTACTGCACGCCCTGTACTCCGCCCCACACGCGCACGCGGCGGACCCGGCTTTGCTCAAACCAGAAGACAATTTCATCGCCTGAAACGCGCACAGCCCCCTGCAGCGAGTCGTTGCGATCCCGCAGATAATAGATTGCCTCCGCGTTCGGTCCCACAATCAGCTTCCGCAGCGAGTCCTGCGCAAAATACCCTGTCAGGCGACGCCCCTTGAGCTGTTGCAGCCGGTTAAGCACCGTATCGCGTTGCACCACAAAGGCGTTCGGAAACACCCAGAGCGTGTCGCGGTCTGCCCCTCCCCGTAACCAGAGCGTATCGCCCGAAACCTGCGTTTCTTCGAGCCACGCGATAGGTTGTCCAAACAACCGCACTTCCTCCCACAGGATAGTGCCATTTTGAACGACTCGGTCGTACACCAGTGAGTCGGCCCGGGCTGACAACCGCTGCTGCCAGAGCCGAACCGAATCGACGGCGACCAACCGCCGCAGCGAATCCTGTCGAATAAAGTGCAATTGCCCCGCTCGCACCAACAAGGTGTCAACCCGCCCGGCATCCTCTGGTCGCAACAGTACCAGCAGGGGACGTCCGGTCAGCCGACTGTAGCCTGTCTGTTCGTTGTTAAAAGCCTCTCGTCCCAAAAGCAACGTTCGCGTCACCGTACCATCCTCTGTCGTATCCTGTTGTTCAATAAAGACATGTCCTTTTGCCAGCGCCACCTCCGTATCACGGAAGTAGATAACGGTATCTGCCTCCAGGTAGCGGTTTTTGCCTTCAAGTCGCACGTTTCCGTAGAACGCGGCCCGTTTTTCGTCGGACCAGTACACGCCCCGCTGACTGGTCAAAACCGCCGCACTATCGGCCAGGCGCACCCCAGCTTCAAAGACCGCCCGCTTTTCTCGGGTATAATACCATCCCATTGGCGCTTCCACCATTACACTGCCATCCCAGAGCCGAACCCGTCCGACCGCCCGTCCGACCTTCTGACGGCTGTCATAATAGACCGTATCGGCTGCTAGCGAGTCGCCCCGCTCGACAATGCGTACGTTCCCTACAAAACGGATACGCCGCTCTTCGGGCCACTGCGTGGCACGATCAGCCCAGAGTCGCGTCTCGTCCTGTTGGAGAAAGACATGGCCTATCAGCTCGCGGAAACGCCGACCTGCGGCGTCCACCCCCCCTATGAGGGAGTCGGCCTGCAACGCTACCGGCCGGCGACTTGTATCGGCCGACTGTACCTGAAGAAGTGGCACGTCGCCCCATCCTCCCCATCCCAACAGCAACCCTAATAGGAGGCTGATCATTCGTTTGCTGATGCTTCTTCAATTACGACACGTCCCGTTACGCGACGCAGGCGGTAAGACGTGAGCTGCTCGTCGGCATCCAGCTCAAATCCTTCCACCTGCTCGTCGGGGCTTAGCAGACGCACAAAGCCCGGTGCTTGAAGCCGCTCTTGATCTTCCAGCCAGCGCAATCGTTCGGTCAACAACCGCCGCCCTTCCGGAGTTATCACCTCGACAGCGCCTTCTGCTTCAAAACGACGGTCATGTTCGTAGTATATGACCCGTCTGGCCTGAAAGGCAGCGCCCGAATCTCCTTCGGGCGTAAAGATCCAGCCGCGCACTGGTTCATCTGCTGAGCCTTCAAGCACTACATACGTGCTTTCTGGATATTCCTGGCGAATGAGGTGCGCTGCCAGCAGCCGTGCGCGGGGTTTTCCTTCCAGAGAGAGTCGGTAATCGACCTGCCAGCTTTCCTGCCGGGGTTCTTGCTCGGCCTGAACCGCCGCCTTTAGCTCGGGGGGTGGAGGTTGCCGGCAGGAGGCGACCAGCAGCAAGCTACTCAGCAGAAGAAGCGGCAGGCAATTCATAGCGTGCTGGTCTGTTCTGGTTGGAGTACGGTCCAGGCTGTTTCCACGTGCATTCCGCATCGAGCCAGCCAGTCGGCGAAGCTCTGGCAGATTGCTTCCAACGTCTCCCGGGAAACAGCAGCAGCGGGGGTATAGATGCATGCAACCACGCGGCTGGTTGTGTCATCCGTTTTCGTGGCGAGGCTGTCTTTGACCGGGTTCACAATCGGGTCATCCGTCCCTGTAGCAGGATCTACGCGACAGCCCACAATCAAATCGGCCAGTTCAATTTGCTGTCCGGCTGTGTTGAACACATACGCCTCCCCGTCGGCGCCAAGTCGGAAGCGGAAATGGGTCGTCCCAGCCCGGTCCAGGTCCCAGAGGGATACGGGTAGCATGTGCAGCAGACTCATGTAGTTGGCAACATCTACCACTCCATTGATGCGCGGGAAGCGTCCTGCCTGCGCTTCCCGGAGCAGATACTCGCTGGCCGGCTTGGCACGACCGGTCGGCTTGTAGCGTCCGTTACGTAGCAGATGCCGCACAGCCTGCCGCCGCGTTTCCAGCTCGGGCGGCAATTGTTTCCGTTCAGACAGAAGTTGTTGCAACGCTTGTGATAGTCCTTCGGGCTCGAGGGTAACGGCTACTCCTTCTGCCCGCACCAGACCGAGCAGGGCGTCGTTTCGCGGGATCTTATGCTCAATTTGAACGATCATGTTGGTTCAGACTTTCTTTTTGCGCGAAAAGGTTGTAGTATACAAAAGCTCCGGGTGGTATAGAGTTTGAGCTTCTGTTGGCCAGTTCGGGGAGGTGCATTTTATCTGCGCCCCAACCGGTCGATATTTTCAACCACCCGGGACCAGCCCCAGAATGTGTGATGCATAACCCGTCAGTCATGAGTTTTACGGTTGAACCCCTGAGCGCCGAAACAGTCGTTATCCGCGTGGGCAAAGCCCTGGACTTCCGCAATGCCGCGGAGTTCAAAGCCATCTGCCAGGAACAGGTGCAAAGCGGCGTCCGCAACTTTATCCTGGATTTCTCGGAAACGGGAATCCTGGATTCTACCGGATTAGGTGCCATTTTTTCCCTGTACCGGCAAGTTTCGCCGCGGAATGGCCAGGTGGTCTTCGCGTCGGTCTCGCGGCCTGTGCAGGTGGTTGTGCAGTTGACGCGAACGTACAAGGTTTTCCGGCAGTTTCCCTCGGTTGAGGCGGCACAAGAAGCATTGCAACAAGCCTGACGGGCTCCGGCTGCCGGGTTGATCATGACCCCTCACCTGGACGTGGCCCGAACCTATGATGAGAGAAGTGCGTTACCGGTTTAACAACTTGGAGGATCTGATCGACCAGGTACACACCCTTTTCTCCCGGCCGGATGCCGATCTTCCGCTGCCTCCGGAAGACGATCTGCGTTATCGTGTTCAGTTGACCGTCCATGAATGGCTGGCCAACTTGATTCAACATGCGCGCTTTGGCAATCGCGTGCCAACTATTGAATTGACCATTCGCTGCAATGGAAAGCTCGTCGAGTGTTTCATTGACGATAACTCGGAAGGATTTGATCTGAACGGTCGCCTGGAATCGAACCCATCGATTCAGGAAGCTTTCCCTGAACGAGGCATGGGCCTGCACTTTATTCGCGCCTGTACGCAAAAGCTCAGCTACATCCGACTAAAGGATGGCCGGCATCGTCTGATCTTTACGATAGTCAAAGACGAAGACCCATGGCTCGATATTCCATTTTAGTTGTTGAGGATGAGCACACGCTGCGCCGTTTGCTCGAATACCGGCTGAGTAAGTACTACCGGGTGCGCTCGGCCGCCAACGGCGAGGAGGCGCTCCAGTTAGTGCTGGAGGAAATCCCCGACCTGATCATCTCGGACATTATGATGCCGAAGATGGATGGGTTCGCCCTCCAGCAGGCCCTGCAAACTCGTAAAGAAACCCGTGCTATTCCGTTCATCTTCCTGACCGCTAAAGCCGACGAGCAAAGCCGCATGCGTGGCATGCGCATGGGCGTGGACGACTACATCACCAAACCTTTTGATATTGATCAACTGCTCGCTCGCATTGAACGGCTACTGGAACGCACTCGATACTTTCAAACGCAGCTCGACGCGCGCATTGGACAAGACTTTTCGAAAAAGCTTATGCCCAAACGGCTTCCTTCCGTTCCGGGCTATCGACTCTACTTTCACAACAGCCCCAAAGAATATGGCGGCGGGGACTTTTTTGATTGGACGCAACATCCAAGCGGCGCTTTCTTTATTACGATTGGCGACGTGATGGGCAAGGGGCTGCAAGCTAAGTTCTATGCGTTTAGCTTTCTCAGCTACATTCGGGGCACGCTCTACGCTATGCTCCAGACCTCTCAGTCGCCCGCCGAACTCCTCCGACGGGTCAACCACGTGCTGATGCAAGACACCGTCATGGAGGAGACGTTTGCTTCGCTACTTATCCTGCGATGGGATCCCAATGCACACGAGATTACCTATGCCAACGCGGGCCATTGCCGTCCGATTCTGGTCAAAGATAACCAGGCGGCCGAAGTGGTCGAATACAGTGATCTGATCCTGGGGCTGGATCCCAACGCTACTTTTCAGGACACAACGTTGACCATTCCGGCCGGCGGCGGACTCCTGCTCTACACCGACGGCCTGATGGAGCAACGCACGACAACAGGCGAAATGATCGGCGAGCAAGGCCTGTTGGAACTTGCGCCTCTGATGGTTGGCGCAGAAGATCCGGTTCAGAATCTCTTGCAGGGCGTCCTGAGCCGCTGCAACACCGACACGTTCGACGATGATATCCTTTTCTTCTGGATGGAACGCCTGAGCTAACAGGCAGATACGCACAACGCTACGCTATCCCCCCACCCCCCGCTTTTTTTTTTTCGCTCCTTATGCCCGATGGACTTTTCCCGGTGATTGCCAGCGGCGCCGCGCTTCTTCTTGAAGTCGGCGTCGTGCTACTTTGAGGCCTGCTTCGACCCCTTCGGGCCAGCGCCAGAACGCAACCGGCACCATGAAGCCCGGCAACTCTCGGCGCAATTGCGCGCGCCAGCGTTCAGGCGTCCATGGTGCCGAGTCGCTCAGCCGGACAAAAGCGGCGGGTCGCTCTCCAAACTCCGGGTCAGGTACCGGAACCACCATCGCTTCCGCAACGCCCGGCAGACGCTGCAGCGCCCGCTCAATTGCCTCGGGCTGAATGTTTTCCCCTCCCGAAATGAACCGGTTATCACGGCGTCCCTCTACATGCAACAGCCCTTTTTCATCCACCCAGCCCAGATCACCCGTATCGAACCACCCGCCTTGCTCAAAAGGCCGGCGTAGTTGTCCATTTTCCAGGTAGCCGGCAAATCGTACAGCCCCCCTCACCTGAATGGATCCATCCGGGCCAATTTTCAGTGCCCGGTAAGGCAGCACCTGCCCGGAAGTCCGAAGCAATGCCAGAGAAGCGCCCGGAGGTGTAGCGGTCACCGTTGAAGCCATCTCGGTCAGGCCGTAACTGGTGAGCAGCGGCCATCGGCGGGCTACGCCTTCCTGCAGCACGTCCTCTGGAATAGCACTGCCGCCCAGCAATACCACCCGCAGTGCGCGCGGCGGCGCGTCGCGGAAATCGCGAAGCAGTCGCCAGAGCTGCGTGTGTACCAGCGAAACATGCGTGGGCTCATAGCGCGTGAGCGCCTGCTCCAGCGGCTCCTGACGCTCTGGAATCACAACTGCGGCCCCTACCAGCAGACAGCGGATTACCACGCCCATGCCCCCCACATGATAGAGGGGCAACACCAGCAGCCAGCGATCCCCTGCCCGCAATTGAACATGCTGCGCCACGCCCCGTGCACTGTAGAGGTGATTGCGAAGCGTATGCAGCACACCCTTGGGCGTTCCTGTGCTGCCGGACGTGAAAAAGATTGTGGCCTCCTGCTCCAACGCCAACCGGGGAATGTCTGCCCCCACCACGGGAGCACCTGTCTGTAACGTCTCTGGCGACCAGCAGGGCACCGCCGGCTGCACCGGTCGATCCGTAATCAGCGCCTGAAGCCCAACCTGTTGGATCAATGTTGCCAGCCCTCCGGGTGGCGTGCGCGTGCTCAGCAGACACGCCACGGCCTGAAGCCGCCAGAGAGCAAGCATGCAGGCTATTGTAGCTACCGGATCATCCAGCCAGATCCCGATCCGATCCCCGCGCCCTACTCCTTCCTGTTGCAGTCGGGCGAGAATCCTGCGCACCCGGTGTTCCAGAGCCCCGGCCGTAAGGGGCCCCGACGCCAGCCAGATCACCGGTTGGTCCGGCGCCCGGCTGCTCCACTGAAAAAGAGGACAAATCAGGTTACGCGTGCTCATTGACCTCCTCCAGAACGGCTGCATTGAGACGCCAGGGACCCGTTAACGCGTCGGCTACCCGGGTTGCCGGATGCAGCGCCAGCCGGGGATATACCACATCGTCAGCCAGCCAGTGGTAAGGATCCAGGCCAGCGGCCGCCTTGCTATGCGAGGCGGCGGCCAACGCCAGCAGTCCACGGGTGCCTACGCCGGTCTCAAAGGCCGCGCTCCAGACCACGGTCATGCCCAGGGCGTTTGCTTCGCGAGCGCGTTGCCAGGCCCGCAGCAGTCCCCCGATCAGGGCCGGCTTTAGCACCACGGCCGCCACGCCCTCCCAGCAGTGCAGCGGAACGTCTGGCTGCTCTGCCAACGTTTCGTCTAAGGCAACCGGTACCGGACTTCGACGCACAAAATCGTGGAGCTCGGCAGGATCACGCAACGGTTCCTCCAGATAAGCCACATTCCTATCGGCTATTGCCTCGGCAAATGTCAGCGCCTCGCGCAACGACCAGGCCCGGTTGGCATCCACACGCAACTCAACTTCTGGTCCCAGCAGGTTGCGCAGCAGCCTCACGTCCTGAGCGGCTTCCTTCGGCGCATGCTGTCCCACTTTGACCTTCACCGCCTGATACCCAGCCGCTCGAATCGCCTGCAGTCGCTCTGGATGTTCTCGCCAGTCGATCGGAATCAGCGCATTGATCGAAACCATCGGCAGCGGATCCGGTGCCAACCAGGTATCCAGGCGTTTTCCCCGACGAGCAGCCTGGCACTGCGCAAGGGCCAGCTCGACCCCCCACCGCACCGAAGCAGGCACGGATTCCAGGCTCTGCTCGACTGCTTCGGCCCATTCTGCCCAGGTGATCTCTGGCGGGAAAGAAGTCAGGCGAAATAGCCGATCCTGCAGGATTCGGCCGGCTTCGTCGAGCGTCTCACGGCTAAAGCCCGGGAGAGGAGCAACTTCACCCCACCCAACAGCCTCCGCTTGCTGAATTTGTATCAGCCAGCCCTGCCGCACCCTGGCCCCTGACGGAAGGGAGATCCGCAGCGGCAATGCAAAACGAAACAGGCGCCAGGAAGTCTCCGGCATGGCCATTTCAGGTCAGCACCCACCCCAGTGAAAACAGTATGCTGTAGCTCAGCAGCAAGCGTCCGGTAGCGGCCAGTAACGCATTCAGCACGGCGCCCTCTTGCACACGCGCCAGCGTCCATATGGCCCGGACACTGGCCGGCAGTAGCGCGAGCACTGCTATCGCTCCCCCATGCCGATAGGTGACCAGATACCAGAGCACTGGCAGCAGCAGCGCACTCAGCAAACAGAAGGCATACAAACCCACGCCGAAAGCTCGTCCAAAGCGCACCACAGGAGTCCGCTTACCGGCCTGCCGGTCTTCCTCAATGTCCCGTACGTTGTTTACCAGCAGGATCCCGGTCGAAATCAAACCCGGCGCCAATCCCATCAGCAGTACCTCTCCCGTGATGGAGAGTGTCTGCACATAATAGGTACCCCCTACAGCTACCGGTCCGAAAAAAATGAGCACAAAAAGTTCTCCCAGTCCCAGATAGGCCAGGGCGTACCGTCCACTTGTGTACAGCACGCCGAAAAGAATCGAAAGCAAACCGATGGCCAGCACCGGCCAGCCTCCTCGCCAGATCAGGTAAAGGCCAGCCACCACAGCCAGTGCAAACATCAATGCGGTTGCGCGCCGCATAGCCTCCGGGGTTACCAGACCGGCTGCCGTTACCCGCAATGGTCCCTTGCGCGTGGTCGTGTCCGCACCTTTCAAGTAATCGGCGTAATCGTTGGCAAAGTTTGTCCCGATCTGTATCAACAGCGCCCCGACCAGCGCCAGCAGCGCCGATGGCACATGAACGCCCCCATCTGCCCAGGCCATCGCCGTGCCCATCAATACCGGGGCAACCGCCGCGGCAAGGGTCTTAGGACGCGCGGCCAATAGCCAGACGCGCCAGCGCGGAAGCGCCGGTACCGAAGCCGTTGAACCGGAACCATTCGGCATGGGACCGCAGCCTTCTGCGTTTCAGGGATGGCCTCCTTCACGCAGCAGCCGCCCTTCCGTTCCAGTTTTTTGCGCGCCAGGCTTGAAGCACCTCCTCAAATGCCTGCGCGGCCCTGCTTACATAGGCCCCACGGCGACGCACTATCCCTACCGTCCGCCGAGGCGGCGGCGCAGGCAGGCGAACCGCGCGCAACCCGCAGGCCGTTTCCAAACGCAGCGTTAAGGCAGGCAATATGGTGGCTACTCGCAGCTTACGAACCAGATGCAACAACCCTTCGATCGCATTTATCTCCAGCATTACTTTCGGGCGCACGCCCATCGCCCGGGCCCAGCGATCCCAGAGTCGCCGCGTGCAGTACGTAGCAGGCAGGAGGGCCAGTGGAATCTGCGTAAGCATGTCCAGCGAAGCCACACGCTGCGCGGCCAGCGCATGGTCCGAGGGCACAACCAGCACAAGCTCTTCCTCAAACAACGGCACAGTTTCCAGACCGTCAGATCCCGGCGGCACAAAACTGAGCCCCAGATGGAAACGCCCTTCCAGCACACCGGCCTCTACCTCGTCGGCAGGCAACTCCAGCACCTGCAACCGGATCCCCGGATACATGCGCGTAAATGTTGCGACAGCGTAGGGAATCAGATAGGCTTGCACTGTCTGCACGGCCCCTACCATCAGGCTCCCCCGCTGCAGTCCCTGCAGCTCATCCAGCGCCACCTGCATAGCCTCCAGCTCGGCCAGCACGCGTCGGGCATGCGCCGCCACCACTTCACCTGCCGCTGTCAACCGCACCGGCGTCACCGACCGATCTATCAGCACCTCGCCCAACGCCTCCTCCAGCTTCCGAATCTGCTGCGAAAGCGCAGGCTGCGAAACAAAGCAGCGCGCAGCAGCCCGCGTGAAATGTCCTTCTTCCGCGACGGCCAACAGGTAACGAAGCGATCGCAGCTCGATCATAAGTATAAGTTATCGCTTTTAGAAAAATTAAATATTTTACTTATTGAAGATATCCTCTTACCTTACTGCTGTCAAGTGCCACCCAACCTCTGGACGGCTATGACGACCCAGACAATCCCAGGCTATACGTATGGACATCCGGACGTAGCGCGCTCGCCTGTCTCTATGGAGGAATTTGAGCGGCTTAAACAAACCGTATTATTCACCGAGGAAGACGTACACTACCTGCGCATGGCGGGCGACGTGCTGGCCGATCAAATCGAGGACGTACTGGACCTGTGGTATGGGTTTGTAGGAAGTCATCCCCATCTGCTTTACTACTTCCAGGGGCCAGATGGACAGCCTATTCCGTCCTACCTGGAGCGCGTGCGAGCTCGTTTTGGTCAATGGATCCTGGACACCTGCCGGCGCCCCTATGATCAGGACTGGCTCAACTATCAGATGGAGATCGGGCTCCGGCACCATCGAACGAAAAAGAACCAGACCGACGGCGTCCCGGCTCCTCCCCACATTCCACTGCGCTATCTGATTGCCTTCATTGTTCCCATTACCCTCACCATCCGGGATTTTCTGGCCCGCAAGGGGCATTCCCCCGAAACGGTCGAAAAGATGCACCAGGCCTGGTTCAAAGCTGTCACGCTCCAGGTAGTCCTCTGGAGCTATCCGTACGCTCGGGACGGCGACTTTTGAGCCGGCTCAGCTCCGAAGCATCTCTGCCCGGATGGGCAATTGGCGAAGGCGACGACCTGTGGCGGCGTAGATTGCATTAGCCAGAGCCGGAGCCACGGGAGGCACCGGGGGTTCGCCCAGGCCGGTTGGTTCCTGGTCGCTTTCCACGAAGTAGACTTCAATGGTTGGCGGCACCTCGCGCTGTCGCAGCAGGGGGTAGGTGTCAAAGTTGGTGATGGTGATCCGGCCTCCCTCCAGGGTAGCTTCTGCCTTTAAGGCAGTCCACAGACCATCCAGAATGCCGCCCACGGCCTGGGCTTCTGCGCCGTTCGGATTAATGATGCGTCCGCAGTCGATCGCCGCGACCACGCGATGCACGTGCACCTGGCCTTCGTCGTCCACCGAGGCTTCCACAACTTCGGCTACGTAACTTCGGAATGACCAGTGGCAGGCGATGCCCCGGCCGTGGCCTTCGGGCAACGGCTGTCCCCATCCCGCTTTTTCGGCTGCCAGCTCCAGCACGCGGCGTAGGCGGGCCGGGTCGTAGCCATAGGGCCCATCTGTGCGGGCTTCCATGTCGAACAGTTCCAGGCGATAGGCCAGCGGATCGCGACCGGCGGCCGCTGCCATCTCATCGATGAAGCTCTCGACCGCAAACGCCGTGTGCGTGTGATCGACCGAACGCCACCAACCGCGTGGCAGCGGACTCTGGAAGGGATGGTATTCGAGCCGCCAATTCGGCACGCGATACGGCAGCAGATCGGCTCCCCCGACCTCCGAGCGGTGC
Organism: Rhodothermus profundi; assembly: GCF_900142415.1. Lineage (NCBI taxonomy): Bacteria > Pseudomonadati > Rhodothermota > Rhodothermia > Rhodothermales > Rhodothermaceae > Rhodothermus > Rhodothermus profundi. Next base: position 555,881 of record NZ_FRAU01000001.1, read on the forward strand.
TGGTCGGGCGCCTCAGGTCCCTGCAACGTAGCGCGAATAGAAGTCGAAACCACGCGATGATACCAGGCCAGAGGTTGACCGCGTTCATCCAGTGCAGCACGAATGCGATGAACGGCCATCGGACGGTAAAAATCAAATTGCAGGTCATCTTCGCGCGTCCAGACTACCTGCACCGGCGCACCGACAGCCTTTGAAATCAAGGCCGCTTCCACGGCATAATCCGGATTCAGTCGGCGGCCAAACCCGCCTCCCAGCAGCGTGATAAAGACGCGTACGTTTCGCTCCGGAATGCCCAGCGCCTGGGCTGTAGCGCGAGCTACCCAGGCAGGAATTTGCACAGGCGCCCAGATCGTACACCGGTTGCCTTCGACATGCGCGGTGGCATTCATTGGCTCCATCGGCGCATGTGCCAGGAAGGGCACAGCATAGGTGGCGTCGACACGCCGGGCTCCTTGATCCAGTGCTTTTTCTACAACACCCCGCTCGCGGATTACCTGACCGGGCCTGGCAGCTAGCGCCTGCATCTGCTCCAGATAAGCTGCCGAGCTGTGCGCGGCAGCTTCACCGGGCTCCCATTCAACGCGCAGCGCCTGCCGCCCTTTCAAAGCCGCCCACGTATGCTCGGCCACCACGGCCACGCCCGGTCGCACATGCACATCCGCACCAATTGCGGGTACCTCGACGACCGTCCGCACGCCGGGGACCTGACGCGCTGCGGTATCGTCGTAGCTTCGCAACCGACCGGTAATGTAGGGGCACCGCACCACACTGGCCACCAGCATGCCAGGCACATGCATGTCGATACCGTACGTGGCCCGGCCCGTAATGATCTCGGGCACATCCACCCCGATGTGCGGCCGGCCGATCAGTTGAAATGCAGCTGGATCCTTCAGGGACACTGTTGCAGGAGGCTCCAGGCGCGCTGCTTCCGCTGCCAGCTCCCCGTAGGCAAGCACATCCCGTCCGTTCGGATGCAACACCTGCCCTTTTTTCGTACGGCAACGTGCCGGATCGACGCCCCATCGCCGGGCCGCGGCTTCGACAAGCAGCACCCGGGCCATCGCTCCAGCCTCGCGCAGCTCCTGCCAGCGCGTCCGCACGCTGCTGCTGCCTCCCGTTCCCTGGTTTCCGTATCTGGGATCCAGGGGAGCCTGCTCCACCCGCACCTGCTCCCAGTCGGCGTCTAACTCTTCGGCGACCAGCAGGGCCAGCGAAGTACGCACGCCCTGCCCCATCTCCGACTTGGGCACGTAAATGCGCACCGTGCCGTCCGGGTCGATCTGCACATAAGGATTCAGTTCCACGGGAGCTTCTGCACGCGCCTGCCCACTGTGGGGCACCAGACTCCCGATCAACAAGCCTCCCGTGGCAGCTACACCCACCTTCAGGAAGTCCCGTCGGGTGAGCGTAACCGGACGGCGACGCGCTTCCAGACGTTCTAAAATGAGCTCATAGCCATTCATCGCAGCCCCTCCTGCCGCATCAGTTCAGCAGCGCGGCGTATGGCCTGACGAATCCGTAAATAGGTGCCGCAACGACACAGGTTACCGGCCATGGCGGCCACAATCTCTTCGTCGGTGGGATCAGGATGCTGCTGCAGCAGGGCAGCGGCTGTCATGAGCTGACCTGCCTGGCAGTAGCCGCACTGCGGCACGTTGAGCTCACGCCAGGCTCGTTGCAGCGGATGATTGCCTGCTGGATCCAGGCCTTCAATCGTCGTAATAGGTTGGCCGGCCACCGCCGAGACAGGCAACACGCAGGAGCGCACAGGGGCACCATTCAGGTGGACCGTGCAGGCTCCACAAAGCGCTTTCCCACAACCAAATTTGGTCCCTTTCAGGCCCAGCACATCCCGCAGCACCCAGAGCAAAGGCATGTCAGGAGGCACTTCGACTGTATGCCGGGTGCCGTTGACGAGCAATTCAAACCGTTCCATTATGCCTTCTTCGCAGGTACCTGTTGCTTGCATGTTACGATGAAATATATCATCTTGCAAGTAAGAGATCGATCAATCCCCTGGGATCATGAACCGTCGCTCCTTTCTGCAGCAAACCGTTGCTGCATGCCTGTTGCCCCTGATCGGGCCTCGCAGGTTGTCCTTGCAGGAAGATCCGTTTCGCCTACTTCGCCGTAATGTGGGAATTTTTACCGGGCGCGGCGGTACTATTGGCTGGTTGGCCACCTCCGAGGCGCTGATTGTGGTGGACGCGCAGTTTCCCGAAACCGCCACACAGTGCTGGGAAGGATTGCATGCACGCACTGAGCGCAGGATTGACGCGCTCATCAATACCCATCACCATCGGGATCACACAGCAGGCAATCGGGCACTGAAGCCGCACGCGCGCCAGATCATTGCGCATCGCAACGTTCCGGAGCTTCAGCGCCGTGCAGCCCGGCAGCAGGGCACGCTGGACCAGCAGGTCTATGCCGACCGTACGTTTGACACGCAGCTCATGCTCGAAGCGGGCGACGAGCGCGTGCACGTCGTCTACTATGGGCCTGCGCATACAGGCGGCGATGCCATCATCTTTTTTGAAAAAGCTAACATCGTACACGTAGGAGATCTGGTCTTCAACCGGATGCCCTGTTTCATTGACCTGCCCGGGGGAGCGACAACGGAAGGATGGATTGCTGCCCTGGAACGGCTACATACTACCTACGAGTCAGACACCCAGTTCATCTTTGGCCACGGGCATCCCAGGTACGGCGTTGTTGGCAGCCGCGCCGATCTTCTGGTGATGCGCGACTTTCTGGAGGGGCTGCGGCGCTACGTTGAAGCAGGGCTCAAAGCTGGAAAGTCGGTTGACGAACTGGCGGCTGTCGACCGTCTACCGGATTTTCCGGAACATTACCTGGAAAGCTGGCAGCAGGGTATTCCCAATGCCATTCGCGCGGTTTACCAGGAGCTCACCGGTTCATAGAAAGCGGTCCGGATATCGCTGAGCATCGCCTCCAGCTCCTGCCAGCGCGCATAGGTGCGAGTGCGCCGGGTGCGCACTTCGATGAGCGTCGCAGTCGGACGAGTGCACGCTTCACGGTAAGCCTGCGCTAGCTCTGCAAGTGTTCGGGGAGCTGCATAGTCCAGGCCAAACAGCGCGGCTGCCTGTTCAAACCTCAGCCCATGAGGCGTTCCAAAGAAGGGCTCAAACATGTTGGTATGGGCGGCGACAGGAAGAAATGAGAAAATACCCCCCCCGTCGTTGTTCAGCACGACCACAACGACGGGTCGGTTGCGCAACAACGCCAGGCTGTTCAGGTCGTGCAGCAACGCCAGATCGCCGATCAGCAGCGTTACGGGGCGTTCCAGCCCCCAGCCGAAGCCCGTTGCGGTGGCTACGGTGCCGTCAATGCCACTGGCGCCACGATTGGCTGCCACCGGAGGTTGCGGCCCGTCAGGAGCAGCCCAGGTATGCATCAGTCGTACCGGCAGACTGCTGGCCAGCACCAGTCCGTGCGTTGGAGGCAGCCAGCGCCCCAGGTGCCAGGCCACGTCTGGTTCGGCCAGTTCGCCCTCGTCAAACTGTTCCTGCAAACGGTCTTGAATGGCCCTGTTGGCCTGTTGCCAGTGGCAGGTCCAGGCAGACGGTTGCGCTGCAGAGGGCCATGCTTCGCATAGGGCGGCGCAGGCATGAGCGACGTCCGCCTCTATGCGCCACGTTACCCGATGCGTTGGATCGAGCCGTGCCGGACTGTCGTGCACATGCACGTAGCAGCGCAGCCGGGCAGCTTTTACGAATTGAAGCAGGCGTTTAGAGACAAAGCGTCCGCCTACATGCAGCACGGCTTCTGGTTGCAAGGCGTGGGCAGCGCGTTCTGGATCGCGTAACAGCAGTTCGGCAAACGGAACATGCGGAAACGCATCAGCTCCCAGACGCAACCCGGACGTTACATCCGCCAACAGGGGCCAGCCCAGATGCGCTGCCAGTTTTGCAACGTGCGCTGCCGCGCCAAGCGAGCGCAGCCGTCCGGCTATGATGACCCCTCGTTCTACAGACCGAAGCGTAGCCGCCAGCTCGGCAACCGTGGCGGCATGCGGCCTCATCTCGGGCCCTGCATACCGCGTATGCGGCGTTTCGGCGACTTCCATGGTACGAAGTGTCTCTGGCTGAGGCACCAGCGGTTCGCGAAAGGGACAGTTCAGGTGGACCGGACCTGCCGGTGGCCGCATACTGCGATAGACCGCCTGGCTTACGGTGGTTTGAACCAGTGCTGGTTCCAGGTCCGCATCGGGCACAGGAAGCTCAAATTGCCAGCGCACGTACGACCCGAAAAGTTTTACCTGGTCAATCGTCTGGTTGGCACCAGTGTCGCGCAGCTCGGGCGGTCGGTCAGCGGTGAGTAGAAGTAGAGGTACCTCATCCTGGCTTGCTTCAATCACAGCAGGGAATCCATTGGCGACCGCCGTGCCTGAAGTGGTGATCCAGGCGGCGGGTCGTCCTGTAGCACGAGCGTAGCCCAGTGCCAGAAAAGCCGTCCCGCGCTCGTCATAATGAACCACAGCATGCGCATCCGGATGACGGGCCACGGCCGCTACCAGCGGTGTTGACCGTGATCCCGGGGCGATGCAGAAGTGCGTTACGCCACAGCGCACCAGCTCATCAACGAGCCGGTCTGCCCAGTGCTGCTGATTATGAACGTCGAAGCTCAAGGCCCAGCACGTTCACAAAGTCACTGATTTTGTGCTCAATCTCTTCCCACTCCAGCTCAGGTACCGATCCTTCTACAATACCGGCTCCGGAGTAAAGATACAGATGATGCCCCGCCGCCAGACCACATCGGATCGCCACGGCAAATTCCGCTGCTTCAACTCCTAGCCAGCCAATCGGACCGGTGTACCATCCGCGATCGAAGGGTTCCCAGGCGCGGATTGCCTCGACAGCAGCGGGGCGTGGATAGCCGCCTACAGCCGGTGTAGGATGCAACGCTTCGAGCAACGCCCCCGTCGAAACGCCTGGCCGCAATCGTCCGCGAATGCCTGTGTAGAGATGCCGTCCACGCGCCAACGTCATTTCCGAAAGCTGCGCATCGGCCTCCAGCGTCTCACACAGAGGGCGCAATTCCTCAATGATGCTCTGCTGCACGTAGTATTGTTCGCGCCGATCCTTTTCGCTCTGCAGCAATTCGGCGGCCAGCCGGGCATCGTCCGCTTCGGTCTGTCCGCGTGGACGAGTGCCGGCAACGGCTTCGCTCCAGACGTGCCCATCCGCTCGTCGAAACAGTCGCTCTGGCGAAGCGCCTAAAAACGCGGTCCCTGGTTGGGGTTGGTAGTAAAAGTGGAAGCATCCTGGGGTTGCCTCTTCGAGCCGGTGCAGCAGCGCCAGTCCATCAAGCGCCTCGTTAAAGACGTACTGCACCTGCCGCGCCAGCACCACCTTCACCATGTGCCCCTGCTGAAAGGCGGCCAGTGCTTGCGTAACGTTGCGCGTCCACCCCGCCTGATCGGGCATATCACAGCGATCTACCGGCAGCGGAAGCCGAGCGTCCATGGCCACTTCAGGCCATTGCAATGCCGCCAGCGCTTCTTTGATGGCCGCTTCGGCGGTACGATCTAGCTCCGGCACCAGGTTGCACACCAGCCAGTAGCGGCTTCCTTCTCGGCGAAGCTCAAAGCGGGGCAACCAGAACCGCCCCATGCCAAACGGTTGCCAGTGAGGTGCAACAGGAGCCTGTCCATCGAAGCGTCCTCCCCCATAAAACCGAACGCCAGGGTCTGCCTGCTGGAGATACGTCTCCAGGAAGCGCAGCGATTCTCTGGTGAGCGCCCTGTTGACCTCACACTGCAAGACCGCCCCCACTGCCGCAACTGCCTCATTCCCTTCCCGATCTGCCCAGTAGAATTTAAAGGCCATGGACTGAGCTGCCAGCCAGCTCAACAGATCGACCGGAGCAATCGGGCAACGCAGTTGCACAATCCGGTTGGTGCCCGTTTGCTGAAGGGCTCGCCGGATGCGACTCCCTAGCCGTCGAGGAAGCTCTGCGGGCGCGCACGCAGGCATTGCACCCGCTACCGCTGAAGGATCCGTTCGCCTCATGCCACCACCTCCGTTGCGCGTTCTGCTTTCACGGCGAGGCCCTCCAGATGGGCCGTACAATTCAACCGAAGTGCTCGAAACCGACCGTTTTCGCACACCAGATGATTAACGGCCGTATTGGTATGGGGCAGAGCTTCCATACGGGCCAGGCCGTACTCAGGCAGAATAGACGCCAGCAGAATACGGAGAAAGCGTCCATGGGTAACCACCAGTACCGCCTCCCCCTCATGACGCGCCAGTATGGTCTGTAAAGCGCGAAGCGCGCGGCGTTGGACATCCAGAACCGACTCCCCACCGGGAACAGGATAGGCATAATCACCAGCCTGCCAGCGCTCGTAGATGCGGCGAATCTGGGCATCATATGGGGGGGCGCAGGGTTTCCCTTCCAGATCTCCCCAGTCCATTTCTTCAAGATCTGCCATCTGGTAAAAAGGGAGATCCGGATGATACTGGCGCACCGCCTCGGCCGTAGCCCGGGCGCGCTGTAGCGGACTGGTATAGATGGCGTCTAAAGCAACCTCGGCAAAACGCCGCGCCAGCGCTTCAGCTTGCCGTTGTCCGTGTTCATTCAGCGGCGCATCTACACCGCGCCCCTGCACGATGCCGTGGCGGTTATAGTCTGTTTCGCCGTGCCGCACGAAATACAACGTTGTGATCGCCATCTATCTGGTCAGGTTCGGTTCCAGGGAAGCTGGCGCAGGCGCTGCAGGAGTTCCTGCTCCATCGCCTGCAATTCCGGTAAAGGCACGCGGTGGGTCAGAGCAGCCCGCAGCATTAGCGAGCGCAGCACCTGGTCAGGCAGCGGTAAGGGATACAGCGCTGCATGCAGACGATCCAGCAGCGGCCGGAGCAGGCGGGCCAGCACTCCCCATCGAATCAACACAAAAACAGCCAGCCCTGTCCATACTGCCAGCAGGTGACCTTGCCAGGCCAGGCCAGTTAGTCCCACCACATAGGCAGCGCCCTGCAGCCAGGGGTTGGCCAGCCCCTTCAGTATCGGAGTCAGCGGCCGAAGAATCAACAACGGTAGCAGCAGGCTGCTCAGCAGATATACGCCTAACGCCAGGCCAACAGCTACTGCCGGCTCCCATAGCCACAGCAGCGGTAGGAGTGTCCAGAGCATCAGCAGCGCAGGCAGATGCAGCCAGGTGTCGGCCTGGCGCAGCAGTTTATCCAGCGGTTCGCGTGCGAGCAGCGGCCCCGCATAGGTTCTGAGTAATGCTTCCGTTGTGCGAAACCAGTGGCCGGCCGCCGTAAAGAGCCCACGCGGCGTGTCCACATAGTACTCCGAGTGATCGGTCTCAAGGGTCATAGGGGCCGCACTCCGATTTCAGCGCCGTTCGCTCCAACGAGAGGGCTTACGCCTTGTTTCGGTTTCAGCAAAAAGAGACAAAACCGTTACTGAATAAGCACATTGTAGTAGCGAAGCGCCGGTGGAATCATTACAACGTCTCGAATGACAACCCCGTCGGGCAGGTGAAGAATAGGCCGTACGCGTCCGGTTGTATCGGCGCGGATGACTTCATAAGGAACAGTTGCAAAAAAGTCGGGTGCTGTCATCGCTGCTTCGTACTGGAAGAGGGGAACGCGAAAGCGCACGCGCACGGTAGCCGGCTCCAGGGTTACCATCCGCTGGCTGGAGGGCACTCCGGTTACGCGAACGGCCAGTTCTCGGACGCCTTCGGTGAAGGGTACCACCCGAACGTATAGCTGCACGGCCTCGGGGACGACGGTTACCAGTGGCCGCAGCGTATCAGCCAGCGGCACCCGGAGCGACAGGGAATCGCGCACCTCGCGCAGGTGCATCCGCTCAGTTGGCCAGGCAGCAAGCCGGGCTACAATAGAAGCCGCTCCTGAAACCTGCACGCTGTCCGGATCAATGCGTGGCGGATAAAGCAGATCATGCGTGGGAGGCGTCTCTATCACAACGCGCAGTTCAACCGGGAGACGGCGGGTTACGCGCGGTTCTTTTCGCAGCTCCACAACCTGCGGAACAATGCTTTCCACAACCACACCGCGCGGCAGGTTCAGATCTATGCCGGTCAGATCGACTACGTCCTGCCGGGCGTCCAGCGTAACAGTGGGAGGATTAAAATAGAGCTGCACGAGCGGATAGCCTTCTCCGCGAAGCTGCACGCGCACGACCTGTGGCGGCGGCATGGCCAGCGCCTGGTCGGGTGGCAGATTGACAACCCGCACGGGGAGATTTAGCGTCGCGGTATAGGTTTCCTGGAGCGTAAATGTAAACCAGAGGAGCGTAGAAATTAGAATGCAAATGGTAATGACCGTGCCTTTTGAAGGGCCACGCTCTGGGCGGCGTCCGTCACCTGCAGGCGTGCGCCGGCTGAAAAGCTGCTGCAACAATGGGAAGCGCTGCGTGATTTCGCTCCACACAGTCCGTTCAGCCCAGAAAGTTTGCATGGACGTCTCCAGGGCACCGCAATATAGAGCGCCGCACCAGCTTTTTGCAATTTAATCATCTGCTGCTCGAAGCAGCCGCCATCTGCGGCGCAGCCATTGCCACCCTTCTTGAAGCTCTTCGTAGCGATACAGCCGAAACGCTACCACCAGCAATCCATAGAGCAATACCAGCAGCCCCCGTCCGACTAGCCGCGCTGCTGCCGGCCACGTAAGGGTTGGTAAGCCCAGCAAAAATAATCCCACCACAATGGCCGTTGTAAGGCCCAGCACGCGCCAGGGGTACGTGGTAGGACGCACGCGAAGAGCCCGCCAGGCAGCCCCGCCAGCCAGCACCCCATACGCCACAACGGTGGCCAGTGCCGCCCCCATCGCACCCAGCACCGGAATCCACCACAGGTTCAAGGCAACGTTGAGCAGGCCTGCTCCTACCACGTTCCAGGCAATAAACCGGCTTTCGCCAGCCGCATGCAAGACGTTGACAAAGATGTTATGGAGGCCTAATAGCAAATAGCCCAGGCTCAGCGGCAGCACCAGCGGATCTGCCTGCAGGTAAACCGGGTCAGATGCCAGCCACGCGGTCACGTCATAAGCGCTCAGCGACAGTGCCAACACAATCCAGCCGCCCCAGATGCTGTAATGCCGAAACGTTCGCCGATGTAGGGTCGCTTCGCCTGCTGGCTGCGCGCCCAGGGCTTTCAGGCCGATCACGGCAAAGGCTAACTGGAAGCTCTGCACCAGCAGCATGTTGAGCACGCCGCTCAGGCGGGCTGCCCATCCATAAACGGCAACCGTTTCAGGCCCAGCAAGCCATCCAAGCAGATAACGGTCGCCGACATGAAGGACCGGCATGGCCACGCCAGCCAGCGCCAGCGGTACGCCAAAACGCATGAGCGCCCCTATCAAGTGGGGACTCCAGCGCCACGGAATGACCCGCAACATGCCGCCTACCAGCACCAGCGCGCTGCTGCCGGAAGCAAGCACCATGGCCTGCACGACCCCGCGAAGCCCCAGATGGGCGTGCGCCAGAAAGTAGTATACCCCACCAATAAACAGGGTGGTCTCCAGAAGCATGGCTGTCGTATACAGCAAGGCCCGCTCCCGCAGCCGGAGAAATGCCAATGGGACGCCGCCCACAATCTTCGCAGCCAGGTAGCCCCCAAACAGACGTAAAATGGGCGCGCCCTCTGGCCATCCCAACCTGGCGCTTAGCCATCCAGCACTCCCTCCGCTCACAACAACCACAAGCAGGGCCATGCCAACCGACACACTCAGCACGGTAAAGGGCACTGCTTCCTGATCAGCTCGGCGAGCCGGATCCGTTGCAAATTTGAAGAGTCCGGTCGTCATACCCAGCCCCAGGAGGGGAAGCAGCAACTGGGCGGTGGCCTCCAGCAACACCAGGTACCCATAGGATTCTTGAGGCAGCAGTGCCGTGTTGAGATACAGCGGGGCCAACAGCAACCCGCTGGCCTTCAGGAGCAGATTGCCTACGGCATAAATGCTGCCCTGCCGAAGCAGACGGCCCAGCATACCTGAAGGAGCTGCGTGCCTTGCGGACATGACGGTCAGGATTGCGGGCTAGCTACGCGTTCGTACAGCGCCAGCAGTTTGGCTGCTTCCCGCTCCCAGTGTAAGGAAGTGAGAAACAGACGGCGTCCGCGTTGTCCCATCGCCTGCGCTTCGCCTGGATGCTCCAGCAACCAGCGAATGGCTTCCGCAATAGCGCGCACGTCGCGCGGATCGACCAGTATTCCGGCCTCAGCAGGAGCTACAATTTCGCGAATCAGAGGCAAATCGCTGGCCACCACCGGAATACCGGCTGCCATGTATTCAAACAACTTGGTAGGATAAGCATGAGAATAATGCTTGCCCGGATGAATGAGCGCCAGCCCCACCCGAGCCCTGTGCAGCACCTGCTGCACGGCCTCACGCGTTTGCCAGCCGGCGTAGCGGACATACTGCCAGCCAGGCAGTCGTTCCATTTCCTGTTGCAGCGTCGGTGGATGGAAAGCGCCGCCCAGATGGAGGGTAACTGGACATCCCTGCTCGTTGAGCAGCGCGACAGCCTGGATCATCTCCTGAATGCCACGCAAACGCGTCAGCGTCCCTACATACACGACCAGAGGAGCACGGGCTGCATAGGGCATGCCTGCATCCGTCGCAAATTCAGCTCTCAAGGGCAAATTTCTCACCACAATTGTGCGCGGCGAGCGCAATCGTTTCTGAATCGGCTCGGTCGCGACGACAATGCCGTCCAGCCTTGCAACGGCCCGTTGTTCCAGATAAGCAAACAGTCGGCTAAGTGGGCGCCGAGCTAGCCGTGGAATCCAGTGCTGGTAAAGTAGCCAGAGGGGCGTGTCTTCGTGGACGTCGTAGATGACCCGATAGCCCCTCCGTTTTAGCGCAAACCCCACAAATAGCAACTCGGGATCATGAAGATGAAAAATAACGTCTTGCGGATAGGCACATGCGCGCCGCCAGGCTTCCCGGTTGGTTTGCGTGAAGCGTCGGATCCCACGATTCGGTCCCTTCAACGCCCGAATCTGAATACCTTCTATCACTTCATCGCGCTCGCCGGGCGCCACGATTTCCACGGAATATCCTGCCTGTTGCAGCGTGCGGGCTTCTTTGTGGAAGATCCGGATATCCCGGGGATGATGTACTGTCGAAAGATGAACCACTGTAGCGCGTTTCATCTATCCCTGCAGTAGGCGAACAATGTGTTGCGAAGGGGCTTCCGCCCCGTTTTTCAAAGTCGGGGCTGGGCCGGTTGGTTGGCGATGAGCCGCCGCGGCAATGCGCTCTGGATCGGCTCCCACTAGCTGGTTCCAACCGCCTTCAAGCGTTTCTATCCACTCGGTTTCGTCGCGCAGGGTAATGCACGGCACGCCCAGCCAGACCGCTTCTTTCTGCAGACCACCCGAATCGGTCAGCACGGCACGTGCGTGCTGCACCAGCGTTAGCATGGCCAAATAGCCCACTGGCTTGCGCAGCTCCACATTAGCCGGAATGCGAATGCTACCGTCCAGGCGAGCGCGCGTGCGCGGATGCAGCGGCAGAATCACAGGTAGTTCTAACCGTCCCAGCCCTTCGAAGATACCCTGCAACCGAACCGGATTGTCTGTGTTCTCTGCCCGATGCACGGTGGCTAGATAGTACTGGCCCGGTGCATGCCCCGTCAGATGCGTCAGCGGTACCTGTTGCTGCGCCCTCCGGGCATAACACCAGACGGCTTCCTGCATTACATCGCCTGTCAGATGCACGCCACGTGTAATTCCTTCGCGCCGCAGATTTTCGACGGCCGTAGGCGTCGGGGCAAATAACAACTGGGACAGATGATCGGCCACCACGCGGTTGATTTCCTCGGGCATTGTCCGGTTAAACGAACGCAGTCCGGCTTCTACATGGGCCAGCGGCAGCTTCAGTTTAGAGGCCACCAGCGCACCGACCAGCGTACTGTTGGTATCGCCGTAAATCAGGACCCAGTCGGGTGCCGGTTTCATGTTGCGCAGCGCCGCCTCCAGTCGGATCATCATCAGCCCGGTCTGTTCGGCATGGGTACCAGAGCCCACGCCCAGATGTATCTGGGGCGGTGGCAGGCGTAGCTCCTCAAAGAAGATGCGGTTCAGATTATCATCGTAGTGCTGTCCGGTATGAATCAGCACTTCCTCTATGCCAGCATCGACCAGCGCTCGGCTCACCATCGCTGCTTTGATGAACTGGGGGCGTGCGCCTACGATGCTGCAGACTCGCATGGTACCGAGCGGGTTACTTCCTCGAGCAAGTGAGCCAGTTCGCCTGCCAGGTACGGCCGGCTATATCGCTGGGCCAGCGTGGGCAGTGCCCCGGGCAGGGGCCGACCGGCCGCCCAGGCTTCGTAATGCCGACGCAGATAGGCAGCAATGCCTTCTACGTCGTCGTAGTCGAACATCTTGCCGGCCTTTGTCTCCTGCAGAACGGCGGCGGCATCACCCTGCACTGGCCCGATCCCCAGCACCGGCCGCCCGCTTCCCAGGTATTCGTACAGTTTGCTGGTCACAATCCCCGCATTACCGGCCGTTCGGTTGATGACCAGCAGCAGTAGCGCACTCTCCCGCAGGTACGGCAGCACCTGTCGACGCGGCATGAACGGCAGGAGGGCTACCTGCTCCGCAAGGTGATGGCGCATGAGGGCCTGGCGCACCGACGCGTCAATCAGCCCGATCAGACGCACCCGGATGGGAAGTCCGCTGGCCCTCAGTTGCACTAACGCTTTCCATAATCCTTCAGGGTTTGCGGTTGGCCCCATGCTGCCGGCATACGTGATCCAGAAATCATGAGTAGCGCGGGGAGGGCTTGCCTCAAAATCTGCCGGATCGTATCCATTGGGAATGCATACGGCGGACAGGCCTTTGGTCTGGAGCGTGCGTTGCATGGTGGGCGTCACCACAACGCGCGCCTGAGCCTGCGCCAGCACCCGTCGTTCCATCCAGGCATCCAGTCGGCGTGCCCAGCGCGTCATGGGTAGCATCTCGTAGTAATAGACATCCGTCCAGGGGTCGCGCAGGTCGGCTACCCAGGGTAGCCGGTAGCGCCGTTGTGCCCGATACCCGATCAGATGGGTTGAATGCGGCGGTCCGGTCGTGACAATTGCTTCGATCGGATACTGCCGAAGCAGGCGGGGCAGCGCGCGCAGCGCAAACGGCACCCATCCGACCCTGGCATCCGGCAAAAACAGGTTGGCCCGTATCCAGCGCGCCAAGCGCTCTTTCCAGCGCTGGTGGGGACGTCCTGCAAATCCTACGCTCACCGCCTCCTCTTTGCGCTGGCCCAGCCACCGGGCGTAAGCTGCGTATGGATCCCAGGTGCGCGTGCGAAACACCGGGACCTCAACCGGAACCTCTGCCTCCAGGGCCTCATCGCGAAACGGATAGGCAGCATCCTCGGAGCGAACCGTTAGCACCACCGGCCGCCAATCATATGCCGGAAGATAGCGGGCAAATTTCAAAAACCGCTGCACGGCTGCTCCCCCCGCAGGTGGGAAATAGTACGTTACCAGCAACACATACCGCATATTTATGACGCCTCAACCTTTTTCAAACACCTGCTATAAACTTGAACCAGTCTATGAACTACATATTGTTCACCAAAATGTTTTACAGCATATTCTCGAATGTATTTCCGTCGTTTTTTCCATGAATCATAGGCGGTATACATCTGCCGCATGGCGCCGGAAAGTGCTGCTACATTCCCCGGTTCTACCAGCATACCAGTTTCAGGCAGAACAATCTCCTCGGGTCCACCACATTGCGTAGCAATAACCGGCAACCCAGTCGCCATCGCTTCGATAAGAACAACTCCAAACGTCTCATATCTACTGGGGTGCACTAAAACATGAGATTGCCACAGGCATTGGCGTATCTCTTCACGCGTGCATCGGCCGCGAAAATGGACGCGCTCCGCTATGCCAAGCTGCTGCGCTAACCGTTGAAGCGACGCTCGCTCCGGACCATCTCCGCAGATTAATAATCGCACCTTTTGATCCTTTCCAAAGGCCGTCGCATAGGCATGTAACAGATAGTCTATTCCCTTTTCTCTTTTTAGATTAGAGATTGTAATAAATTGAAAACACTCGATTGCAGGCGTTCTTTCAGGAGCTTTAAAAAAAGCTGCCTCTACAAGGTTGGGAATGACTTCAAAATCATATATAGCAAATTTTCTTTGCAAGACCTGCTTCAGCGCCTGACTGACTGCTATCCGAACGCAGGCCTGTCGAAACGCTCGGCGAGCAGTCCGATACTGCCATGCGGGTAAGGATTGCTGCACCAATGCCGAGCTATGCTCGGTGATTACATACGGAATATTCCATGTAGCTGCGATTTGCCGGGCTGCGCTTCCTCCCCACAGAACACCATGGGCATGGATCAGATCAGGCCGTCCATACTGTGCGGCGTATGCTGCAAACAGGCGTGCTGATTGCCTGACAAAAAACCACGCTTCCATTCTCCTGAAAAAAATCTTCCAACCGCGCACATACAATTCCGGAAACCCTTCTGTGGAAGCAGATTCTATCTGAAAACGATAGGATATTAATCTCTTCCATCCTAAACTGGAGATGCCTCTAATCTCGGGAAAAATAACCCCTACTTTAATTCCTGCTCGGTGCAGCGCTTTAGCCTGATCTTTAAAGAAGATTCCTCGTTGGGGATTTTCAGCTATAGCGTACCAGGAAGGTATCAACAAGACATGCATACTCACTTTTTAGCAAAACGCTTTCGATAAAAGGATATGCCATACATAAGGACAATGGTTCCATAAACCAGAAGGGTTGCTATCCATACCAGAACGATGCCCAGCCGATGGCTGCGCGGCTCAAAGCGCATCACCACCGTATGCATCCCTGCAGGCACCGGCACGGCTCGGAGTAGATAGTTGGCCTGCAGGATGGGCACAGGTTGGTCATCGATCGTGGCCTGCCATCCGGCTGGATAGTAGATCTCGTCTACGACCAGGAGCCTCGGGGCGTCCGTATTCACTTCCCAGACAATCTCGCGAGGGCCGAAGCGCACGAGACGGACCCGGGCCGTACTCGTTGAATCAATAGGGACTACGTTGACGCCGGGCGCCTCTCGCAACAGTACCGTCTGGCGTAAATCCAGCGTGGGGTCCAGCAGGCGCTGGCGATGCGCTTCCAGGTCGGCTATCACCTCATAACGTCCTACAAGGAACGCACGTGGCAGCGCGGTAGGATTCTCCAACACGCGCCAGCGGTCGTCCTCAAACACGACCCGCATGTTCGGCAGCGAAGCTCCAGCCGGCACGACCACGTAGCGTACGCTCAGCAGGTCCAGCGCTCGGGAGCGCGGCAGGCCGGTGGTAGGATCGATAAACAGGTGATCAATGTAATCCTGAAACAGCCGTAGCTTGGCCCCGTGGTAGCCGCCGATCGATTCGTGATAATAGGAAGGCCGGGCGTTTGTCATCGGATCGCTGCGCTCCAGCGAGAGGATCCGAAAGTGTCCCGGTCCGCCCACTTCCTGTTGGCGCTCCAACAGAAAATGGTCGAAGGAATAGGTTGGAATGAGTTCGGTAATGGCCTGCGCGTCTGTCAACACCTCTTGATTCAGGTGGCGTCGTCCTACGCCCCACAGGTCTATTGTGATGAGCAGTGCCAGACCGGCCGTCGCTCCCCATCCAGGAAGCCGTTGCCGATCGTAAAGCCACAGAAGTCCACCGGCCAGTAGCAGGAAAAGCAGCGTGCGCTGCGCATCGCGGCCAAATCGCTCGGCGCGTTCGGTTCGCTGCTGGGCTACATACTGGCGCACCACCTGCAGCAGCCGTGGATCGTCGGGCGGCACGTTGTTGGCCGCGGCCACCTGTTGCGCGAGCTGTGCAACTTCACCCGGGCGCTCAAAGGAAAACAGGCTGCCGCGCGCCAGCCAGAGCACCAGCACCAGTCCGGTCAACCCCAGCCATAGTTGATAAGCCGGCCGCAACGAACGCGGCCGTCCCTGTCTGGATGCTACGAACAGCCAGCCCGCGCCCAGTGCAGCCAGTAAAGCGAGGCCCAGTGCCGCTGTGCTCAACCACGTTTCCGGCACGCGAAAGGCGTCGAACAGGGGGAAGTATTCAAACATGAAGCGGTTCAGGAGCGGAAAGTAGCTGCCCAACGAAAAGAGAATCATAAGCAGCGTGCCGCCTCCAATAATCCACACGGTGCGTTCCCGGCGACGCCAGAGCGCCAGCAGGGCCAGCCAGAGTACGATTCCGCCTACATAGTGAGGGCCTTCTGTAAAAGGCTTGGGTCCCCAGTAGGTGGGACTGCCTCCTCCGTAGGCATCTGCAATCAGCAGGGTAATCAGCTCGCCTGGCGCCTGGCTCCAGCCCATCGCATAGTCCCAGTCCAGCCCCTCCTCCCTGCCGGTCACTTCACTACCGCCGCGTATGGTGTACTGCTTGTACTCATAGACCGGCCAGTAGGGCTGGGCGATCATCAGAAGCGCCAGGACACTTCCCAAGGCCAGCCATCCGGTCGCCCGTCCAAACCCTGCCCATCGATGCGCACGCCAGGCCGCAATGCCCTCACCCACCCACCAGAGTCCTAGCAGAAACGTTACATAGTAGGTAATCTGCACATGTCCGGCGCGCAAGTTTGCTGCCAGCGCTACGGCGAACAGTAATCCGGAGAGCAAGCGAGGTTGCCGTAGCACGTGCACAAAAGCCAGCACCAGCCAGGGAGCCAGGCACAGGGCAATAAACTTCGAATTGTGCCCCGCTTTCAAAATAATCGGGATATACGTAGTCAATCCATAGGCTACCGCTGCCAGCACACCGGCCAGCGGGCGGCGTGTCAGATAGACTACCACCCCATACATGCCGGCCAGTAAAAAGAAAAAATGCGAGGTTGGCCAGAGGAACCCCCGTAGCCATCCCAGCAGATTATCAATCTGCGGCACTTTGGCCGGATAGGAAATCATGTAGGCCGGCATGCCTGCAAAGGCATTGGTGGCCCAGAGCGGCTCGGTGCCTGTTGAATCGCGATAGGCAATCACCGACTGGGCCATCGCACGCCAGTTGACCGTATCACTACCGATCAACTGCTTGCCTCCGAAGTGAATGGGCGCAAAAAAGGCAAGCGAGAGGGCCAAAAGCAACAGCAAGCAGAGCAAATGCTGATAGGGTCTGGCAAGGCGTTCCCAGGCGTCATGCCAGGCGGGCCGATGTGCTGCAGCCGCCTTTTTGGAGCGCGACGAGCGGGCCTGCGCAGCCATAAACACGTGCCCCTGCGGTTATTCAATTACTTTCGGCACCCGGAAGTAGTCGCTGTCAGCATCGGGTGCGTTACGCAACGCATCTTCGTGCGAAATGCGCTGCACGACGGAGTCCTCCCGAAAAACATTGTAGAGATCCAGTACGTGCGACATAGGCGGGACGTCGCGGGTGTCCAGTTCATTCAACTTGGCTACGTAATCCAGAATTTCTCCCATCTGCTCGGCCAGCATGTGCTCTTCTTCCTCCGAAAACTCAAGACGAGCCAGCCGTGCAATGTAGCGGACTTCCTCAATAGAGATCGCCATGGTGGTGCATGCGGGTTGATGCTGCCTGGCCTGTCAAGATACCAAACCTCGGGCGCGTGCGCTACCACGTAGCCCTACGCGTGGTTCCCTGCCTCTCGAAGCATCGCCTGCATGCGCGCCTGCACGGTATCCATCAGCGTGGCCAGATGTCGGCGACGCAACCCTTCGGTCGGCACGGGCTCGCCGATCACAACCCGAATTGTACCGGGCCGTGAAACCATGCGGCGCTCATCCAGGCAGCGATAGCTATCACAGATAACTACTGGAATCAGCGGAACGCCAGCCTCGACAGCCAGCAGAAAAGCTCCTTTTTTGAAAGGTCGCAGCTCTGGTCGATAGCCGCGCGTTCCTTCTGGAAAGAGTAGCACCGGATGGCCCTGCCGGATGCGTTCACCTGCCAGCCGTAAGCTCTCCAGCGACCGTCTTGGATTGTTTCGGTCGATAAACAGCGAAGCCGAATGCCGCATGGCCCATCCCAGCACAGGCACACGTTCCAGTTCAGCCTTTGCCACAAAGCCGAAGGGATAAGGCAGCGCATGCGACAACACCAGAATATCCAGGGCGCACTGATGATTGGCCACAAACAGACAGGGCTGCCCTGGAGACAGCCGGGCACGGTCTTCCCAGACAACCCGCCAGCCACAGGCACGCAGAATCATGCCGGCCCACCGTCGCGCCCATTTCTTAAAATTGGCGGCTGTGGGCCGGAAGCGGTGCGTGATCACCTGCAGCGGGGCAATCAGCAGCGTGCTAAGCAGGCCGACTCCAACAAACCAGAAGAAATGCAGCCGCGTCCACAGCGTAGCTGGCGGTGCTCCCTCGACGGGTGCCTCGACAGGTGCGGGGGCCAGTAAAGGCGCTATGGAAGACGTCTCCTTGACAGATTCAGCGGCCATAGCCCATTAGCCTCCAGCAGTCATCGTGGAAGATTTTCGCGTCTGGCGTAGCAGCTTCAGCAAGCGCAACGCATCGTGAAACCCTCGCTTTGCGCGGGGTTCCGCATGCACTTCGAGGCTCAGCGGCCCGGTAAATCCCATTGCCTGGAGCAACTGGAGCTGGGCGTACCATTGCACGGCCCCTTCTCCGAAGGGAGCAGGTTCCCAGACGCCTCGGTCTGGATCGATCCGCCAGTCACTGCAACGCACCAGAAAGATACGCCCTGTCAGCGCCTGCCCTCCCGCAACAGGGTTCTCGCCCGCCTTCAAAGCCGCAGCCGGATTCCAGGCCGCGCCTACCGCCGGGTGATCGACTGCTTCCAGCAGCTCGGCCAGGGCTTTGCCGGTAGGAAACGCGCTTTCTGGTTCGTTCAATACCGCCACGCGCACCTGATAGGCAGCCGCCTTATCGCCTGCCATTCGAAGTGCCTGCGCTGCTTCTTCTATCGCCACTTCCTCCTCCGCAGCAAATGCTGACACCACCACGCAGGAACAATCAATGCGCCGGCAGAAGCTCAGCACTTCATCAAAAGCAGCAATTTCATTCATCCATGTACGCCGATCCCTCACCGATCCCTCAAACATTCCAGGTACAATCGCTACAGCAGGCAGTTCATTCTCCAGCAAGCGCCGGCGCAGCTTTTCTTCGTTAACAAAAGGCACGCGGTCGGACGGCCTGCCAATCGTGCGCAGCTCTACTCCTTCTAACCCCCACAGCAAGGTCAGGTAAAGAGCACGGTCCAGGTTCAGCGTTACGGTATCTGTCAAAAGTGCAGGAATCATGGGCGATGCTCCAAAGCAGGCAATGGGAGCGTATCTTCACGTACGGGTTCCCAGGGCTCCGGCAAAATTACTTCAGACAACAGCGTTGCCTGCGCTGCCCGAACCAGCATGCGGGCTCGTTGCAACGCACGAACCCGAAGCGCTTCAGGGTCCGGGGGTGAAACAGCGGGTGAGGTCCTGTAGATCCGTTGATAGGCCTGCTGCCACCCTGAGGGGACGTTCCAGAATACCTGTCGCTCGACTTGCACCGAGTCGGGCAGCAACACCGGCTTCAGCGTGAGCCCATAGGCCGCTACGAGCTCTTGCAAATGCGGCAACGTTGCAGGATCCGGATCCAGATAGATAATTCGTTGGGTAGCGTTCAGCTCCCAGAGAGGCTGGCGCAGGTAGGCCTGCAGTCCCTGGTATCCCTGACGAGCCCCTGACCAGACGGCGAATAATACCGTGCGCTGAGGAAGCGGCCAGTAGGTAGCCAGTGTGCTGTAAAAACGCGCCAACTCCAGCAGCGCTGCGACCCCTTCTCCCAGATGGGCGCCATCGAATAGCAAAGAAGTGCCTGGCAGGGCAATAGCATCCAGATCCGCGCATACAATGACCAGCTCGGCGCGGAGCAAGGGATCTTTGCCGGCCACAAATCCCAGTACATTGAGCGCTCCCACCTGTGTCTCGTCCAGCCGTTGCACGCGCAACCGCAGGGGACGGCGGAGCCGAAGTGCCACAGCCTCCGCGCCGGTTAGATGCGCTGTCAGCGTAGACGGCGACAGCCCCAGCAGGCGTCCGGCCGCATTCGGCGTTAGCTGCAGGATTTTCAGGTTAGCAATCGGCGCGTGCGCCAGCTCTGGCCGCAATGGTCCCACCAGCAGCACTGCCTGCACCCCCTGAGCACGTGCCACGGCCGGTACCTTTTTGGCAAACGCTGCCGGCAGCAGCCAGACCGGAGCAGACGGACACCCATCTGGCACAGCGCAGAGGGCTACGCGGTCGGCCACTACGCGTCCGGTATCACTACGCGCATCCGGCCAGAATTCCAGTCCGGGATAAAAAGCAGCCGTGTCCCGATCCGCCCATCCCAGGGTGACCGGCCAGGGCAAATGCACACGTGCTTCGTAGACAAGCTGGTAGCGACCTGCTAGTGCCGGCTGCAGTCGAAACTCTCGCATGCGATCTGCTACGTACCGTGCAGCTAAGGCAAAGCTACGCGAACCGGTCACCCGTTCCCGCATAGCAGGCTGCAGCAGCACGTCCAGATGTTCCGCCAGCAAAAGCGGATCGTCCGGTTCATGGAATTGAATCCGTTCTTCCGCGGGGGGACGTGGTGCCGGTGCACAGGTCGCTACCCCGATCGTCAGCCCCAGAATTGGCAGTAGACGGTACATGCCGCGCGCAGCACACCTAAGAGTCAGGACTTAACCCTCAAGCCCTTTATTACGTTTCGCCGGATGCTGGGCCGAACAAAAAGCGGGAAGCTGATAAATCAGCTTCCCGCCTGCTACCCGCCATCTTCTAGTTTCCTGTCAATCACGCGGCATGCGCGCCTGGCGCATCGCTTGCTGACTGAACCGCTCCAACCGTTCTCGAAGCTCCTGGCGGCTGCGTTCCAGCAGGTCGCGCTCCAGCGGCCGCTGGGCCCGCACCGTGAGCGGATCCAGAATCTTCACCTGCAGCACGATCAGGAGTTCAGTCTGGGTAATGGTGCGCTGCGTGCGGCCGAAGATGTACCGCAGCCCAAAAAACCACCAAGGTAGGTCCTTCAAAAGCGGAACGCCCTTCCGCGCAATCGACTCGCGCGTTGAGTAAAGTCCGCCAATAATGGTCTGCTCGCCATCCAGCAGAAGCACTTGCGTATCGGCAGTGTTTCGGTCAATAATGGGGCCGGCCGGGGAAGGCGTTGCGCTGGAATTTTCGACCAGCACATCCAGATGCACAAATTCGACCAGCGGGGCGCCCGCCGTGTCGGCTACCGGGGCTACAATAAGGGTAGGTGTAACGTCGATAATGATACCGGTTGACACAAACTGGGTAATGGTATTGCCGGCAAAGTCCCGGGTCTGGATCGGAACGTCTGAGCCAATCTGGATGCGCCCCTGCTCTCCACTTTGCACCGTGATCTGCGGACTGGCAATTGTCTCGCCGATTCCTTCTGTCTCCAGAAAGCGGAAGAAATTGGTCAGTTGCCGAAAGTTGATACGCTCGGGCGCTTCAATAAGGGGCTGGAGTGGATCAAACAGCTTATCGGTTTTCAGATAGAACTGCACATTATCCTGGCCGGCCACACCTCCTGCTGCTCCCCCACCTCCTACTCCGCCGGCACCGCCTCCCTGGCCCGCACCGACATTGAGCCCAAAGAATTGATCCCAGTTAATGCCGATATCTCGCGCTTTGGTCAGGTTCACGCTGAACAGAATGGCATTGATCTGGATCTCTCTTGTTTCAAGCGTAGCGGGTTGAACCAGTTCGGGCTGGGGAGCCGCTTCAGCCCGCCGAGGCCCGATAATCACCTCTGGCTTTTCAGGAGCCTGTTCGACAATGAAAAACTTTTCGGTTTCCCGATAGGTCAGGCCTTTTGTCTGAAGCACCAGCTCAAAAGCGTCGAAAAAGTGCATGCTTGAGATAGAAATTCCGATAGGCTCGGTGCGTTCTTCAGGATCGATAATCTGCTTGCCCGTCACCCGCTGAAAGATTGGATTGAGCAGCTCAAAAAACTGATTGAGCGGTGTGGTGGGCAAAAACGACACCAGTTGATCAGGGGGCACGTAGGTGCGCATCACCCGTTGCGGTGGGCGATCCTGCGACAGACCGGGCCAGGTCAGCAGTCCACCAATCAGTAGCAAACCAAGTGCTGTCGCGATCCAGGTTCTCGTCTGCACGTGCTCCATGGCAACTCTTTTCGGGTTAGCTTCCATTTACTGGTTTAAGGGCATCAGCAAGACGGGGCCCAGTGCCTGCCGGTAGCGTTCACCGGTTTCCAGGTGCAAGACCACTTCGTCTAGAATGCCCCCACGATTCAGCCGGGCCACCACTCGGCCTTCCACCGGATCAATTTCCGTAATCTGTCCCAGGTACACGGCGTCCCCGACCTTTACCGTGCGCAGCCCGGAAGCGTCCTGAAAGACGGCACGGTCCCCTACGATAGAGACCAGCGTAGCCTGCTCGATGTCTACCAGGTTGTCGGTGTTTGGCGGAAGCTGCTCCAGGATGCCCGGATAGAAGGGATTAACCGGTGGATTTTTTTCTGGAAAGACAGCACGGGGCAGTTGCCGGTACAAACTGTCAGCCAGGTGCGCTACCTGCAGATCGGGCAATCCACCATAGTAGGCTTCCAGTAGCATATTGAACGAGACCATGATCATCATGCGTTCTTTACCGCTGACGCGGTCGGCCTTGACCAGGTCGATGTGGTCCAGCGAAAGATGGCGGATTCGGTAAAGCTCGGGGCTGTTTTCAATTTCCCAGACAAAGCGATACAGGTGATGAAAATAGCCTCGGCCTTCAATGCGGAAGGTGTAGTAATTGACATTCTGCGTTTGTCCGCTTCCTATGAATTGCACATTGAAGGTTTCAAAGCCGCGTCGCGACAGTTCGTTCAGGCGCGCCACGACGTCGGGCGTACTCAACGATGCCGGGATGTATCGATAGCGCGAGCGCCACCGGCTTTCGACTTCCCGCGCGCGCTCTTCAGAGGCGCTGTACTCAGCCAGTAATGATCCCATTTCAGTTTCGCGCATATGCGCCAGCTTTTCCAGCTTTTCGTAGTGTTCAATCGCCCTAGGCAGCTTGAAATAGGTCAGGTAAATGCCCACGCCGGTCAGTATCAACCAGCCTACAAACAGCAGCAGCGCGTTGCCGTACTTCTTCCACATAGTTGCTTATGGATTCGAGGGTTTGGACTGTACAGGCTGAGCATTGACGGCAAACTGCTCGCGCAGGTAGCGTGCAGGCTCGGGCAGGTCGTTGGGCAGCGGGATTTCGATTACAAAGGCATACACCGGCCACCCGCGAATTTCTGAGAAGGTGAGCGCGCGGATGATGCCGTTCATACGCTGAGCCAGCTCCACAACGCGGTCGCGAGCGATGGCGCTGCCCTTTAATTCGACCCCATCGGTACGCGGGCGCCAACTGTCAACCCAGATGCCGCGGACCATTGCGACCTCACGCGAGAGTTGCGCCAGCGCCCGGCTCCAGCGGTCGCTTCCTACCAGCAACGAGTCAAGCACGTCGAGCGCCCGGAGTGCCTGCTGCGTGCGTGCATTCAGACTGTCGATGCGGGCCTGGAGCGCCCGTGCGTCGGTTTCGGCAATAGCCGGGGGAAGCCTGCGCAGGCGTTCCTGGCGTTCGTTCAGCTCGGCCTCCAGCGTCAGATAACGCCATACAAAAAAGAGCGTGGTAACAAAAAGCAGCGCATAGAGCGCCCACACCTGCCAGCCAAACGGCAACTCCCAGCGCCGTCGCAGGCTGGATGGAAAGAGGTTAACAGGTTCGAAGGCCTTCAAAAACTCCGGATCCCCCACCAGACGCAGGGCAGCTAACTGCGCTGCCAGCGATCCCGGCCCCACTTCCTGATCGTCCAGCGGCAGATATCGCCGTAGGTTTTCAATGCGGGCGTTGGGAAAAAAGACCTCCAGACTTCGCTGGATTTCGGTCTCGCCGTGCTCGCCCACCAGGAAGACGTGCGACACTTCCCCGATGCCGTATTCATCTTGCAACAGCAGAATGCGGCTGCAGATCGTCTCGGGCGTGTCGTGCATAGTCAGCGAGCGAAGACTTTCGGCGTGCTGGAGCGTCTCCCCTTGTATGAAGAGCACCAGCGTGTCGTCGGCGCCTACGCGCAGCACCAGCGAGCGCGTTTCCGGCGATTCGGGAGCTATCTGGCGCAGCGCCGTCCGAACCAGTCCCAGGTATAGCGACACTTCGGTCTCAAACAGCCGCGTACGTGGCAACCGGCGATTCGACTCGGCCTTGAGCGCCTGCAGCGTAGCCGTTACCGGCTCGCTGGGACGTGGATAAATGGCCAAAAATCGATGCGTCTCTTCATCAGAAGGCGTCATGGCCAGGAAGGCCACCTGCTCTTCCTCAAGTGGCGTTCCCACCTGCTGCTCCAGTAGCTCCAGCAGCGCCTTGCGATCAACCGGACCGGTCTCCTGATCTTTGGTTGCCAGGCGGCGGGGCAATCGCAACTCAACGTAGGACAGATCCACAGAAGGCAGGCAGAAGGCCACCTCGGGATCGCCATAGCCCGCTTCCCGGCATTCAGCCAGGATGTCGGAAAGCTCCATCACAAAGATGGCGGCCGGCGGTCCCTGTTCGCTGCCTGCTCCATCGCCACTTAGATCAAATTCGGACTTTAAAAATGGCGTTGCAGTCCCACTTCCACCGAACTGAATCGAAAAGTCGCCTCCCGTCTCCTGGCCTTTGACTTCCGGCACGCCCTGTTGCACACTGGCAAAACGGGTTACGCGCTGTCGCGTAAATCGCCGCACGACTTCCAGCCCTTCTGCCTCGCGCTTTAGCAGCACGGCATAGACGGTCCGTCCTGCTATCGTAACGCCCAGCACGTAAGGGACCTTGGCACGCGTGACCTTCTGTTGCTTCGACTTCATGGTGTTACAAATCGTCGTTGCGGTAACGTTTGGAAACGCAGAGCCGCTGTTTACTGGAGCAATTGCTGAAGGCGCCGCTTATTATTGGCGAAATCAAAGGCCACTTCCGGCGTAATCAAATGCTGCCGGACCAGTCGGTACAAATCCTGTTCCAGGGTGGTCATGCCCAGTGCTCCGCCTTCCCACATCATCTGGTAGATTTCGCCGATATTCTTGTTTTTGATGGCCGCCCGTGCTGAGGGCGTCATCCAGAGCACTTCCTTGGCCAGAATGCGCCCTCCCCCGATCTTAGGCACCAGCTTCTGCGAGATCACGCAGCGCAGCACATCAGCCAGCCGATTTCGCACGCGGTCCTGCTCATCGGGCGGATATTCAGCTACGATGCGGTCGATTGTCTCTACGGCCGAGCTGGTGTGCAGGGTGGAAAAGACTTTGTGTCCCGAGTCGGTAATCTCCAGGGCCGCCGAGATGGTCTCGGGATCTCGCATCTCCCCGATCACGATAATGTCAGGGTCCTGGCGAAGGGCCTGCACAATCCCCTCCTTAAAGGTGCGCACGTCACGTCCAACTTCGCGATGGCGAATCAGGCATTTGCGCGAACGGTGCACATATTCTATAGGCCGTGCGATAATGACCACGTGCGCATAAACGTCGTCGTTGTTCGCGTCAATGATGGCATCAAGCGTGGTGCTCTTACCGGAGCCTGTAACCCCCGTCACCAGCGTGAGGCCATCCCGCACGTGCCGAAACATGAGGCCGCGCTCAATCAGCGGATGGAAGCCCAGGCTTTTGAGCGGACGAATTTCGTCGCTAATGGCGCGCATGTTCAGCGCCACATGGTCCATATCGAAGTAGACGGTGGCGCGGAACCGCCGGGGCATGCCATTGCGGCCCTCAACAGGCAGCTCATACGAAAAGTCAAGCGCACACTCTTCGAAAAAGAGCTGGAGCTGCCGTTCAGTAAGCAGATTCAGAATAAGCAGCGCGGCCTCATCACATGAGTAGGTGCCCATTTCCTGGTAGGGCCGCTTGTCGCCATGCACGCGGTACCAGACGTATCCATTGGCAGCGGGCCCTCCCATATCCAGGTCGCTGGCATTGAGCTCCAGCATGCGCTTCACCAGCAACTGCATGTGCTCGCGCAGCAGCGTGCGGTCTTTATCCAGCAGTGCGTTGACCTGCTCGGCCAGATAGCGCGCGCGGTCCTGGCCCACAAGCGAAGGCGGCACCGCATCCAGAAGCGTCTTGCAGATCTTGGGCAAAGGCGGTACGGGCCGCACGCGCGGTCGCTGCGACGCAGAAGCATGCTGCGCCAGCACTTCGGCCAGCGCGGGATTGGGGTTCGACATGGTTCGTTCACCCGATCGGTTACCTTTACGGATATCGCCTCCTACGTCTGTCGCTTAAGTTCGCCGGTAAAAAAAGACGGCGTTACAGCGGAGAAGCGCCTCTGCCGCAACGCCGTCGGCGCTCACATACGACCCGTCGCAGGCTCAGGAAGCCGGAACCGGGATGAATTCGATTTCAATCACCTGGTCACTGAAGTCCGGCATGTGCCCGAAATCGAGCAACTTGTAGTAGCCGCGGCTGTCGGTTTCGCGCCATCCCCATCCACCATAGCTGCGCTTTCCGTTACGCTCTCCCCACTGAGGGCCTCGGCGTCGTCTCCAGCGCCGATCTCCATATCCCCACCGCTTGACATCTTCCAGCTTGGCCCGCGGGAAGATGAGGTCCTCAAAGGCAATGCGCCAGACGTTAGGACGGGTCGGATGCGCCTGAATCATAGCGTACATGCCCTCCTGCATCTGGCTAAAATCACCCACACTCTCCAGCAGCGCAGGCCGCGTGTATTCATAGAAGGGATCATTGATATCAATACTGGTGTCGCCGCGCCGCTCGCAGTTGAAGTCGGCATCGACGGCCAGAATGAAATTCACCCGCTCACCCGGATTCAACACCGTCGAATACAGCGCCTCCGCTCCATCCCGATTGTTCCCCGGCGCAAACACCAACTCAGGCTCCAGGGCAATGTATCGGCCGTTACCGTTACCGCGCAGCTCCACGTCGCGCTGATTGCTGCACGATCCGCCCAGCGCCGGATTGCTGGGATCACATCCTCCCAGATTGTTGCCCATTCCATTGTTGTTCCTGGGCACGAAGCGTTGGAGATAGATGGCCGAGCAATACCCCGCCATCGACTCTAGAAACGTCACCTTCACCTGACTCGGCTGATCCACCTCCAACACCCCCCGCATCACCCGATGCGAACCAATCCGATGCTCCGCCTCCCCATACCGACCGATCGCCACCGCCCCATAGGACGAAGCCCCCAGCGGATAAACCCAGGCCTCGTAGCTGCCTCCCTGAAGCTGACCCGTCAGCTTCCCGGCGCTGCCGTTGACCGCCGAAACCAGTTGCTCCAGGCTCCAGTCGGGGTTGGCCGATTCCAGGCGCCGGGCCCGTGAAATAATCCGGTTGTAGGCTGAACGGGCAATTTCGCGGGCCAGTGCCTCCTCCTGACGCTCCGCCTGTCGCTCATCCGACTCCAAACGCATTGAGCTGCTCTGCAACAGCAGAATGCTACCCCCAATAACTGCTGCTACAGCCAGTAGAATAGCGATCTTTCCCATACCTTTTCTTCACTGTTTTGGTGAATGGATTACGTCTCGTTTACGAGTTGCTATCTATCCTGCGAACCAGCAGGGTTGACCCATAGTAGACCTGTCGTAGCACCTGAGAACGGGCCACTTCAAATGGCGTGACCATGGTAAACCGAACACGGGTATTTTGCATCTGGTCTTTTTGCGCCACCGGATCGCTCAGAGGCTTTGCATCCCGGTCCAGCAAATCGATCCTGAAATAGCTCAGCAGGGCCGGACTGCTACCACTGTATTGCCAGCTTCCACTTCCAACCCGCTCCTCACGCAGAAGCCGGTACACTGCTATCGAATCACCCTGAAGGGCTCGCTTCCCTACCGAAATCAGACGATAGCGTACGTACAGGCGAATGGTTGAGCCATCGCTGGCAATCGAGTCGCGGAAAAATACGAACTGGGTCGTTACGCCTGTTGCGTTATCATATACGGGATTCTCATAGGGCGCCTCTGAGGCAAAGTCAACATTTTCGCCCATCCGCAGCAAGTCATCTTCCAGCCAGGTAGCCAGATCATTGGCCTGACGCTTGATGATATAGTTCACCGATTGCTCCAGGTTGATCTCGGCTACTCGCTGCTGGACTCCCAGCAGCATCAAAAACAGCACGCCACCTACAATCAGGGCGTTGAGATTGTCAAAAATGACCCACATGGCCGCATTTCACCCTTCAATAGCCGTAGGCAAAAACACGCTGCAGTCGAATGGGCACCGATAGAAAAGGATCTAGCGTGTTTCTCCAGTCATCCTGCACCGCAATGGTTACCCGCTTGAAAGCCGTTGGAGAGGTCGCTCTGACTGCCTCGCCCAGCGCGTTGTAATCCACGTACTCGACGGTAATGCCCACATTGAACCACACCGTATCCTGCCCCATTACAAAGGGACGCAGCACGCGCTGGTTATGAAAGTCGTCGATATCGTCACAGGTAGCCGTTCCGCCAAAAGCCTGGCAATGCAGATTAGAGGGCGTCCCGAAGTCTGTCGTGTCCGAAAACAACGTCAGGTCGTTCACCGTCCCATTGGTCAATCCATCCACCACGGCCTGGTCGAAGGCCCGCGTGCGGATAATCTCCATGGTCTCTATCGCCACCGATTGCGCCATTTCTTCGATTTCGCGCTTAAGCGTGGCCCGCTGAAAGGCGACGTACCACTGATTGACCGATACGGCGAAGTTGACGGCCAAGATCATGGCCAGCAACGCAAACAATGACTGGGCCATGACTCCCTGTTGTCTGGTTATGGAATATGGGCTACAAAGGGTATTCCACCCCTTTAGATTCGCCTATCTGGCGCTCTGTGATCTGGATCTCAGCTCGACAGGTTACCTTTTGTAACTCACTCACTCGTCTGTGGTCGTCACCCGCACCATTTCTTCGACCGTAGTCTCACCGGCCAGCACTACCTCACGGGCAGCGTCTCGCAGCGTCTGCATGCCCTCTTTGATGGCCTGCTCCCGGAGCGCATCCTCGTCAATAGATCCCTGGGCCTCGACGATCATGTGCCGGATCGTCCGCGAGAAATACATGGCCTCGACGATCGCCCGCCGGCCCTTGTAGCCAACCCCCTTGCACACTTTGCAGCTCCGATCTCGGCCTGCCTTGTAGAAGGTAGTGCGGGCAATCTCTTCGTCTGTGAAGCCCAGCTTACGCAGCATTACGTAGTCAGGATCCTTGTCTTCTACTTTGCAGGCCGGACAGACTTTTCGGATCAGGCGCTGCGCCACCACCAGGTTAATCGCATAGGCAATCAAAAACGGCTCAATCCCCATCTTGTAGAGCCGGCTCACCGCACTGGGCGCATCGTTCGTGTGCAGCGTCGAAAACGTCAAATGCCCCGTGTTGGCCAGCTTGATGGCCAGCTCGGCCGTCTGCCGGTCGCGCATCTCGCCTACCATGACAATGTCGGGGTCGTGCCGCAAAATGGCGCGCAGCGCATCCTCCAGCCCCAGCTTATGATTGAGCTTAATCTGGCGCACGCCCGGGATGATGTATTCGACCGGATCTTCAATAGTCAGCACGTTCACTTCCGGGCTGACGACCTGGTGGAGGGCGGCGTAGAGGGTGGTGCTTTTACCGCTGCCGGTAGGACCGGTAACGATCACCATGCCGTGAGGCTGCCGAATAGCCCGCTCAAAACGCTCCAGCGCCTTCTTGCTAAGCCCCAGCAGACGCAGGTCTTTGATAACCCGGCGATCGTCCAGCACGCGAATAACGATCGACTCAGAGCGCAGGTCTTCCAGCGCGTTGGCAATAGGCAGTACGGAGACGCGGAAGCGGATCAGGTGGTCGTCGATCCAGCGCTGAATAAAACCATCCTGCGCCGCTTCGCGCTCAAAGCGATCCACATTCATCGACTGGTCTTTGATCACCGCGATGAATGCTTCCGGGTGCACCTTGTCTTCGACGTGCCAGCGCGTGAGCCGTCCATCAATTCGGAAATGAATTTCTACCTTTTTCTGGTTGTTCGGGAAGATGTGGATGTCTGAGGCGCCCTGGCGGACGGCTTCGACCAGCGTTGCTTCAAAGAGATTGATAAGCTTGGAGCGGTTGATCTCGGCTTCCAGGGCGTCTTCATCGATCAGCTCTGTTTCGGTGTCGTAGCTGGTCCCCAGGTCATACGCAGCTTCTTCTTGCACACGCTCCAGGTATTCGTTCCGCCGCGGATAGGCTTCCATCAGCGCCTGCATAATCACCCCCCGGGGCGCGTACTGGAGCTCAAACCGCTCTAGCTTGAGCCGGTGCACCAGCCGATGCACTTCAGGCCGCATGGGGTCGTGCGTAACCAGCACGAGCTTGACGGCACCGGTCTGGGCGTCCAGATCTACCTCAAAGGGCACAACCCCCAGCTCGATCAGGCGCTCCCGCACCTCTTCTTCGAAGGTATCCATCACCGAACGCACAAACTCTGGACTGGGCTTACCCGGCTCCAATTTGGCAATGGGGAATGCGTACAGCCGCGCCGCCTCTTCATAAATGGAGTCCTGAGGCACATGATCACTTTGCGCCAGCACACGCCAGAGTGGTTCCCTGAGCTTTTCATCCTGCTGCCGTTGATAGGCCTGATAGACCTGATGCAGCGCCACCACCTCTTTTTCCAGCAGTCGGCTCACGACACGATCCCGACTAATGGCCTCCTTGAGTTCCGGCAGATCATCCAGTACGATTTTAACAGGCGGCGGCACGTCTTCTTCCTCGTCGTCCGCAGAGGACGTATCAAGCGACTGCTCTTCGTCCCCAGCCGCATCGGACGCCACCTCTAACGTCTCCACCTCCACCTCAGGCGTTGATTCGAGAACAGCTTCAGCCTGGGCTTCCGCCGCAGGCTCTGCTGCAGGCGTGTCGATCAGCTCGTCCGGTGCCGATACGGCAGGAGGGTCGCCAACAGGCGCAGACTCCGAGGCCGGATCTACCAGCACTTCTCCGACAGGCTCCTCTTCAGGCACTCCAGACGTTACGGTGGCCGCTACCTCCTCATCGATTCCTCCTGTATCCTCTTCCCGCCCGCTTTCTGGCAATGCTTCAAGCGCCGAAGGCGCAGGCCGGGCGTCGGCTTCAGTCGCCTCCTCATCGGGTAAGCTGCCCGACACCTCCACTACCTCGGGTTCTGACGGAGCTGCGGATGGCACTGCCTCTTCCCCCTGCGTCGCTTCCTCAGTTTCCGGCATCGATGCCTCCGGCGAAGCCGGTGGAGCTTCGGGCGACGCCGGGGTCAGTAAGGGCGGTCGGAAATTTTCCAGTTCAGCCAACCGTTGCTGCAGAATACGCTCCGGCGCGTACCGTAGCTCGGCCGGCAATCCTAATTGCTGGATAACGGTCTCTAGCTCGGGACGCGTTGGATCGTGCGTGGCCAGCAGCAAGACGCGGTCCCCGCCCTTCTTACCCTGAGCAAATGCACAGGGTAACAGTTGCCACTCAAACAGGGCATGCTGCACTGCAGGCGGCAGCAGCAACAAAATGGCCTTAATGAACTCCACCGACGGACGCGTCTCGTCCACGGGCGCCGGTTCAACTCCGCCGACACGGGCGGCTTCCGCCAGCACGGTTTCCCGATCAACGCCCGGCACTTCCAGCAAGCAGCGCCAGAGCGTTTGATCCGGGCATCGACGGCGCAGCACGATAGCCCGGGCAATTTGATCCAGCCGCACGGCTCCCCCATAGAGCAGCGCCATGACCACCTCATCTTCGAACATTTCTGCCAGCTCAGGCATGAGTGCTCCTGGGGGTAAGGAAGCCGTTCGCGCATCACGGGCTGCTGCTCCGTTGCTTTGCTGGTCAGCTTTCGCGCCAGGTTCTCCAGCGTGCTTTTGAGGCGGCGGGGACGTTCTCCCCGGGACGTTCTCGCCGCCCGCGGCCGCACTAGACAGGCTGGCCTGCATGCGAGCAGGCGGTGGCTCTTTGCCAGCAGCAACATCCGACCGATTTTTCAACCGGCGCTCATCTGGCAGCGCATCAGCGGGTGGCTCTTTGCCAGCAACCTCTAACAGAGCATCCGTCAGATCCGAGGATGCTGTATGAGCAGCGTCTACCTCTATCCTGTCTGGCTCCTGCGACGCAGGCGGCGGTTCTGGAGGACGTTCAGAATGTCCGTCGCCGGCCATTTCCAACCATGCCTGCGTCGGACGCCGATTCTCCTGATGCCCGGATGCTGCTTGCGGTGCAGATTCCGGTTGCCGCTCCTCTGGCGCCTTCCCTCCAGATGCTTGCCCGGCGGCATCGGGCGATTGTTGCATGGAAGCCGACGCGTTATCCCCGAACTTCAGCCGCCGCAGCTCTTCGTTCCACTCACGATGCGAACGGCGGCGCCCGAACAGACCACTCCAGCTCATAGGCTCGATCGTTCTGGCGCGCTTGCGCGTGGTTGTTGGTTAATGCCGCACTGTTCCTCCGCAGCGGTGCTACCGCCCCATCCGCATCAGGTCGGTGGTAGAGGGTTGCACCAGGGCTACCTCGGAGGAAATAATGGTCAGCACGGCAATGGCGATCGTAATCAAAATGGCGATGACTGTCTGGATTCCTTCCACCACCGCCTTCAGCTTTAGCGTTGTCTCGCTTTCGTAGTAGTTGGCCATCTGCTCGGCCGCTCCTCGCACGTTCCCCGTCTCCGAACCACTCCGAAAACGTGCCAGTGCCATCTGAGTAAAGACCCCACTGGCTTCCATGGCCCGCACCAGATCCATCCCCTGCGCTACCATCAAGGGAATCGTAATGGTCTTGATCCGGTGCTCCATGTAGCGGTTACCACAGGCTTCCGCGGCAATTTTGATCACACTGATATTTTCCCCGCTGTTGGAATACAGAATGGCAAAGACCCGGCAGAAAATTTCAATGTTGAGCTTGTGCAACAGTCCACCAATGATGGGCAGCTTGATCAGCCAGCGATGCACAACCAGTTGCCCCTTCTCGGAGCGAGCAAACGCCACAAAAGCGCCTACCGCCGCCGCAAATCCCAGCGTCAGCCACAAAATGTTGCGATCAAGCCACTCTGAAAACTTCATGGTTGCGGCCGTCATGGGCGGCAGTTCCATGCCCAGATCGGCCAGGAGCCCGGCTGTCATCGGGAAGATGTACCACACGTACCAGATAAACGTGGCCACCAGCGCGACGATCGTAATGGCCGGCGTGATCATCGCGCTGCGGACGCTTTTGCGAAACTCGTTCTGCCGCTCCAGGAACCGGGCCGTGGACTCAAAAATCTCGGCCATGTTACCACTTTTGGAGGCCAGGCCGAGCATGTAGGCTGTAAACTTACCCAGAATGTGCTGATGCTTCATGAACGCCTGCTGCGCTTCCATGCCGGCCTTCAGGTCGGCGTTCAAATCCCGAATGACCTGGCGCAGCGAGCTGGAAGAGATGTCGTTAACCAGCAGGTTCAGCACTTCGTCGAAAGGCAACTTCTCGCGCAGCAGATTGGCTGCCAGCCGCACGAACATAATGATGTCGGTCCGGGGGGGCTTCAACTGGAGGTCGAGCAGCTTCCGCTCAATGCGGATCACCTCCAGCCCCATCTTGCGCAGGGCCTGTGCCAGCTCTTCGGCCGTGTACGCCTTTTGCTCACCGGTGATGACCCGGCCGCTTGGATGCCGCACCTTGTAAAGGAACGTGCGGCGCGGCTGCAACATCTGCGGCCGGAAGCCGTGTTTCTTGGCCAGTTCGGCGAGTTTCTTACGGGCTGCCCGCATCGAAGGGGCCAGCACCGTCCCCTGCACAGGAACCCCGCTCAGACTGATCCCACTGAAGCGAAACTCACGAACAGGCATAGGAAGCTGCCGCCAATCCTTATGAAGGGAAGAAAAGGAGGCCGGTGGCGCCCCGCCGGGGCGCACTCCCCCGCACAGAACGCCACCGGACCTTTACGCGCAATGGGTATGTTCGGGGGGTTACAACATCAACCGCCGCCGCCGTTGTTATTATTGTTGCCTGTGGTGTAGCTCCACGTAATGTCGTCCGGCGTGGTACCGTCAATCGTGACCGTGGCAATGGTCGTATTCGCGTCACAAACGCGGTTGC
The DNA here is from genome assembly GCF_900142415.1 of Rhodothermus profundi. Lineage (NCBI taxonomy): Bacteria > Pseudomonadati > Rhodothermota > Rhodothermia > Rhodothermales > Rhodothermaceae > Rhodothermus > Rhodothermus profundi. The sequence goes on from NZ_FRAU01000001.1 coordinate 589,863, forward strand.
CGTTCTGATCGGTCGTCAGCCCATAGATGGTCAGCGTGGCAGCTGAACTATTACCGCTGAGCGCATAGCAACCATTCACCGTCAGGTAACGGCCATTAGCATCCAGGCTGGACGAGGGAATGCCAATCGCCTGGAAGCTGACGCTCGTCCAATTACCACTGTCGCCTCCTCCACCAAACGCTTTGGGCTTAAGCATCCAGGCCTGGATGTCGGAAATCAGCCGCATCGCATCGCTGACCGCTGCATCCCGGTCGGCCTTGGCCTTACCTTCGGAGAAGGCCTGAATACCGGCGACCACGGCAATTCCGACGATCACCATGCCGAGCACGAGGAGCAGAAGCTGTTGCTGACCCATGACGAGCCTCCTGTTTGGTTAATGAATGTTTCGCTTTTCGTTAGAGGACAGGCTTCTGAGCAGGTATCGACCGCAGGTGCCTGCGGCTTAAATACCTGCCGCATTTTTTTTCCTGCGGCGCCTCCACCGAAGCCCTGGCCCTAGCTTGCTGCACACGTCGTGCCACTTTGATTCCCGACGCTATTGACTGGCCTTTTCGCTATGAAATCCAATCTTTTAGAGCCTATCCTCATCAGAATTGAGTAACCTCCTCTATGCCCCAGGCATTACATTAGGTAACCAGGTGCGCAAAAATGAATCCTCTCTCTCTTTGCGTGGACTGGCAACTGAAGAAAGACGCCGGCCCATCAAGCAGACAACGCGGTAGATCGGCCTTTTAACGCTGCAAAAGCGCAGGTTACAATGCGATAGGCCAGGCACGGGTACCTGCATGCGCCGGTAGCGCCGAACCCACCTAGGCAGTTCCCCCTAAAAAAAGCCCCTCCACAGGGAGGGGCTCAGGAAGATGCCGAAAGAGCGTTCAGGCAAGCGCTCTCTGCTCTGTCCGATCCATCAATTACTGTTCAGTCCGGCACAGGCTTCGACTTCTTTAGCTTTTTCCATCTGGTCGGTCTGCACATACGCCTGGAAGAGGGCGCGGCAAATAGGCTGAACGTTTTCTCCCTGCGCTTCCATGAGCTCGCGCGCCCGTTCCAGCGGCGGAATCGCCTGCGCAAAGAGCTGTCGGCGTTCTTCAATCAATTGCGCTATCTGTTCTTCGAGCTGGCGAATTTGATCACGGGAGAGCTCCGAGCGATGCGCGCGCAGGCTGTCGTCCAGCGCCACAGCTCTGTCGTTCACATCAACCGCCTTGTTAATATAGGTGGCGCCCAGATTGTAGAAGGCGTTTGCATATTCCGGATCCAGCTCGGTTGCCTTCTTTAGATGCGTGATCGCTTCATCGTAGCGACCGGCTTCCAGCAACAGCGAGCCGTAGTTGTATTGGTAAAGTTTGTTGTCAGGCTCTTTCTCTACCGCCTCTTTATACATATTCATTGCTTCCTCTAGCTTGCCGGCCTGCACATAGGCATTCAGCAACTGCGACTCAATATCCGGATCGTCTGGATAGCGCTGGCGTGCCTTTTCCAGGATTTCCAGCGCCTTTTCCGGCTGCTGCTGAATCCGATACAGGTCGGCCAGAATCAGATAGGTATCTTTGGAAGCTTCGCCTTTCGAGATAGCCGTTTCCAGAGGGGGAATGGCTTCCGCCCGCTTGCCCGCATTCAGCAGAGAAAAGGCCTGGTTCACATAGGCCCCGGCCGAATCGGGCTGGATAATGGTAGCCCCTTCAAAATAGGCGGCTGCCCATAGATAGTAGGTTGAATCCTCACTGCCTCGGTTGAAAGCATTAATACCGTTCTGGAACTCTCGAACGTAGGCAAAGCGGAGCTGGTTGACAATACCTTCTTCTAATTTGGGATCCAGTTCTATGGCCTTCTGAAAGGCCGCCACCATCGCCCGCACCGTATCCAGGCGTGCTTCAGGCTCCAGGTCCTGCTGGTTGGCCAGAATGTCCAGAATTATCCGGCCTTTGAGTTCATAGGCCTCGGGGTTCTGCGGATTGCGCTCCAGTGCTTTTTCGACGTTCTCTAGAGCCCGAGCATAGTCCTTATTGCGCAGGTCCAGTTTGGCCCCTTCAATGTTAGGATCTCCTGAGCAGCCATTGGCACCGGCCAGCACCAGCACCCACCCGCTTATCAGCAGCATGCCCAGCGAGCGCTTCCAGGCAGCAAAACAGTGTAGCGCGTTCATGTTGCCCTCGGCTTTGCAGTTAACAGAAATCACCTCAATGCCTTTAACGGCTATTTCTTTCCTGAAGGAAATTAACGACTGAATGCGCCCGGCACAACCGGTTGACTGGATTCTTTCATTTTTGAAAGCAAAACGACAGGGTTTCCCGCCAAAACGTCTGAGCGCCTCGGACACCTGTCGTGCTACGTCACTGCATTTTTTCTCATGTTGTTTGTCGTTTTTTCGGCGGCATGTGCCAATCTGGCGCACTTTCACCAGCGGCATAGCTGTTGATAAAAAGTGGGGTGGAATCCTGAGAAAACAACCATCAAACGGAGGAGAGAGCCATGACGAGCCTGGTTCGTTTCTCGCCGATGACTGAACTGCGCCGGCTGCAGCGCGAAATGGATCGGCTGTTTGATACGTTCTTCGGGCGCGAGGTGGAAACGACCGAAGAAACCACGCCGGTAACCTGGGTGCCGCGGGCTGACCTGGCCGAAACAGACGATGCCTACCTGATCCAGCTCGACGTACCCGGCATGAGCAAGGATGAGCTGACGGTGACCTACCATGATGGCACGCTCACCGTCAGCGGCGAACGGAAGTCGGAAACAAAGGAAGAAAAACCCAACTTCATCCGGGTTGAGCGCAGCTACGGCCGCTTCTATCGGAGCTTTACGCTTCCGAAGGCGGTCGATGACAAAAACATCGAAGCGAAGTACGAGAACGGTGTGCTGACGATTCGCGTGCCCAAAGCGGAAGGCAGCAGGGCACGCCGCATCGAAATCAGCTAATCAGCCCGGCAGCACATGAGATCGGGGCTATTCCCAGCGGAATAGCCCCGATTTTGTTTGTCGCCCTTTGGCGCTACACATATCAGGGGCTATCTGTAGACTCAGACGCGCGGCTTTATGCTGTCTCTTTTTGTTTTTGTGGAGCCGCCTGCTCTAAAACTTCAGGAATCTCCCGAACGCCCCGCGCGTACGCGCATGCAGTATGCGCAGGTTAACTTTTGCGGAGTGCATTGCTCGGTTGCGCCAACGGTTGGCCGGTCCACTTCCTGGCATCGCTGCCCACCTCCAGATGGCTCCGGCCTACCGGCAGTCTCCCGATCAGCTTCGCGTCGAAGGGAAGCCCTGCCGGGAGGCCGGCGTGCTGGCCCTGCTGTTTCCGGAGCAGGATGATCCCTACCTGCTGCTGGTAGCGCGCCCCGCTCATCTGAAAGATCATGGGGGCCAGATCGGATTTCCCGGTGGGCGCCGCGAACAGGGCGAAACGTTGCAGGAAACCGCGCTGCGAGAAGCCTACGAAGAGCTGGGCCTGCCCCCCGAACGCATTGACGTGCTGGGTGCCCTGACGCCCCTTTACATTCCGGTCTCTAACTACTGCGTGCACCCCTTTGTCGGGTGCATCGCTTCGCTGCCGGAGCTCCGTCCCTGTCCTGAAGAGGTGGAAGCTGTGCTCCGCATCCCCCTGACTGCCCTGCTGGACCCCACCAATCGACGCCGAGAACGCTGGATGATTCGAGGCCAGGCGGTTATGGTGCCCTTCTTTGCCATACAGCATTATCGCATCTGGGGCGCTACGGCGATGATGCTGGCCGAGCTGCTGGCTTTGCTCCGCGAGGAGACGCTGATGGATTAGCGAAAAAGCCTGCTTTCTCAGCAATTTCCCGTCGCAATCTCTGATAGATCGCTGTCAGTCCACGCAGACGTTGCATCCCCAGCAGCGGTGCAATGCCCAACTGAGAAAGCAGATCTTCAGGTGCCTCCAGCACCGCTTCGGGAGGCTCCCCGTCAAAGGCCTCAATCAACAACGCCGTAAAAGCACGGGGTGTAGGCGCCTCACGCGGCACATCGGCATAGATGCGCACGCGCCCTTCCTGCACTTCGGGCAAGAAAAAAACCGGCGACTGGCATTCGCGGACCATGCCTATCCCGGCATCCCGAAGGGGGACATACGCAGGCGGAAGCGGGGGCAGCCGATCCGCAAAATCCAGCAGCAACTCCAACCGCTGGTCCTGATCGGCTTCCCGAAACATCTCCAGTAAGACATCCAGCTTACGCATAACCCTTTAATTTTTCTTGAGAGACGCTGCAACAGCAGGCTTTGCTCCCATAAAGCCCCCCTGACACCTAGAGGGCTTCAGTCCGACTCGCCTCCGAATCGCCCCGTTCGATAGGCACGCCGACCAGGTTGCCCCATTCGGTCCACGAACCGTCGTAGTTCTTTACCTGCGCAAAACCCAGCAGGTACTTCAGCACAAACCAGGTATGGCTTGAGCGTTCGCCAATGCGGCAATAGGTGATCACGGTCTCTTCCGGGCACAGCCCTTTCTCCCGCAAATAAATGCGTTCCAGCTCTTCCCGTGATTTAAACGTGCCGTCTTCCCGCACGGCCATGCTCCAGGGGACGTTCTGCGCGCCGGGGATATGACCGGCCCGTAACGCTCCTTCCTGAGGATAGTCGGGCATATGAACCAGCTCTCCCCGGTACTCAGCCGGCGTCCGCACGTCAATCAAGGGCTTGCCCGCCTGCATGTGCGCCTGCACCTCATCCCGGAAAGCTCGAATCGAAAGATCCGGATCCCGGGCCTGGTAAGCGGTGCGCGGAAACGAAGGCATAGCCCGGGTCAGCAGCCGCCCTTCCGCAATCCACTTCTGACGCCCACCATCCATAATGGCGCATCGCTCGTGGCCAAAAAGTTTAAAAATCCAGAAGGCATAGCAGGCCCACCAGTTGTTTTTGTCACCGTAAAAGACGACCAGCATATCGTTTGAAATGCCCCGAGCCGCGCACAGCGCTTCAAATTGTTCTTTGTTGATATAGTCCCGAACGATCGGATCTTGCAGATCCTGCACCCAGTCGATTTTGACCGCGTTCGGGATATGACCGGTTTCGTAGAGCAGCACATCCTCGTCCGACTCCACAAGGCGCACATGCTCGGTATCGCTCAGATGCGCAGCCACCCAGTCGGTAGAAACTAACGCCTCGGGATGGGCATAGCCGGCCATGATTTTATCTGGTTTCTGCGTTACCTGCCTGCTCCCACCCTTTTTAAAGCCTTGTACTCGTTACACCAGAAAATAGTGTCATTCGCCTCGGGACGGAAGATGCTCGGACCCGCTATCGTCGTCTGAGAATAATCGACCCGGTTTTATTTCGGTAAAGCGTTGTGTGGCCGACGAAGTACCTCAGCGCGTGACGACAAACGTGTACTGCACGCGCGCGTAGCTCCCGAAAACACCGCGGCCTCCTTCCACATGCTCCAGCACCGCCGGAATCTCGCCCGGTGAAAGCGTCGAACCTCCCTGCTGCACGCTCTGCGTGCGGATCAAATCGTACAGGTTATCATCCAGCGCACTGATCGTTACCCGATTCGGTCCGTAGAAAAGCACCGCCAACCAGGGCAGTTGCAGGCGCAGTGTTCCATCGGCCGCCTCCACATAATGGGCCTCGTTCAGAATGGGAGAGCCGCTGACGCGCATCTCATCCAGGGTGAAGGTGCTGTCCTCGTAAAGCGCCCGGCCCAGCGGCGTCAGATTCTCTTCGGTGGGCTCCAGGGCTTCGGTGGTGATGATATAGACTGCCTGGCGTCCGGGATATTCGCTGCGCGTCATGAACAGCTCCAGACGCACCTCACTTCGATAACGCACCGAATCCAGATTGACACCAAGCACGCGGAACGTATCCGGCACCGTCGTCTCAGCCGTCAATAGCGTCCCGTCCGGCATGCGGGCCTCCAACCGATACCTGCGCAACGGACGCACCCGCACCTCGCGCACCAGCGGAACCGGCACGTAGTACCCCGGAGCCTCCGGATGCTCTTCGTACGGATACCAACGCTCCAGCATACCCTGGGCGTCCAATAACGCAATGCGCACCTGCGCCCCCCGAACCCGCACCGAATCCGGCACGTAACGCGCCTCCAGCGGAAGCGTCCGCGTCAGCCAGACCGGCTGCAGGGGCTCCCCGGCAATCTGATAGGACTCCACTACGTATTCCGGAACAAAACGAACGGGCGCAACCTGGTCGCAGGCCGCCCAACCCAACGCGCCAAGAAGCACCACGACGATAATGCGATACATAGCTCAAAACTGTAAGGTAAAAGAGAGATTAGGCAACGGAATGGGAATCTGAGGAACTTCGTTGCGCCGGACTTCTCCCTCTCGAGTAAACTCAAAGAAGTAGAACCACAGATTACGCCGGGCATAGGCATTAAGCACCTGCACCTGAAGCGTGTAGTCGGCTATTCCGAAAAAGCGACCGCGCCGCGTCAGCCCTACATCCAGCCGATGATAGGCAGGCAGCCGGGCATTGTTGTAACCCGGCGTCAGAATCACATTGCGCGTATCGGCGCCAAAAGGATCTCGCCCGAGCCGGTACTGCCCGTAGGGCTCTGTATAGGCCTGCCCCGTTGCGTAGGTAAAAACGGTCGAAAGCCGCCAGCTCCTGGACAGATCGTAACTGAGCACCAGACTCAGGTCATGCGTCCGATCGTATTTAGGAGGATAGAACTGCGGACGTCCCTGCGCATCCAGGTTCACGCCCGGGAAACGCCGACGCGTACGTCCCCAGGTATAGCCCAGCAGTCCCGTCAAGCGCCCTACTGAACGTTGCACCAGAACCTCTACGCCATAGGCGTATCCATCTCCTACCCGAAACAGGTCGCGGTAAGCCAACCCGGCCACATCAGGCAGAAATGGATCGAACTCAAACAACGCCCGCATGGTGCGGTAATAGGCTTCCAGCTCCACCTGCACGCCGGCGGCTGGTTCCCACTTGGCGCCCATGACCACCTGATCGCCCCACGCCGGCCGCACGCCCTCATCCACCGTCAACCAGACGTCAAACGCGGTGATGAGCTCACTGGAAATGAGCGTCAGGTACTGATAATAGCGGCCATAGCCCGCCTGCAACCGCAGATTGGCACGGGGACGATACTCGACCGACAGACGCGGTTCCACGCGCACATAGGATCCTCGGCCGAAGTAGCTCAGCCGCACGCCGCCTTCCAGCACCCAGCGCACCGACGGACGGAACGTCTCCTGCACATAAAGCGCGCCGTAAAGCGCATCAATGGCCGCGCGCATGCTCTCTTCCTGGTCGAACCGGTCGCGCAGGCGAAAGCGAAACAGTCCTCCCCAGTACCCCAGTTTCAGCGTATGCTTGTCGCTGGGGAAGTATTCAAAATCGCCGCGCACCGACCAGTCGGTTACCGTGTTGGTGCGTTCGAAGGGCGTGCCCGCCAGCTCAAACGTAGGCAAGCTGAAATAATAGGAACCCGTCACCCGAAAGCTGGCAAATAGTTGCTCCGAGAACAAATGCATCCATCCCACCGTGGCTGTTCGGTTTCCGTAAGAAACCCGCAACTGACTGTCTTCCAGAAAAGGCAACTTCAACGCGTCCATCCCTGCGTAGAAGGCCAGCGAGAGTCGATCATTGGCCGAGGCATCAATGTTCAGTTTACTATTCAGATCATAGAAATAGAACCGATCGGGTGCTCCTTCTACGTTTTGACTGCGCAGCACTGCCAGCAGGGGTTCTATCGTAGATCGGCGAAATGCAATCATCCAGGATCCCCACCGGTATGGGCCTTCGAGCAGGAGGCGCGAGGCTAACATCCCGATGCTCAGGCGGCCCCGGGTCTGGTTACGGTTACCATCTTTGTTGTACACGGCCAGCACGGACCCCAGGCGGCCGCCGTAGGCAGCCGGATACGCTCCTTTATAGAGACGGACGTCCTTAATGGCGTCGGGGTTGAACGTAGAGAAAAAGCCAAAGACATGCGTGGGATTATAGACGGTGGTGCCGTCCAGCAAGATCAGCGTCTGATCCGGGCTTCCCCCCCGCACGTACAGCCCACTGGAGTAATCAGAGGCTGCCTTCACGCCGGGCAGCAGTTGCAGCGTTCGAAATACATCTGGTTCAAAAGCAGCGGGCAGTTCCTGCACCAGGCGGGTTTCAACCTGCGCAACGCTCAGGTTGCGCGCCTCTTCCAGCGTTCGCGTTGCCGTTACCACCACTTCTTCTGCTTTCAGGGGCTCAGGCTCCAGTGCCACATCGAGCCGCCTGCGCTCACCGGGCTGCAGCGTTAGCTCGATCTGGAAGCGGCGATAGCCCAGGTAGGAAACAGCCAGGGTGTACGTGCCGGGTGGGACGCCGGTTAACGTATAGAATCCGGCCGCATTGGTCGCTGTCCCATAAGCGGTTCCTTGGAGCACGACGTTAGCCGAAATCAGCGTTTCGCCGGTGGCAGCGTCCCGCACAAACCCGCTAATCGTTGCAGGTTGCGCCTGCGCCTCCCCGGTCAGTAACAGAGTACCGATGAGCACAAACCAGCAGCCGCGATGCATAAACGTAGGGGTTGTCGGTTCAGGCCGGTTTCATTTGACGAAAAGGCCTGCCGTCGGTTGCATTGCCGCTTCAGCGTGGTAGCAGAGTCAGCGCCCGATCCGGATAGTCCGTAATCAGTCCGTCCACCCCCAGGCGCAGCAGTCGTTGCATGTCCGCGATGCGGTTGACGGTCCAGGGAATCAGGCGCATGCCATGGGCATGGACAGCCGCCACCAGGGATGCCGTGACCAGTCGGAAGTGCGGACCGTACACTTCTGGCACAAACCCTAACCGCTCCAGTTGTTCTTCCAGGGTACGCGGATCGCGGCGCTCCACCAGCAGGGATAGGGCCAGCTCTGGAAACAGCCGCCGGGCCACCTGGAGCACGCGCACATCAAAGGACAGCAGTGTGGTTCGCGCTACCACGCCACAGGCAGCTACCACGGCTTGCACCTGCCGCACGAACGTTTCCGGATCCGGATGGTATCGTCCGTCCCATTCAGGCCGGGATTTGATCTCAATGCTGTAGTGCAGGGGTGGGCGCTTCAGGCTGGCCGCATACGCCTCTGCCTGGCGCAGCACGTCCTTTAGGCGAGGTTTGGGCGCAGGCACAGGTTCCTGATGCGGAAACCGGGGATGTCGCCGGCTGCCGCAATCAAACCGGGCAATTTCTGCATACGTCATCCGGTACAGGTTGTAGCGCCGAAACGGCCGGACGGGACGCCCCGAAGGCTCCCGGCACAAGGTGGCCGAAAACCAGGGCTCATGCGACACGACCATTTCGCCATCTCCGGCGATGACAACGTCCATTTCCAGCGAAGTAACCCCCAGTTCAATGGCTCGAGCAAAAGCAGGCCATGTATTTTCTGGACGCAGCCCGCGCGCGCCGCGATGCCCCTGAATGTCTGGCCAGGTCGGTCCTTTCATTTACCTGCTGCTTCTTTTTTGCAAATACAAATTTATTCAAGCTTTCTAAATCCAGAAAATGAGAACTTTTTTCATCTGGTGCGTTCGCTTTTTTGAGACGATTTTTCTATTTTGTAACGTTTCTCAGCAAAAAACGCTCTGTTACTCTTACATCCAATTTACTGCTTGTTTTAAACCAGTAATATCAAAAATGGAAGCAGAAAAACCTCGCATTATTCCTGTCAATATTGAGGAGGAAATGAAATCCTCCTACATTGATTATTCCATGTCTGTCATTGTGGGACGAGCCCTTCCAGACGTGCGAGATGGTCTGAAGCCGGTGCATCGGCGCGTCCTCTACGGCATGTATGAGCTGGGGTTGACGTCGGGGGCTCCGTACAAAAAAAGCGCCCGCATTGTAGGGGAAGTGCTCGGCAAGTATCATCCCCATGGTGATGCAGCCGTTTACGACACCATGGTGCGCATGGCGCAGGATTTCGCCATGCGGTATCCCCTGGTTGATGGCCAGGGCAACTTCGGCTCCATCGACGGCGACAGTCCCGCGGCAATGCGCTATACAGAGGCGCGCCTGACGCGCCTGGCCGAAGAAATGCTGCGCGACATCGACAAGGATACGGTCGACTTTCAGGATAACTTCGACGGCTCTCTGAAAGAACCGGTAGTCTTGCCCGCAGCACTTCCCAACCTGATCGTCAACGGAGCCGACGGGATCGCCGTGGGCATGGCCACGAAGATCCCTCCGCACAACCTGGGAGAAGCCGTCGATGCCCTGGTGGCTATGATTGACAACCCGGATATTTCGCTTGACGAGCTGCTCCAACACCTTCCTGCCCCCGACTTTCCCACAGGAGGCATTATCTACGGCTATAGCGGCGTCAAGGAAGCCTACGCTACCGGACGCGGCCGCATTGTCATTCGCGCCCGCATGCACGAAGAGGAAGTGCGGCCCGGCCGCATGGCGCTGGTCATTACAGAAATTCCCTATCAGGTGAACAAAAGCAGCCTAATCGAAAAAATCGCGCATCTGGTGCGAGAACGCCGCATTGAGGGCATCACGGACATTCGAGACGAAAGCGACCGAGAAGGACTCCGCGTTGTGTTAGAGCTGCGTAAAGATGCGGTGCCGCTGGTCGTGCAGAACCAGCTCTATAAATATACCCCGTGCCAGCAAACTTTCGGGGTCAACATGGTGGCCCTGGTAAATGGCCGCCCCCGCACGCTCACGCTCCGAGAACTGATGCGCCACTACCTGGACCACCGCCACCAGGTCGTGACGCGCCGCACTCGCTTTGAGCTACGTAAAGCCGAAGAGCGTGCTCATATCCTGGAAGGACTCAAAATTGCGCTGGATCATCTCGACATTGTTATCAACATCATTCGCTACTCGGCCGATCCCGAAGAAGCGCGGCAGCGCCTCATGGAAGGCGTGCTGCCCGAACGTCTGACGCCAGCCCAGCGGCAACGCCTGGGCCTACCCGTCGAACCGGTCTCGCACTTTACGCTTACCGAAACCCAGGCCAATGCGATCCTGGCCCTGCGGCTGAGCCGCCTGACCGGCCTCGAACGCCAGAAAATCGAAGAAGAGTATCGCACCCTGCTGCAGGAAATTGAACGGCTACAGAGCATTTTGAACAACGAGCCGCTGCGCTGGCAGATCATTCGGGAAGAACTGCTGGCACTGAAGCAGAAGTACGCCGACGCGCGCCGCACCGAGATCGACTACGCCGGCGGGGGAGACTTCGCCATTGAGGACTTGATCGAAGACGAGCAGGTGGTGGTCACGCTCTCGCATCAGGGACTCATTAAACGCACCCCGGTCCACATCTACCGCCAACAGGGCCGCGGTGGCGTCGGGATGAAGGCCAGTGGCATGCGCGAAGACGACTATATCGAACACTTATTTGCCTGCAAGAACCACGACTACCTTCTCTTTTTTACCGACCACGGCCGCTGCTACTGGCTGCGCGTCTATGACATCCCCGAAGGAAGCCGCACCAGCCTGGGCCGCTCCATTCGCAACCTGATCCAGATCGCACCCGACGACCGCGTACGGGCTGTGCTGAACATTCGCAAGGAAGATTTTGAAAACCCGGATTTCCTACGCACACATTACGTGCTCATGGCCACCCGTCAGGGACTCGTCAAAAAGACGGAGCTGGCCGCCTTTAGCCGTCCTCGCGCCGACGGCATTATCGCTATAGCGTTTGCCGAAGGCGATGAACTCATTGAAGCCGTGTTGACCGATGGCCGGGCGCACGTACTCCTGGCCTCTTCCGGCGGACGCGTGGTGCGCTTCGACGAATCCGATGTGCGGCCTATGGGACGCAACACGCGGGGCGTGCGCGGCATTGCGCTGGGCACTGGCGAGCAGGTGGTGGGCATGGTGGCTGTCGCTCCGGAAGTAGCACCCTGCATTCTGGCTATCAGCGCCAGAGGCTACGGGAAACGTACCCCCCTGGCGGAATATCCCGTTCACCGGCGGGGCGGCAAAGGTGTATGGACCATGAAAATCACACCCCGCACCGGCCGTCTCATCGCCATCAAAGCCGTGCAGGACACCGATGACTTGATGATTATTACCCAGAACGGCTTGATGATTCGTCTGCATGTAGCCGGCATTAATCGGATGGGGCGGCACACCCAGGGCGTCCGACTGATCCAGCTCAAACCGGGCGACGCTATTGCGGATGTAACCCGACTCGTAACCGAAGCGCAAGAGGACGAAGCCGTGCCAGCAGAGACTACTGTCTGAGGTGGCCCGCAGCGACTTTTCAGGGACTCGTCCGCTCGGACGAGTCCCTCGCTCGGGTGGGCCGCGCCTGCTCATGGGACACGGGTGCACCCCCGCTTTACAAAAAAATAAGGTCGGCCTTTACAGACCGACCTGAGGATACCACGCAGACCGCGTTTCAGCTAGCAGACTGCTGACGTGCCACGTGCTCCAGCGCCCGGCGTAACCGTTGAAGCCCCTCGTCAATCTCCGCCTCGGTGATAATAAGGGGAGGCCGAAAACGGATTGAGCGTTCTCCGCAGGCCAGGATAAGGACGCCCTCTTCCAGGCTTCGCTGGCGGACGGCATCCCGAAACGCCGGCGTTGGCAGGTCAAAGGCGCACATGAGTCCGCGCCCCCGCACATTGGTCATGAAGGGGAGTTCCCGCGCCATTTCCTCCAGGCGACGCAACAGATGAGCGCCCGCCCGGGCTGCGTTTTCTACTAGATGATCTTCTTCAATAATCTCCAGAATCCGATCAAACCGAACCATGTCCGCCAGGTTACCGCCCCAGGTAGAATTTAACCGGCTGGACACGTGAAACACATTGTCTTCGACTTCATCCAGCCGGCGTCCTGCCAGAATGCCGCACACCTGCGTCTTCTTGCCAAAGGCAATGATGTCGGGCTGCACGCCAAGCGCCTGATGGGCCCAGAAGGCACCTGTAATGCCTACTCCGGTCTGCACCTCGTCAAAGATCAACAAGGCATCGTTCTCATCCGCCAGCTCCCGAAGCGCCTGCAAAAACTCTGGCCGGAAGTGGTTGTCGCCCCCTTCTGCCTGAATCGGCTCAATGATAATGCAGGCAATTTCATCTTTGTACTCGTAGAAATACTGTTTGGCCTGGCGGATCGCCAGTTGCTCCAGCCTAATCGTACGCTCCAGGTTTTCCTCCGTCAGCGGAAACGTCAGTTTGGGATTGATCACGCGCGGCCAGTCAAACTTGGGAAAGTACTGGGTCTTCCGTGGATCAAACGTATTTGTCAAGGAAAGCGTATAGCCACTGCGCCCATGAAATGCCTGATCAAAATGCAATACGCGGTGCCCTACTTCACGGCGATATCCCTTCTGAAAGTTCTTGCGCACTTTCCAGTCAAAAGCCGCTTTGAGTGCATTTTCTACAGCCAACGCCCCGCCATCGATGAAGAAAGCATAAGGCAAATAGTCTGGGATGCCCACCCGCTCGAACGTCTGCACAAACCGCGCCATATGGACGGTATAAATATCCGAATTGGTTACCTTGTTAAGCGCAGCCTCCAGCAGACGTTTTTTAAAGTCCTCGTCTGCTAGCATTTTGGGATGATTCATCCCGACCGCGCTGGATGCAAAAAAACCAAAAAAGTCAACAAATTCCCGACCCGTAAGCTGGTCGTACAGACGCACGCCCTGGCTCCGCTCCATATCAAGCACAAGGGGCAGCCCATCCGTCAGCAGGTGGCGCGACAGAACGGGCCGCACCATTTCCGGCGTAATCTGCTGCGTGGTCAGATGCTCCATAAGACACTCCCTTCTGTTTTCCACAACAACAGTTCAGGCGCAAAATACAAAAACCAAACCATCGAAACGGAAACGCCGGGCGGGAAAAACTTGAAAGAACAACGAAGGAGCGACTGGATCTGCCTGGTAACCGCATGGGATCATTTCGGCACGAACCGGGTAGCCTTTCCCCGATTTTGGGTCAGCTAAGATGCTTTGGAAAGCGCAACCTGCTATGAACCAGCAGCATACCCCGTCACCTCGTCGTCGCTTTCTACCGGGCGAAATTGAGTTAAAGCGGGTGCCCAAGGAGCCCCTTTTCCCAGAAGGAGATGGAGGTTTTTTCGAACTGCCCGTCATTGATCCGCCTCCTGTAACCAACGAGCGCGGCCGGCGCCCGGCCTGGCTTCGCGCCAAATTACCCTATGGCCCTACGTACCGACGCGTGCTGGACATCGTGGAGACGCACCGGCTGCACACGGTCTGCCAGAGTGCCCGCTGTCCGAACATGGGGGAATGCTGGACAGCAGGTACGGCCACGTTTATGATCCTGGGGAACGTCTGCACGCGCTCATGCGGCTTCTGCGCGGTCAAAACTGGCCGACCCGATCCGGTCGATTGGGATGAGCCGCGTCGCGTAGCCGAAGCCGTGCGTCTGATGGGCATCCGACATGCCGTCGTTACCTCCGTTGACCGGGACGATCTGGAAGATGGGGGCGCGGCCCTGTTCGCAGAAACGATTCGACAGATTCGAGCCCTCAATCCGGGCGTAACCGTCGAAGTGCTGATTCCGGACTTTCAGGGCAACTGGGACGCCCTGCAATTGGTGTTGGACGAACGTCCGGACATTCTTAACCATAATATCGAAACCGTCCCTCGCCTCTATCGACGCGTACGTCCGCAGGCACGTTATGACAGATCTCTGGAACTGCTCTGGCGCGCCAAGCAGGCCGGCCTGCGCACTAAAAGCGGTATTATGGTTGGACTAGGCGAAACCAGAGAAGAGGTGCTGGCCGTGATGGACGACTTCGCCCGCATTCAGCTCGACATTATGACCATTGGCCAGTACCTGCAACCTACCCGCATGCACTTGCCGGTAGAAGAGTTTGTGCATCCCGACGTGTTCCGATGGTACAAAGAAATGGGAGAAGCCAAGGGTATTGGCCATGTTGAAAGTGGACCCCTTGTCCGCTCTTCCTATCACGCCGAGCAGCACGTATAGGAGGCGTCCTTAGCGCCGTCTCCGGCTATTTGTCCGAGGCGAAGCGCCCTGCTCCAGCTTTCGGACCCATTGCTGCCACTGGGCCGGATCAATCAGAACGGCTACCGCCTTTCCCTGCCGCTGCACAATTACCGGCCCCTGGGCCAGTCGTCTTTTCAGTTCTTGTGTCGCCTGCAAGCGAATCCTGGAAATAGCCACCGTCTCTGCCGGTGCTTCACGCATGCGCTTCATTGTCCCAGATCAGTCACCTCTCTAGCATTTGTAGAGTATTACGCCGAACCAGTCAATTTTTGCCGTTCGTTACCACTTTATTACGCATGTTACTTCCCCCATCTATTACCTTGTATTTGGTTGTCATAACAAACTGGATGGGCCCCTGTCATGAAACGTAACGTAGGCACCATTGACCGGGTTATTCGCATTGTCATTGCCCTGGTAATTGGCGGGCTGTACGTTACCGGTCAGATCAGCGGCACCGTGGCCGTCATTCTAGGCATTCTGGCGCTGATTTTTCTGGTAACGGGGCTGGCCGGGAGCTGTCCCCTTTACGCCGCCCTTGGCCTGTCCACTTGCCCGCGAAAAGCCAGCAGCTAATCGCTCCAGCGATTACGTTTCCCGCATGGTGAGGTAGCGTAGCAAGCTACCCCACCATGCGGAGCGTATGCTGTTTCTCAGGCTTTACCCGGTCCGGAAAAGAGACTGGAACTTCATAGCCATCGGCAGTGAGCCGCTCACCTTGAGTTTGCCCATCATCATGAGCGACATCGGATTGGCCTTGCCGTTGTTGATCTTAAGCCAGTTTTCGGCGGAGGTGGTTACAGTGACCGTGGGGTTTTCGTGCGTTCCTTCTTTGATTTCCAGCGTGCCATCCTTGATCACCATGTAGTACGTCCCTCCGCCTTCGCCGGTCAGGTTAAGCTGCACGACACCTTCCACACCTGCTGCCTGATCGGGCAGGAATCGCTCCTTATAGGATTCGAGCACTTCGGGAATACTGTTGTACTGTGGCATGGCTGATCTCAGCTTGGTGAAACGGTTCATGTTGTAGCCAAACCGGCCCCGAATGCTCCTTCGGCAGCCAGTTTCTGAATTTCCTTCATTGTAAACCCAGCTTCCTGGAGCACCGTCAGGGTGTGCGCGCCCAGAGAGGGCCCGGTATGCCGATAGGTAGGCGGCGTGCGCGAAAAATGTACAGGAAAGCCTACCTGGCGCTGGGTGGTGCCGTCTGGACGCGACACGGTAACGATCAGTTGCCGCGCCTGCACCTGAGGGTGCTGCGTCATTTCCTCCAGCGTCAATACGGGCTCAACGCACACATCATGTTCAGCAAAGCGTGCCTGCCATTCGGCCAGGGTGCGCGAAGCGATGGTCTGGTGAATTTCCTTTTTGAGGCGTTGCTGGACAGCGACATCCCACACATTGTAGCCGTAAGGAGCCAGGTCGGGGCGACCGATTGCCTTGCAAAAGCCTTCCCAGAACTTAGGCTCCAGTCCGGCCACAGCCAGGTAGCGTCCGTCGCGCGTGCGGTAGCAGTCGTAGAAACTGCCCCCATTCAGGGGTTCGGTTTCGTAGCCGGGTTGATGTCCGGCTGCTAGAAAACCACTGACGGCCAGGCCATTGAAAGCGATGGTGGTATCAAGAAGAGCCAGATCCAGATATTGTCCTTTGCCTGTGCGCTGGCGATGCACTACAGCAGCCAGAATGGCCAGCGCGGCAAAGAGTCCGCCTGCCACGTCGGCCAGGGGCACGCCAGAAGGTCCTGGTCCGGCTTCCCGACGGCCGGTATGGCTCAGCAGACCCGAAAGCGCCTGATAATTCAGGTCATGCCCTGCCCGTTCGCGGTAAGGCCCTGTCTGGCCATAGCCCGTGATGGAGCAGTAAATCAGGGCTGGATTTTCCTTAGCCAGCGTCTCATAGTCAAGCCCCAGCCGCTGCATAACGCCTGGCCGGAAGCCTTCAATGACCACGTCGTAGTGCCGGACGAGCCGGCGTACCACCATGGCCGCTTTGGGGTGCTTCAGGTCAAGTGCTACAGAACGCTTAGAGCGGTGGATCCAGGCATAGCCGGCCGCCACTCCGGTTTCATCGTAGGGGGGTGCCAGACGCATCAGGTCAGGCCGATCCGGGGCTTCAATGCGCACCACGTCGGCGCCCAGATCGGCCAGCAGGAGCGTCGCATACGGTCCGGGCAACAGCGTCGTAAAATCGAGCACGCGTAGCGAAGCCAGCGGTCCTGGCATAGATCTTCAGGCATTTACCGAGGCGGAAACGCCCATGGCCGTTTTTTGCAGGTTGCCCAAGACCAGGGGCGTTAGCCATGCTGCCACCGCCTCCGGCGTCTGTTTTCCCTTGAGGCTGCCCCAGCAATAGACTCCCTGCACCAGGCTAATGTACGCGCTGGCCAGCCGCTCCGGATCAGAAATGGTTGTGAACGTTTTCTGTTGTTTTCCCTCCTCGATTACAGCCTGCCAGCAGGCTTCATATTGCTGCAGCACCTCTTCCAGGTTGATCGTGAGCGTTTGCTGCAGCGTTTCTAGATCTTCGCACTGCAGGAGCAGCCAGCTTTCATGATAGGTGATCAGGTTACACAGGTGGTGCTCAATAAGCTGCGCCAGTTTGGTTTCTGGATTTGCCGTGCTGTTTACAATGTTCCGTGCCTGTTGGAGCAAATGGCAGAGGGGAGTTTCGATAACCGTCCATATCAGGTCAGCTTTACTGGCTACATAGTAATAAAGGGCACCCCGAGGGATGCCTGCCTCCTCGGCCACGTCCTGCAACCGCACCCGTTTCAATCCCTTACGTCGAAATACGCGGGCTGCGGCCTGATAGATTGCTGCTTCGCGTTCCCTTCGATTCATACCCGCCTGTCATATATCCCGATATCCGGCAGGGTCCGGAGGCCAGGGCTCCGAACCCTGCCGGCCGGGAACCTGTGGTTTAGTATCCTCCTACGGTGTAGGTCAGGCGCGTCGTAATCAGCCGTCCCATCTTGGGCGCGCCGATATATTCGCGATGCTTGTTATTGAGCAGGTTTTGCGCCAGTATGTCAATGCGCAGGCCAGGCGCCAGGCGGCTCAGGTCATAGCCTACTCCCAGATCAAGCAGGAAGTAGCTCTCAACCGTACCTCTGAAGATACCCGAGCGCACCTCAAACTTATCTACGTAACGCCCGGCCAGGTTAATTGACAGCCCCGAAGGAGCGGTGTACGTTACTCCACCTCCCACTTTGTAGCGCGGTGCGTTCATTGAGATCTCGCGTCCAGTGCCGGGTTCGCCCAGCTCCTCATCGTCAAAGAAGTTATCGCTGACCCATGAGAAGTTGGCAAATAGATTCCACCGCGCATCTGGCGTCCATTGCACGGCTACGTCAACGCCATAATAGTCCACGTCTCCAAAGTTTACGTAGGTAAGCAGCAGTTCAGGCTTTCGATTCGGATCGAAGTTTTCGACCGGCTCAATAAGCCCAATGGGATTCGCGGCCAGGGCAGCGGCAGCCTGCTGATAGATACCGGCCAGGGTCTGCCGGTCCAGCCCATAGGCAGCCAGTTCATCATCCGTAAAGGCATCCATAATGGCCGCGGCCAGATCGTTGGCCACGCCAGGCGTCACCACGAGCGGGGTAAAGGGCTGCAGCTCGCTAATAAAGTTTTTCTTACGGGTGTAGTACAGATCGACCATTACCAGCAGCTTGTTGGCAAACAGCCCTTTATACCCCAGTTCATACGAGTTGGTGATCGTCTGACGCGCAGCGGGTACATCTTCCAGGCTGGTAAGCACGGCCCCGTCAGGAGTGACCATCAGTCCTGACGAAAAGCCCTGAATCTGACTGGCTTTGCTTTGCAGGAACGCCACCAGGGGGCCTGGAAGCGCGCCCTGGGCTGCCAGCCCAGCGGTTACCGCCTGATAAGCTACGGCCAGCGGAATGCCGACGCCAGGCCAGGCCCGGATGCCCGGAATGAAGCTAGAGGTCTGCACCTGGCTTGGGAACGTCCAGCCATCGACGGCCCCTACCCCCCGTATGCCAAAGGGTCCGCGATCTTCGATAAAGAGATCCAGGAAGAGGTTCACGCCCGGCGGTGTGGTAAACGCGCGGTTATAGGTGGTGCGGAAGCTGTGCGTAGAAGAAGGCTTAAAGACAAATGCCACGCGCGGCGAGAACTGCGTTTTCTGAATCACATCATCATAGTCCAGGCGTCCTGCCAGGACGATGTCGAGCGCGTCGCCCAGACGCGTTTCCGACTGGACGTACCCGCCGACCTCATTGGTTTCATCCCGTCCTTCGAAACGGCCGTGGATAGTCCCGCCCGTACGGGGCACCGTCCGACGGTAGTCGGCGCCTATGACAAAGCGCTGGCGATCGTCCAGCACACTGAAGCTGTACTGCGCCTGCGCGCTCATGAGAAAAGATTTTTCGTAGACATAGACAGGGCTTCGCACAAAGTGCGTGTTGCCGTCGTCATTTTGCGTGTAAAACACCTGCCCGAAGAATCCACCGGCCTGCAGCCGAAGCTGGGCAAAGTAGGTCGAGAAATTATCCAGCACGTTTTCGCCTGTGTTGGCCAGTGTAATTTGCTTGATGGAGGAGTATCCGCCACTGGCCGTTAACGTGGTCTGAGGATTCAGTTGGTACTGCAAGGTGCCGTAGACATAGCCCTGCCAGGTGTCGTAATCGCGTCCTCCCCAGCGGGGATGAATGGCATTGAGCAGCTCCCGATCTGTTGGATCGTCCGGATCCAGGCGCCAGTCCTGTCCCTGGCTGTAGTAACCTACAATTTTGTAACCCAGCCGATCATTGATGACGCCTGCGTGGCGAAGCGCCCCCTGAATGATTGAGCGCTCGCCTCCACCAATCATGACCGACGTACCTGGATAAGTCAGTGGGTCTTTTGTGATGAAGTGGATTACGCCTTGCTCCACACCCGCACCATAAAGCGCCGAGTTAGGCCCTCGAACCACTTCAACCCGGGCCAGGTCAATCGGCGCAATAGGCATAGCGGAAAAGGCATTAATAGCCAGGCTAGGCGTGGTGGCCTGCCGGTAATCCACCAGGGCATACGTTTTGGCAACGAAGACAGAGTTGAACCCCCGCAGCGATACCTGGAAACGATTCAGGCTGGATTGCGCAATGTCTACGCCGGGAACGTACCGCAAAGAGGCCACCGTAGCGTGCGTGGCCGTTTGCTCCAGCTCTCGCGCGTCTAATACCGAAATGGACGCTGGCGACTCCAGCACTTTCTCCTGCCGACGAGAGGCCGTTACCACCACGGGGTTCAACCCCAGTTCAACGGGCGTCAGGGCCAGGTTAACGGTTACCGTAGCCCCGGCTGTCAGCGTAACCGTTTGCCGGGCATCTTCATAGCCCACAAAGCGGGCAACTACCTCATAGGTACCGGCCGGCAGATTTTCTAACCGATAGTTTCCTGAAACATCGGCTGCCGTACCCCGAAAGACCGTAGTTTCACCTGGACGATAGAGGACTACGTTGGCGCCCGGCAAGGGATCACCATTTTCGGCATCCGTCACCTGCCCTTGAATCGTGGCCGTCGATTGCGCGGCAGCCAGTCCAGGCAAAAACACCAGGGCTAGCAATAGCCAGCTACGCATAAGCACGTAGGTCATTGTTGTCATCCACGGTTGGTTAACGGTGTTCACTCCTCGGGGTGTTATAAGACGGTTTAATCAGGACAAGAGGCTTTACGCCAATCCCGCAGCCTCCCGCTCGCGCCGCACCAGTTCCCGTCGCAGGATTTTGCCTGACAGCGTCTTGGGGATTTCCTCCACGAACGCCACGCGGCGAATCTTTTTGTACGGCGCTACCCGTTCGGCTACATAGGCCATTAATTCCTCAGCGGTTGCCTGCATGCCAGGCTTGAGCACTACATAGGCCTTGGGAACCTCGCCCGCCTCTTCATCGGGGCTTGGCACCACCGCCACGTCGGCCACCGCCGGATGGCCCTGCAGAATCTCCTCCAGCTCGGCCGGTGCTACCTGATAGCCTTTGTACTTGATGAGCTCTTTTACCCGGTCCACAATGTACAGGTAGCCGTCCGCGTCGATGCGGGCAACATCGCCGGTGTGCAACCATCCCTCGTCGTCAATCGTGTCGCGCGTCGCCTGCGGATTTTTCCAGTAGCCCTTCATCACCTGAGGTCCCCGAATCCACAGCTCGCCTGTCTCTCCTTCCGGCACATCTTCATGGGTCGCCACATCCACAATGCGGAACTCCGTATTCGGCACCGCCACGCCCACCGACGAAAGCTTGATGGGATAGCCGCGCGGCAAGAAATGCGTTACGGGACTTGTCTCCGTCATGCCGTATCCCTGACGCACGATGACGTTCAGTCGCTCTGCACACTGGCGCGCCACCGGCTCCGGCAGAGGAGCTGCCCCGGAGTTGACGTAGCGCAGACTGGACAGGTCATACTGATCCACCAGCGGATGCTTCGCCAGCGCCAGGATAATGGGAGGCACCAGAAAGGCGGTTGTAATCCGATAGCGTTGGAGCAGCTCTAGAAACTGCTCCAGATCGAAGCGCGGCATGGTGACTACCGTACATCCAGCATGGAGCGCCATGCTCATAATGACTGTCATGCCGTATATGTGGTAAAACGGCAAAATGCCAATAAGCACCTCGTCCTCTTCGAATTGCTCGACGGCCATTGTCTGAGCAATATTCGCCACCAGGTTATAGTGCGTGAGCATGACGCCCTTGGGCCGTCCCGTGGTGCCACTTGAATACGGCAACACCACCAGATCCTCGCGCGGTTGAATTTCCACAGCCGGTGGCTCGGCGCTGGTCTGCAACAGCGCAGCCAGCGGCGTAGCCCCCTCAGCCTCACCAATGACAATCACCTCCTCTACGCCCGCACGTTCGGCGGCTGCCCGCGCGTTTTCCAGAAACATCGGGAATGTTACCAGCAACCGGGCTCCGGAATCCTCCAGTTGATGCGCCAGCTCATCAACAGTATAAAGCGGATTGACAGTGGTGACAATACCACCGGCCATCGCCACCCCATAGAACACAACGGCATACTCTGGCAAGTTGGGGCTGTAGATGGCCAGCACATCTCCTTTCCGAAACCCCCGGGCAGCCAGACCGGCCGCAAAGGCCTGCGCCCGCGCGCGAAGCTGCGCGTAGCTCAGCGTGCGCCCTGTCATCCCCTCAATGAGCGCCGGCTTGTCCGGATGCGTATCCACCCGCTGGAAGACCATCTCCGGCAGCGAAATCTCCGGAATCGGAACGTCGGCAAAAGGACTCTTGTAAATGCGCATGGCAATTTTTCACAGAATGAAAGAGATTTTAACAAAGCTTCACCATAAAATAAACGATCGTTCACTTTTGCGCAAACCCATTTGGATGGGACCATTAACTGTTCAGACAAAAAGATCGGGCGTCAATTCCCCGATGGAGGGATCAACCGCATACGGCGTGAAATCTGTCACGCCTACCTGGCGCAGCACGTCCTCGTCGATGAAGAACTGCCCGGTGCACTGGCGACTGGGTTGCGTCAGAATAACATGCGCTGCATCGGCCATAATCTCAGGCTTGCGGGAGCGCCGCACCATCTCTTCGCCGCCCAGCAGATTACGCACGGCGGCCGTTGCAATCGTCGTGCGCGGCCATAGCGCATTGACCGCCACCCCGGCCTCGCGAAATTCCTCGGCCATTCCCAGCACGCACATCGACATGCCATATTTCGAAAGCGTATAGGCCAGATGCGGCGCAAACCACCGCGGCTCTAGCTTGAGCGGCGGCGACAATACCAGAATATGCGGGTTTTCCGCCTTCATCAGATGCGGCAGGCAGGCCTGCGAGCAGGCAAACGTTGCGCGCACGTTCACCTGATGCATCAGATCAAAACGCTTCATGGGCGTTTCAAGGGTGCCTGCCAGATAGATTGCACTGGCATTGTTCACCAGGATGTCGATTCCCCCAAAGTGGGCAACGGCTTTTTCAACAGCCTCCTGGATCTGATCCTCAAAGCGCACATCGACCGGAAGCGGCAACGCCTCTCCCCCGACTGCCCGAATTTCTTCGGCTGCTGTGTAAATAGTGCCCGGCAGTTTCGGGTGGGGCTCTACCGTCTTAGCTGCAATCACGATGCGCGCCCCATCGCGCGCAGCCCGCAGCGCGATCGCTTTGCCAATACCGCGACTCGCGCCGGTAATGAACAATACTTTCCCCTTGAGGGACCCTCCTGTTACAAGCTGCATCTTTCCGAAGGTCTTTTCTTCATGGAACGCACATAGTATATTGAACAAGTGTTCACTCGCGCAATCCCTCTCAATCGCCCATGCAGGTAACAATGCACGAAACGCTGCTCCTTGAACGCGACGGGCCGGTGGCTGTGTTAACGTTGAACCGACCCGAACGACGCAATGCGCTCAATCGCACTCTGGAAAAGGCGCTGCACAACGCGCTGCTGCACGTGCGAGACGATCCAGATATCCGCGCCATCGTGCTGACCGGTGCGGGACCTGACTTCTGCTCAGGTGCCGATCTGGACGCCTTTCAGGCCAACCCCTCACCGGCCTTCGTGCGCCAGCACTTGCTGCAGGTCTACGGCCCTCTGGTTGAACTGATAACGTCGATCGAAAAACCCATCCTGGGCGCTATCAATGGCACCGCGGCCGGGGCCGGATGCTCGCTGGCGCTGGCCTGCGACCTGCGCATCATGGCCGACAACGCAAGCCTGATGCTGGCTTTTAGCAACATCGGCCTGGTCCCCGACATGGGGGCCACGTTTCTACTGGTGCGCCTGGTGGGCTATGCACGCGCCTTTGAAATGGCAGCCGAAGGGCAGCGCATCCCGGCCAGCCGTTGTCTTTCGTGGGGACTGGCCAACCGGGTGGTGCCAGCAGACCGACTCCAGGAAGAAGCGCGTCGCTGGGCCCATGAGCTGGCGGCCCGTCCCACGCTAGCCCTGGGCCTGACCAAAACAGCCCTGCACTATGCACTTACCGCTTCCTTGCGTGAGGCCGTTGCCTATGAAGCGCTCCTTCAGCAACAGTGCATCCTGAGCAACGACCACCGCGAAGGGGTCCAGGCCTTCCTGGAAAAACGTCCCCCCGTATTTACCGGAAGCTGAATCATGGAACTGTGGCAACACTCCGCACTCGAACTGGGCCAGTTGATTGCCCGCCGAGAGCTGCGTGCCGTCGAAGTGGTCGAGCATTTTCTAGAGCGCATCGCCGCGCTAAATCCTACCCTTAACGCGCTTGTCACGCTGGACCCGGAAGGTGCTCTGGCGGCTGCCCAGGCTGTGGATGAACAGTTGGACCGTGGCGAATCCCTTTCGCCGCTGGCCGGAGTGCCCGTCACGATCAAGGATCTGACGGAAACGAAAGGTCTGCGGACCACGTACGGCTCGGTGCTGCTGCGCAACCACGTGCCCACCGTCGATGCCGTGCTCGTTGAGCGGCTGCGCCGGGCTGGACTCCCCATTCTGGGCAAAACCAACACGCCGGAATTCGGTGGCAAATTCGACACCGAGAATCGTCTGTTTGGCGCCACACGCAATCCCTGGAAGCTGTCGCACAGCCCGGGCGGCTCTTCGGGAGGAGCAGCCGCCCAGGTAGCGGCCGGCCTAGGCCCTCTTGCTCACGGCAACGATGGTGGGGGCTCGATTCGCGTGCCTGCCTCCTGTTGCGGCGTGTTCGGACTTAAACCGCAGTTCGGACGCGTGCCTTTCTGGCCCCGCCAGGATAGCTGGGCCACGCTGAACCACGAAGGCCCTCTTGCCCGAACCGTGCGCGACGCGGCCGTCCTGCTGGACATCATGGCCGGGCCAGATGCCCGCGATCCCTACAGCCTGCCCGGCCCTGTCCCTTCGTTTCTGGCTTCCTGCGAAGGCGACGTGCAGGGCCTGCGAGTGGCCTGGAGCCCTACCCCAGGCTATGGCCGCATCGATCCCGAAGTGAAAACGCTCTGCGAGACGGCCGCTCGCACCTTTGAAGACCTGGGTTGTTACGTCGAAGAAGCTTCTCCGCGGTTGGACTTTCCTGCGGAAGCGTTCCTGGGCATTATCGTCCCCCGCATGGTTGCCCAGCTTGAACGCGACCTGCCTCCAGACTTTGCAGCGCACCTGGATCCCATGCTGGCCGTCTTTCTACCTTATGCCGATCACCTTTCATCCCGCGACGTAGCTCGCGCCGAATTTACCCGGCTACAACTTTATGATCGGGTGGAAGCCTTCTTGCAACAATACGATCTCTGGCTTTTGCCGGTTATGGCGGCTCCTCCTCATCGCTCGGGTGAATTCGGTCCTACCGAAGTGGCAGGCCACCCGGTCGAAAGTCCTCTAGAACCATTCTTTACGTTTCCATTCAACTTGACCGGACACCCGGCCGCCAGCGTGCCGGCTGGTTTTACGCAGGAGGGATTACCCGTCGGTCTGCAACTTGTCGGTCGACGCTTTGACGAAGCTACCGTTCTGCGGGCCGCAGCCTGTTACGAGGCGGCTCGTCCATGGGCCAACCATTGGCCTGAGATTGCGCTTCAGCCAACCAACCACGCCTGACAGACAATGAGCGAACACCGCAATTCATTTACAACCAACCTGAAGGACAAAGTAGCCCTGATCACCGGCGCAAGCCGCGGCATTGGACGAGCTATTGCCGAAGCGTACGCGGCTGCCGGCGCCCGCGTCGTCCTAGCTGCTCGTAAGGCCGAAGCGCTTGAGGCTGTGGCCGAAGTAATCCGTAAACAGGGCGGCGAAGTCCTGGCCATTCCCACCCATGTCGGCCACCCCGAGGAGGTAGATGCTCTGGTTGCCCGAGCTGTTGAGACCTTTGGCGGCATCGACATTCTGGTTAACAACGCGGCGACCAATCCGCACTTTGGCCCGATTTTGACGGCCGAACCGTCGCACTGGGACAAAACCTTTGAGGTAAACGTCAAGGGCTATTTTTACACAGCCCGCGCCTGCCATCCCCACATGAAACGCCGAGGTGGAGGCAAAATCATCAACATTGCCTCCATTGCAGGGAAGCGCCCTCAACCCGGCATGGGCGTCTACTGCGTTACCAAAGCGGCCGTGCTCATGCTGACCGAAGTGCTGGCCGCTGAACTGGCTTCCGACAATATCCAGGTCAACGCAATCGTGCCGGGCTTCATCCGGACGCGTTTTAGTCGCGTGCTCTGGGAAACCCCAACCCTGCACGACACCATCGTGCAGCAAATTCCCCAGCGCCGCATGGCTGAACCTGATGAGCTGATCGGCCTGGCGCTGTTTCTGGCCTCGGAAGCCTCTAACTATATGACAGGCACAGCCCTTCCCATTGACGGAGGTTTACTGATTGGTTATTCACCCATGAAGCTGTCATGAATACGCAGGTCTTACCGAACACCTTACTGGACGAGGTGCAATCCTTTCTTGAATCGCGGGTATACCCGCTGGAGCAGCGCCTGTTGCGCAAAGGATTAGGGGCGCTGCGCGAGGAACTGGAGCAACTACGCGCCGAAGTAAAGGCCCGCGGCTGGTGGTGTCCTCCGCTCCCCCAGCACCTGGGCGGCATGGGATTGTCGCTTACGGAATTCGCTCATCTGAGCGAGCGTCTGGGCCGCACGCCGCTGGGCCATTACCTGTTCAACTGCCAGGCACCCGACATCGGGAATATGGAGCTGCTGCTGGCCCATGGTACGCCGGAGCAGCAGGAGCGCTTTCTCCAGCCCCTGGTACGGGGCGAAATACGCAGCTGTTTTGCCATGACGGAGCCAGAGCATGCCGGTTCCAACCCCGTCTGGCTCAGCACCACAGCCCGCCGCGAAGGAGATTACTATATTCTTGACGGCCACAAGTGGTTCGTTACAGGTGCTGAGGATGCAGCCTTCGCCATTGTGATGGCCATCACCAATCCGGAGGCCGAGCGCCCTCATGAGCGGGCCAGTCTGCTCATCGTTCCTACCGATACACCGGGTTTTTTGCATGTGCGTCGGCTGCCTGTCATGGGCGAGCTGGGCGAGGGATGGCTAAGCCACTCCGAAGTGCGCTTTGAACGTTGCCGCGTCCCTCTAAGCTACCGGCTGGGGCCCGAAGGCGCAGGCTTTGCGCTGGCGCAGGAGCGGTTAGGCCCGGGCCGGATTCATCATGCCATGCGCTGGATTGGCATTTGCGAACGCGCACTGGCCCTGATGTGTCGTTATGCGCTGCGCCGGGAGCTGGCGCCGGGACAGCCCCTGGCCGATCAGCAGGTAGTCCGGCATGCCATTGCCGACAGTCGGGCTGAAATTGAAGCCGCTCGCCACCTTATCCTGGCCACTGCCGAGAAAATCGAACAAGCGGGCACTCATGCCGCACGTGTCGATATTTCACTGCTCAAGTTTTACGTGGCGGGTGTGCTGCAACGCGTGCTCGACCGAGCGCTGCAGGTGCATGGCGCGCTGGGTATGACCGACGACACTATTCTGGCCTTCTGGTACCGCCACGAACGCGCTGCTCGCATCTACGACGGTCCGGACGAGGTGCATCGCGACCTGGTCGCGCGTTTGGAGCTACGCCGCTATCTGGAAACCTGACTTGCCGCCTATGTTTGTGCAGGAGCCGCCTGTCCTCGACAACACCTATGAAACCGACCCGATGCTGCGCGGCTACCTCGCGCGCGTTCTTCCTCCTGAGGTGCTGCGCGACCTCGAACCCGAACTGCAGGAGCTGGGCGCCCTCGCTGGCGGACCGCTTTACCGTCTCCAGCTTGAAGACCGCACCAGCGAACCCGTTCATATTCCCTGGAGTCCCTGGGGCGAACGTATCGATGAAGTGCGCCTGACCCGGGTCTGGCAGGAAGCTGAACGCCTGGCTGTACGCTTCGGCCTGGTCGCCACTGCCTATGAACAAGCGCACGGGGCCTTTTCGCGCATTCATCAGTTTGCCAAAGTCTACCTGTTTGCGCCTTCAACTGATATCTATGCCTGTCCGCTGGCAATGACCGACGGCGCCGCTCGCACGCTGCTCGCCAGCGGCAATCGGCAACTGATCGAGCGGGCTCTGCCGCACCTGACAAGCCGGGATCCTGCGACCTTCTGGACCAGTGGTCAGTGGATGACCGAGCTGGCAGGCGGCTCAGATGTCGGACGAAGCCAGACCGTGGCACGCCGCGCACCGGACGGCTCCTGGCGCCTCTATGGCCGCAAATGGTTTGTCTCGGCCGTTACAGCCCAGATGGCGCTTATCCTGGCCCGTCCGGAGGGCAATCCTCCAGGAGGCCAGGGACTGGCCCTCTTCTATGCTGAGCTGCGCGACGCGCAGGGACGACCACGGGGCTTTCAAATCCTGCGCCTGAAAGACAAGCTAGGAACGCGCAAGCTGCCTACAGCCGAAGTCCTGCTAGAAGGACTACCGGCAGAGCCGGTGGCCGGCCTCACGCATGG
Source organism: Rhodothermus profundi (assembly GCF_900142415.1). Taxonomy (NCBI): domain Bacteria; kingdom Pseudomonadati; phylum Rhodothermota; class Rhodothermia; order Rhodothermales; family Rhodothermaceae; genus Rhodothermus; species Rhodothermus profundi. The sequence goes on from NZ_FRAU01000001.1 coordinate 618,086, forward strand.
CACGCGGGCCATCGCTCCAATGCTGAACGTCACGCGCACCTGGAACGCCATCACAGCCACGGCACTCATGCAACGCGGTCTCATGCTGGCCTGCAGCTATGCTCGGCGGCGAATCGCCTTCGGTAAGCCCCTGATCGAACATCCGCTTCACCTTGATACGCTGGCTGGTCTGCAGGCTGAAACGGCTGCCGCCTTCCACCTGTCCTTCCTGATTGCTGAACTCATGGGCCGGGCCGAAACCAACATAGCGACGGACAGTGAACGGGCCCTATTGCGGCTGATGACTCCGGTCGCCAAGCTAACAACGGCCCGGCAGGCAGTAACGGTGCTGAGCGAAGTACTGGAGGCTTTTGGAGGCGCCGGCTACGTTGAAGACACGGGACTGCCCGCCCTGCTGCGCGACGCGCAAGTGCTTCCTATCTGGGAGGGCACGACCAACATACTGGCTCTTGATGTGCTGCGCGCGCTCGACGAGGTCGAGGGCCTAACTGCCCTGCAGGAAGCTTTTGACACCTGGCTACCGTCGCTGCCTGCTGCGTTGGCATCGCCCGCCCGAAAAGCGCAGGCGGCGCTGCAGGCAGCCACAACCTGGTTAACCAGAGTGGCTGCCGATCCCGCTCGGCTTCAGGCCGACGCTCGTCGCTTTGCGCTCACGCTGGGACGAGCTACGGCGCTGGCCTTGCTATTACGCCAAGCAGCCTGGGGGCTAGCGCGCCATGACGGCCGCCCAGCCGCAGCTGCGCTGCGTTTTGCCCGAACCGACATCAACGCCCTGGCAGCCTGCGCACCGCCAGCCGAAAGCCGCGCCCTGGTGCTGGACGAACCGTTCCACCTACAGCCGTCTCTGTCGCCATGAGCGTTCGACTCGAACCCCATGAGCTGAGCGACGTCCGCCCCGAAGCTCGCTTTAATGAAGCCCGGCTTGCTGCTTTTCTGCGGGGTAAGCTGCCGGGCACCGACCAGCCGCTGCGCGTACGGCAATTTACCGGTGGCGCCGCTAACCTGACTTATCTGCTTGACTACGGCACCCATCAGTACGTACTGCGGCGCTCTCCACCTGGCCCCCTGCCACGCGGCGGCCACGACATGCGCCGCGAGTACACGGTGCTCTCGCGTCTATGGCAGGCGTATCCGCTCGCACCCCGTGCCTTCCTTTTCTGCGACGACCCCGAAATTGTGGGCACCCCCTTTTTTGTAATGGAGCGACGGCATGGCGTGGTCGTACGCACAGAGCTGCCCGCCATATTTCAGCCACATCCCGATGCGCCTCGCCGCATGGCCCTGGCACTTGTCGACGCGCTGGCCGACCTGCATGCCGTCGACTTTCGCGCCATTGGTCTCGGCGAGCTAGGCCGCCCCGCAGGCTTTCTCGAACGCCAGATCGAAGGCTGGTGGAAACGCTGGGAAGCTGCACGCACCATGGATTTGCCTGACCTGGCGGCCGTTTACACCTGGCTCCAGGCTAACCGGCCAGCCCATGCTGAAACGGCGCTGGTGCATAATGATTATAAGCTGGACAATGTGATGTTCGCGCTTACCGATCCAGGCCGTATCGTTGCTGTCTTCGACTGGGACATGTGCACTCTGGGCGACCCGCTCAGCGACCTCGGGGCCCTGCTGGCCTACTGGGTTCGTCCAGACGATCCTCCTATCTTTCGTTCCCTGACCACCATGCCCCTGGACGAGCGCTTTCCTACGCGGGAGGAGCTGGTGGCCCGCTATGCAGCCCGCCGTGGCCGCCCACTTCCAGACGTGCGCTTCTACCATGTGCTGGGGCTTTACCGCGTCACGGTCATCGTAGCCCAGCTCTATGCTCGCTTTGTTCGGGGCTTAAATGCTGATCCACGCTACAAAGCCCTCGGCTCTGTTCTCCCTGCCCTGGCCCGGGCCGCCCGCACTGTGGCAGAAGCCTGATGCACGCATCGCTACCGCATCGTTTCTATCCGGGATAAATCAAGCATTCGCACCAGAAAAGCCCACTTATCCGCCTCCATCTCGATTCGTTTCCGGGTCGGGATGCCTCCCCCGTGCCCGGCCCGAGTCTCAACGCGTAGCAGAATGGGCCGGGCGCACCCCTGCGCCCGTTGCAGCGTGGCGGCAAACTTGTACGAATGCGCCGGCACCACCCGATCATCGTGGTCCGCCGTCATGATAAGCGTCGGCGGATAGCAGCGGTGCAGGCGTACGTTGTGCAGAGGAGAATAGGCATACAGAAAACGGAAATGCTCAGGGTTCTCGGGTGAGCCGTATTCGGGCACCCAGGCCCATCCAATCGTAAAACGGTGGTAGCGCAACATATCCAGCACGCCCACCTGCACAATCACCGCTCCAAACAGCTCCGGCCGCTGCGTGAGCACGGCCCCGGTCAACAATCCGCCGTTGCTGGCTCCACCAATAGCCAACCGATGAGGCGAAGTATACCCTTCCCGGATGAGATATTCTGCTGCCGCAATAAAGTCGTCAAACACGTTCTGCTTGTTTTCGAGCATGCCCGCCCGGTGCCAGGCTTCGCCGTACTCTCCCCCTCCCCGGAGATTGGCCACGGCATAGATTCCACCGAGCTCTAACCAGACCAGGTTGCTCGGATTGAACGAGGGGGTGAGACTAATGTTAAAGCCACCGTAGCCGTACAGGTAAACGGGATGCGTTCCGTCGCGCACCAACCCCTTGCGATGAACCAGAAACATGGGAATCCGCGTCCCATCCTTGCTTTGATAGAAAACCTGCCGTACTTCGTAGGGATCTGGATCGAAGTCAATCTCCGGTGCATGAAAGACCGTTGTCCTGCCCGTCTCCAGATCATGTCGGAAGATGGTCGTCGGATAGGTAAAGCTGGTGAAACTGAAAAACAGCTCCGAATCGTCCGGACGCCCGCTTACGCTGGAGACGCTTCCCAGCGTAGGCAGTGCGATAGTATCCAGAAGCGTTCCGTCCAACGCGTGCACGGTCAAACGCGTTTTGACATCTTCGAGCGCCCGCACCACAAAACGTCCACCGGCCAGCGTTACTGACTGGATCACCGCCTTGCTTTCCGGGATGATCGTGCGCCAGTTGGCACGTTCTGGACGGGTAATGTCAATGGCGATCAGGCGGCCATTCGGGGCCTCCAGGTTGGTCAGAAGGAAAAATGTTGTCCCGGTGTTGCCCACAAATTCGTAGCGCGCGTCAAAATCATCCAACAACCGCACGACCGGCGCATCTGGTTGATTTAAGTCTTTGTAGTACAGTCGATTACGCGTATCAGTCCCTTTCCAGACGGTTAGAATCAAGTACTGTCCGTCGCGGGTTACTTCGGCGCTAAACCCCAGCTCTGGATCGTCCGGGCGCTCGTAGATCAGCACATCCTGGGATTGGTCCGTGCCTAACCGATGAAAGTATAGCTTCTGGTTTCGGTTGGCGGCCGCCAGCGTATCATCGGTTGGTTCAGGGTAGCGGCTGTAGAAAAAGCCGCTGTTGTCAGGCAACCAGGCAGCTCCGCTGAATTTGATCCATCGCAGCGTTTCCGGAAGATCTTTGCCGGTCTCTACCTCGCGGATGCGGAACGTGCGCCAGTCGGAACCTGCCTCGCTGAGTCCATAGACCACATAACGACCATCTGGACTGATGGCCAGCGTGGCGAGGGCGATGGTGCCATCCTCGGAAAACGTATTGGGATCAATCAGCACGCGAGGTGCCCCGTCGCGCCCTTCCTGCACGTAAAGCACCGATTGATCTTGCAGGCCGTCGTTTTTAAAGAAGAAATACCGTCCTCCTTCTTTCTGAGGCACGCCATAGCGAGGATAATTCCACAGCTCTCTCAGGCGCTGGCGAATCCAGGCACGCTGTGGAATACTGTCGAGATAGGCAAAGGTCAGCGTATTTTGCGCTTCGATCCACCGCCGGGTTTGCTCGCTGTCCAGATCTTCCAGCCAACGATATGGGTCTGGTACCAGCACCCCGTGGTAATGATCAACCACAGGCACCCGGGGCGTTTCCGGATAGCTGATCTGTTGAGCCCAGAGCGTTGGCGTTTGCAGCAACGCCACCACCAGCCATCCAATCATGCGCTGCTTCATTTGGCGTCCTCTTATTAGCCTTCCTGAATTAGACAGGACAATTTAGAAAACGGTGGTCACTATGTGGCAAGCGTGACTGGCGGATCAGCGTAGGGGATGCCCTGCGTTGTCTGCGCTTTCGAGTAGAAGGGCTTCGGAGCATTTCGGGCTACTGTCCAGCAGGACCGATACTTGACCTTCCGCAGCAGGTTGAGCAAGGCGCCCAATCGCTCCTTAGAGAAACGCGGCGAATCTGTAGCAGGCGGCTCCTCCGATCTGCAACGCATCAGCACCGACAGCACAGGCCGCCGTGCGCAACAGAGCTGCGGCGAGGCGAGGGTTTGCGCCTCCAAAAAGCTCAGAGCGGTTCAGCAGCGCTGTTCTCCAAATACCAGTTCCAACTCTCCTTCTGGAGGGTGGTCCATTCGCTCGGCTGGAAACTCCCGGTAAATGCGACCGGCATACTCAAAAGGTCCGCAGGAGAAATAGTAGTCATGTGTACCGGGCGTTCGATACAGCACCATGCCTTCCGGGCAGCCCAGCGTCCGGTAGAACCGTTCAAAGCGGTGTAGAAAGACCTCGACCCGGTGCCGGCGCACTTCTTCTTCGGTAAACCGAATGCGATACCAGTAACGTGAGGCCGGATGGTGGGCCCGTGGCTTGCCGGGACAGGCCCGCCCAGGCGTCGCGGATGTCGAAGAAACAGCCATAGTCCCCCCTTAGCAATCGTACGTATCTACCGTGCTACCGGGGGGATCGGCCAAATCGCGCCGAATTTAAGCTGTTATTACAGGAAATGTCCGGAGAACCAAAATTTTAGCCCCCGATCGTAATCATGGGGCGGTTTCGCATGCGGGCCAGGTTATACATTCCGGCGTGACGCGCATGCTTGCGTCCCACGGCTGCGCTGATGAGTGCCAGCAGCTCCTCGTCGCTGGCTCCCTGGCGCATGGCATCCCGGAGGCTGACCTCGGCTCGGCCAAACAGACATACCTTCAGGCTGCCATCGGCCGTAATCCGCAGCCGGTTGCATCCTTCGCAGAAGGGTTCCGTCATGGAGGCAATAAAGCCCAACCGCCCCTGATGGCCAGGAATGCGAAACAGGCGGGCTGTGCCATGGGGGTCAAATGCGATGGGCTCCAGGACATAATGCGCCTCAATGCGGGCGCGCATTTCAGCGGCTGGTACCAGTTGCGCATCGTTCCAGCCATTCCCATCGAAAGGCATAAATTCAATAAAACGCACTTCAACGGGTCGGTCCTTTGTCCAGGCCGCAAAGTCCAGCAGTTCATCGTCGTTAAAGCCGCGCAGCACCACACAGTTTACTTTGAGGGGTCGATAGCCGCGCTCAATGGCCAGGTCGATAGCGCGGATTACCTGCTCGAAGCCTTTGCGGCGCGTGAGGATTTCGAAGCGTTCCGGGCGCAAGGTATCCAGGCTGATGTTGAGTTGCGTTAGCCCGGCCGATTGCAAGCGTTCCAGTTTTTTAGGAAGAAGCAGACCATTTGTGGTCATAGCCAGCGTTTTGAGTCCGGGCAGGCGGGCCAGTTCCGCCACAATATGCTCAACGCCCTTTCGGAGCAACGGCTCGCCGCCTGTTAATCGGATTTTTGTTACCCCCTGCGTCACAAAAAGGCGGGCCAGCCGAACAATCTCCTCATCGGTCAACAGATGTTCCGGAGGGGTCCAGTCCAGCCCTTCTTCGGGCATGCAGTAGCGACAGCGCAGGTTGCAGTGCTCAATCAGCGAAATGCGCAGATAGGTATGGCGGCGTCCGAATCCATCAGTTAGCACGTCAGCAGCCGAGCGGGCCGGATCGTAGGACAGCCCAAAATCTTCTGGGACGTGTGCGGGGTCCCCCCCTTCCGGTGTCGTCAGCACAGGCAGGAGGTATTGCATAGCAACCGGTGCCGTAGGCTTTTTGGTAACTTCTACAAAATAAAGCCCAAAAGTTCAACGGGAGCTTACGATTTTTTGCGGGGGGGTTGAAAGACGGGCTCAAACTCGCGCAGCGGCATTCCTTCGGCAGGGGGAATGCGGTGTCGGCTATCGCGCTCCAGAACCAGTTCGTAAACAACCCGGTCACTTCGGTAGTAGCGCTGCTGGTAGTACACCACTTTTCCGCCGGTTGTGCAGGAGATGCGATGGATGCACAGCAAGGCCATGCCTGAGGGCACCTCTAACCAGCGCGCTACTTCAGGCGTTGCATTGATCGCCTCAATGCGGTAGCGACCGCGCACAATGGGGATGTCCAGCGCTTCCAGAATGCCGTAGATGGTTTCACGCTCCAGATCTTTCCCCTCCAGGAACTGCGCGTAGAAGGGAGTCAGCCAGGTTCGGTCAAATGCAATGGGTTCGCCATTGCCCAGGCGCAGCCGGTCCAGCCGCACCACCGTGCTACCTTCTGGAACTTCCAGTCGGGCGGCCACCTCGGCCGTGGCATCTTCTGGCGCAAAGTGGACCACTTTTGAGCGGGCTTCAAGCCCGGCACGCGCCATGTCTTCCGCGAAATCGGTCAACCGCACCAGCCCTTGCTGAATGTGCGGGCGCCGCACAAACGACCCAACCCCCTGGCAGCGATAGATCAATCCCTCGTACTCCAACGTCTGCAAGGCCCGCCGCACGGTTATGCGGCTGACGCCAAAACGCTTGCTCAACTCATGCTCGGATGGCAGCCGATCCTGCGGCTTATAGACCCCCTGCTCGATCTGCTCACGCAGCCAGTCGCTGAGCTGCTGATGGCGCGGTCGTCCTGGTTGCAACATTGTCTACCACAAAATGTGTTTTAACAAACTTACAACAAAATTATCGACCTGGTTTTTGAACGCGTTTTTTCACCGGCAATTTCCTTTGCAATAGCTGAATTCCCTGTATCTTTGGGCGCGTTCTCAGGAAATCAACAGGATATAGAGCGATGGAACAAACACTGGCCATTCTGAAGCCGGACTGCGTGCGGCGTGGTCTCATAGGCGAGGTCATTCGCCGGATTGAGGCGGCAGGCTTTCGCATCCGTGCCATGAAAATGGTGCATCTGACCAAAAAAGAGGCGGAAGGTTTTTATGCGGTCCATCGGGGACGGCCGTTTTTTGAAGAACTGACCACGTTTATGTCGAGCGGTCCCTGCGTGCCGATGGTATTGGAAAAGGAAAATGCCGTGGCAGACTTTCGGGCGCTTATCGGCGCGACCGATCCCGCCGAAGCGGCTGAGGGTACGATCCGGCGTGAATTTGCTGAATCCAAAGGTCAGAACATCGTCCATGGCTCCGACTCCGTCGAAAATGCCCGGATCGAGATCCATTTCTTCTTCCCAAGCATCGAGCTGGTGGATCGTAGGTAAGCAGCTGGTTGTCGCTTTAGTGGTGCTACAGGCGGGCTGCTTCACCGCAGCGCCCTCCAAACGCGTGCGCACAGGCGCAGAGGTGCTGGCAGCCCGCCATTTTGATCTACTGCGTGGCAAGCGGGTCGGGCTAATTACCAATCATACCGCCCGCATCGATACGATGCATTTGATCGACCGGCTCATGGCCGAACCTGAGGTGCATCTGGTGGCCCTGTTTGCGCCGGAGCATGGACTGCGGGGCACAGCCGCCGCCGGCGAAGAAATCCGAGACGGGCGCGACGTGCGCACAGGGCTTCCGGTTTATAGCCTCTACGGCGCTACGCGCAAGCCAACGCCAGAGATGCTGGCCGACCTCGACGTGCTGGTGTTCGATATTCAGGACGTAGGCGCTCGCTGCTACACGTACATCTCCACCATGGGGTTGGCCATGCAGGCTGCGGCGGAGGCCGGTATCCCCTTTGTGGTGCTTGACCGGCCCAATCCCCTCGGCGGCGAGCTGATTTCAGGCTTCGTGTTAGAGCCGGCCCAGACTTCGTTTGTGGGCCTCTACCCCATTCCTCTGGTCTATGGCCTGACCATTGGGGAGCTGGCTCAATTGATCCGGGGAGAACAGTTGTTGCCTGGGCTGGAGCATCTGGAACTGATCGTGGTGCCGATGGAGGGATGGCAGCGTGCTATGCAATGGCCCGACACCCAGCTCCCCTGGCGCTCGCCCAGCCCTAACCTTCCTTCGTTTGAGGCGGCTCTAGCGTACCCGGGGACCGTCTTTTTTGAAGCAGTCGACGGCAGCGAAGGACGAGGTACGGATGCACCTTTCCTGCAAGTAGGTACGCGCTGGGCCAACGCCCGAGCGCTGGCTGACACGCTCAACGCCCACCAGTTGCCAGGCGTCCGTTTTGAGCCCGTTTCATTCGTGCCGCAGCCTCGTCCGGGCGCTCCGCATCCTCGCTACGAGGGTGAACGGCTGCAGGGGGTACGTCTGCGCATTACAGACCGCCGGCAATTCCGTCCGGTTGTTACTGGCATCTATCTGCTGCACGCCTTTTATCACCAGGCTCCGCCCGCATATCGGGAGACATTCATTCAGCGGCCAGCCTGGCTAGCCCGGCTGGCGGGCACCGAACGGCTCTATGCTCTGCTAAAAGCAGGCGCCTCGCCAGAAGCCATTGTTGCTGCCTGGGAAGCAGATCTCAGGGCGTTTCAGCAGCAACGTCAACCCTATCTGCTCTACTGAGTGGTTTTAGAAGCGCGTGGCCGCCAGAGAATTGCCCAGATCACTTCCAGATAGCCGACCACGATCACAATAGGGGCCACATTGCGCGACCAGAAACCATCCAGTTCATGTTCAATGGCCATGATGGCAAAGCCCAGCACCACAAGCGCAACCCCCAGCAGCAGCAGTTGGTAATTGCGTCGCGAAAAAACCATAGGCCGTCCGGCAGAAGCCGCCGGACGCGTTCTGGTGCGAGCCGTTGTGCGTGGACGAGCCATTCTGGGTTTCACGCTACGTTGCTTCGCTTCGCGAACCTGAAGGCATACGTCCAGGTTCCACCGCACGAAACGTTGCCAACCATTCAGCGGCTATGCGTGCTGCGCACTTGCTGTATGCGGTGCTCTTTGGATTCTTGAGCACAACTGGTCTGCATGCACCGGTCTCGTTGGAAGCCCGCCTTGAGCGCGTTCGGTCCACACTGGCTACGGAGCAGGCTTTCTGGGGATTGTATGTGGCCGACGTGGAAAATGGCCATGTGCTGGTAGCCCAGCATGCCAGGCAGGGTTTATTGCCGGCCTCGACGCACAAACTGTTGACCACAGCCGCCGCCCTGGACCTGCTGGGTCCGGATTACCGGTATCGGACGGTTTTATACTTTAATGGTCGCGTAGAAGGCACGACGCTGCGAGGTGACCTGATCCTGCGCGGCTCGGGAGATCCTACCTTTGGCAGCCCTGCCTGGCCCGGACCCGACCCGCTGCAGCGCTGGGCGTTCCAACTGGCCCGCATGGGCGTCCGGCGCATCGAAGGCCGCCTTATCGGAGATGACAATCGCTTCGACGAGCGCCCCTATGCAGATGGCTGGGATATTGACTATGTTACTTCGCAGCTTAACCTGGGACTAGGGTTTGCTGTCAGTGGGCTCTCGTATCACGACAACGTAGTGCACCTGCGGATGCGCGCTACCCGGCCAGGCGCTCCTCTTGCTGTTGCGCAGGAGCCCTTTAATTACCTGACAATAGAAAACCGGGCTTACACAGCCGCCCGGCGCTATGGCGAAGCGCTCCAGCTTGAACGAGCGTTTGCTTCAGAGCAGGTGCGTCTGCGAGGCTCGGTACCGTATCGATACCGGGGAACCATTGAGCTCCCCGTAGCCAACCCTACCCGTTATGCCCTGGAAGCCTTTCGCTACTATCTGGAGCAGGCGGGGATTACCGTAGCGGCTACGTTGGTAGACATCGACGATTTACCCCAACCGCCTCGCTACCACCAGCGACATGCGCTGCTGGTGCATTTCTCGCCACCGCTAGCTGAAATTGTGCGCGTGATTAACCATCGCAGCCATAACTTCTATGCAGAGCAGGTTTTTCGCACGCTGAGTCCGGACGGTTCGTCCGAGGGGGCTGCCCGGCGCATTCGTGCCTTTTTACAGCGCCAGGGCATTAACCCACGTGGCCTTACCATTCGCGACGGATCCGGGCTTTCTCGCAAAAACCTGGTTCCACCGGCTGTTCTGGGACAGCTTTTAGTCGCCATGCAGCATCACCCTGCGCATCAGGCATTTGTTGCGTCCCTGCCTCAAGGGGGCGCGCGCAACTCAACGCTGGAAGACCGCCTGCAGGATCTCCCTGTCCGGGCCAAGACAGGCTCTCTACTTCACGTGCGTACGCTGAGCGGCTATCTTACTACCCGCCATGGACGTCAGCTTGCCTTTGCCTTTATGGCAAACAACTACACCATACCTGCTGCGCGTATTGTGCGCACACTGGATCAAATGGTCCACACCCTCTACGCTACCCCCTAGCTGCCTATGCCCACGCTCCAACTGCCCCCCTTCCTTGTAGCCCGCATGTTACGCGTGGCGCTGGGAGGGCTTTTGGTGGTGCTGCTGCAATGGTTGGTGTTAAACCGTCTGCTTCTCTGGGGCGCCTATCCCGACGCGGTCTTACTTTTTGTAGCCTATCTTGGACTGGCTTACGGCCGCCGGGCAGGCCTGATTGGCGGCTTTGCCAGCGGACTTCTACTGGATGCGCTGCTCGACAGTTGGGGGTTGCACGCGCTGGCCAAAAGCCTTATAGGCTTTCTGGTGGGCCTGTTCGCTCTGGAAGAGCCGGAAGCGTTTCGTCCGACGCTTGGCCAGGCGTTCCTGGGCGGTCTGGTGCTGGCGTTGGTTCATAACGGTTTGCTGGTAGCGCTGCTGGCCCTGGCTGCCGGCACGCGCACGGCTTTCATGGTTGAAGCGCTCTGGTTAGGGAGCGCCCTGTACACCGCATTTCTGAGTGCGCTGGTTGTCCTGGTGCGTCCGAACTGAAGGACAAATGCGGAAAGCTGCCAATACGTTTGCTTCCTGGTGCTGGCTGGTGGCGGTCCAGGCTTAATTCCGATACGACTGGCCGCGTCCGGCGGCCCCTTTTTCAGCGCATTTGCTCCAACGCGCGCCGCAGGTCTGACAGGATCCCGGCTGCCGTTACCTGAGGGCCGGCGCCTGGCCCACGCACGACCAGAGGTGTGCGACAGTAGTAGGTTGTCGTGAAAGCAATCAAATTATCGGTGCCCTGCAGGTTATAGAAGGGCGAGTCGGGACCAACGGCCTGCACGTTGACGGCCAAGCGACCATCTTCAATGCGTCCGATATAGTGCAGGCGCTGTCCCTGCTGACGCGCCTTTTCAATTTGCTCCTGCCAGTGGGCATCCCAGTCGGACAACCGTTCCAGAAACTCTTCAAGCGACACGCTGCGCAGTTCACTGGGCACCAGTGGTTGCACGGTTACATCGCTTCGCTCGACCGGCAATCCCAGTTCACGTGCCAGAATAAGCAGCTTGCGCGCCACGTCTTCTCCTGAGAGATCATCACGGGGATCTGGTTCCGTATAGCCTGCCTCACGAGCCGCCCGCACTGCTTCAGAGAACGGAACGCCTTCAGCCATTTGATTGAACAGATAGGCAAGCGTACCCGAAAAAACCCCTTCGATTCGTTGCACTTTGTCACCAGCCAGGAGCAAATCCTGCAGCGTAGCAATGACAGGCAGCCCCGCCCCGACCGTTGTTTCGTAGCGATAAGGCACGCGCCGTTCCCGGGCAACTTCGCGCAGGCGTTGGTAGAAGGCATATGGCAGCGTATTTGCCCGTTTATTGGGCGTAACCACGGCGACGCCAGCGGTTAGTAATTCCGGATAGCGCCGAGCAACTTCCTCAGAAGCTGTTGCATCGACCACAACCAGCCGCCGCGGTCGCTCTGTGGTTAGCAGTTGGACCAGTCGGTCCAGGTCCATTGGTTCTCCTTCTGCCTGGAGTCGCTCGCGGGCTTCATTCCACGGAATACCGGCGGGTTGCCAGAGCATTCGTTCAGCCGTGGCCAGGCCGGCCAGCCGCAGCTCCAGTCCCTCTTCTGCCTGCAGATGGGGAATCTGACGGGCCAGCATATCCAACAGCGTCTTGCCAATGACCCCCACCCCGATCAGGAACAGATGGGCCCGCATGGTGCGCAGAATGAACGTCTCATGCAGCGCCTGCACTGCCCGTTGCGTATCTCGCTGGGCAATGACGGCCGAGATATTTGTCTCGGCCGCTCCCTGCGCAATAGCCAGCACGTTAACGTTGGCCTGGCCAAGAGCTGAAAACATGCGTCCGGCCAACCCGGGCTGATGGCGCATGCGATCCCCAACGACCGAAACCGTGGCGCATTCCGGTACGACGTAAATGCGCCGAATTCGTCCGGTCTCCAGTTCAAAGGCGAAGGTGCGTCGGAGCGTCTCCAGCGCCGCTTCTGCATCGGCCGCGCGCACGCCCAGGCAGAGACTCTGTTCGCTGGAGGCCTGCGAAACCAGCAGTACGTTGATTTTCTGCTCAGCCAGTGCCAGAAAGGCCCGTCCCGAGATGCCCGGCGTTCCCAGCATACCAGCGCCTTCCAGCATGAGCACTGCAATATCTCGAATGGCCGTTACCGCCCGGGCGTACCACGGCGGTGGAGGGGCATCGGCCGTGATGAGCGTACCCGGTGCTTCGGGGCGCAGCGTGTTTCGGATGCGCAGGGGGATCTTTTTGGCCTGCAATGGCTCCATGGTTCGCGGATGTAATACTTTGGCCCCGAAATAGGCCATTTCAGCCGCTTCTCGATAACTCAGATGCGGCAACACGAAGGCTTCGGGCACCAGCCGAGGATCCGCCGACATGACGCCATCCACATCCGTCCAGATCACCACAAGTTCGGCTTCCAGGGCCGCGCCCAGAATCGTTGCCGTGTAGTCGCTGCCAGAACGCCCCAGCGTCGTGGTCACGCCCTCCGGCGTCGCCCCGATAAAGCCGGTTACGACGACCACCTGATCCTCCGGAATTGCCGCAAAGCGCTCACGGATCAGGCGATGGGTCGTTGCAAAATCAACATTAGCCTCCCCGAACGTATCATCTGTGCGGACCAGTTCGGTCGCTTCCAGGGCAATAGCCGCACTCCCTGCCGCCCGAAAGGCTGCCGCGACCAACGGTGCTGCCAGCCGCTCACCAAAGCTGAGAATGGCGTCCCGCGTTCGGGGGGTGCACTCGCGCAGCAGGTACAGTCCGTCAAGCAGTTCGGTCAACGCCTGCCAATGCGCATTGAGCTGGGCTTCGAGAGCCGTCCGCTCCTCAGGTAGCACAAGCGCCTCCAGCACTTCCTGATGCCGCTGCCGGAGCGTTTCGATAGTGGCACGATGCCCCCCGGTGCGCGCCAGAGCTGCGTCAATGCATCCCAGTAGCTGATCGGTTACGCCGCCCAGCGCCGACACCACTACGACGCGCCGGACCGTCTCCGGCTCGGCCTGAACAAGCTGCACCACGCGCCGAATTCGATCGGCCGTGGCTACCGAAGTGCCCCCGAACTTGTGAACCCGGACGGGACGTGTGGTTGCCATCGTCAGCGCCCCCGAATATATGCGTTAACATTCCGTCAATTTAGGCGTGGAATTTACGATAGGAACTTGCGTTTTTCGTTTTAAAGACCCATTAAATTACTGAAAGCGCTTCGCCCTCAACGACCCGTGAAAAAACAGCGCAACGCTCGCCTGGCCATTGACGAGTGCGGAGCTTTTTTCGTAAGCTGGCGTTCCAGCGGTCAGAAGATGGGGCCATAGCTCAGTTGGTAGAGCGCCACAATGGCATTGTGGAGGTCGCCGGTTCGAATCCGGCTGGCTCCACAGAAAGTGGGATGCTTCTTCTGAAGCGTCCCACTTCTTTTTTGGATTGCTCTTCGCCAGCGTCCCGTGCCCGCTGCCAGGCCTGCCTGAGCGGTACTGGTCTGCGCCCTCACCCCGGTTTCTCCACTTTTTGGGGTAAGCGACCCGGTGCTCGGTTGCCAGGGCGCCCTCATGTGCATCTGCGGATCGAATATGCCTGCCGCTCTGTCTTCGGCTGGTGTGCCTTGCAGAAAAGCAGCGCCAATGCCGGAGCTGTCAGAGACCGTTTGAAAAGCCGGTAATACGCGGTCGCCTGCGCCTTCATGCCCTTTTCGCCGGAGAGCGCTCAGGCTTCCCATCGGCAGGCCCGCATGTCCAACCAGAACACTTCCGCTCAAGCGCAATAGCCCCAAGACCGTGCTAATCGATCAGCGCGTACGCCCCGTCTTCGAGGGGAACGCCACGCATTGTTTTTTCCTAGCTTTCTCTCTGGTCTCTATGATTTTTTCGTACGCTTCTAACGAAGAATCCTGGTAGATTGGCTGCTTAAAGCGTAACTTCGCTAAGCTAAAAATCTTCTTTTGCGCTGCAAGTTGTTCAAGGGAAATCGGAGCCGACCATGCCAACTGCCAAGCTTATCCTCGAAGACGCGACTGTTGAGCTGCCCGTCATCATTGGCACAGAAGGCGAGCGGGCGATTGACATTCGCAAGCTTCGGAGCCAGACCGGCTACATCACCTACGATCCGGGCCTGGCCAACACGGGTTCCTGCCAGAGCAGCATTACGTTCATCAACGGCGAGGCTGGCGTTTTGCGCTACCGAGGATATGCTATTGAAGACCTGGTGGCGCACTCCTCCTTCGTTGAGGTCAGCTATTTGCTCATTTATGGAGAATTGCCCACGCGCGCGCAGCTAGAGCAGTTTCAGGATCGGCTGACGCATCACAGCCTCCTGCACGAAGACATGAAGAAGTTTTTTGAGGGGTATCCCCCCAGTGCCCATCCGATGAGCGTACTCTCGGCCATGGTGGCTTCGCTCTCGACATATTACCCGGATTCGACGGATCCGGAAATTACAGAGCTGAACATGATCCGATTGCTGGCGAAGCTAAAAACTATCGCCGCCTTTTCTTATAAGAAATCAATTGGTCAGCCGTACATCTATCCTCGCAATGACCTGAGCTACACGGCGGACTTTTTGCACATGATGTTCGCCGTCCCTTCCGAACCGTACGAAGTGCCTCCTCTGTTTGAAAAAGTACTGGACGTGCTGCTCATTCTACATGCCGACCATGAGCAGAATTGTAGCACCTCAACGGTACGCATGGTAGGCAGCAGCGGAGCCGATCTGTTTGCAGCCATTTCGGCAGGTATCAGTGCCCTGTCGGGACCGCTACATGGGGGCGCCAATCAAGCGGTTATTCAAATGCTGGAGGCCATTCACCAGGACGGTGGCAATTATCAGAAGTATCTGGCCAAAGCCAAAGACCCGAATGATCCCTTCCGGTTAATGGGGTTTGGGCACCGCGTTTACAAAAACTTTGACCCGCGCGCCCGGCTGATTAAAAAGCTCGTCGATCAGGTCTTTAATGAAATGGGCGTCCACGATCCGCTCCTTGAAATTGCTAAAAAACTGGAGGAAGCGGCGCTGCAGGACGAATATTTCATTGAGCGCAAGCTGTACCCCAACATTGACTTCTACAGCGGCATTCTGTACCGGGCCATGGGCATCCCAACCAACATGTACACCGTCCTGTTTGCAATGGGCCGATTGCCCGGATGGATTGCTCAGTGGAAAGAAATGCGCGAAGATCCCCACACGCGCATTTACCGGCCACGTCAGATCTATCAGGGGGCTACGCACCGCCCGTACCGTCCTCTTGACGAACGGGAATGACCGAAAACAGGAGACTAGGAGGCGTTCGTCTCCGAGGGTGGCTCCTGGGCGAGGCGTGCGCGGAGAAAAGCCAGGGTATGCGCAATGAGTTCGGGAGGCGGCTCCGGGATTTCGGTTGCCTGACGAGCCAGTGCGATGGTCTTGCGATACTGGTCCAGGTAGGCCTGACAATCGGGACAATCTCGCAGATGGGCCTCAAAGGCTGCCTGCGTGCGCGCGTCCAACGCTCCGTCCAGGTACGCTGCCAGAAACCGGTTCACCTCTTCGCAGGTGAGTCCGCGTTTACGGCCCAGCCATTTTCGGATCCAGGCTTTCATAAGTCTTCCTTTTCAATGTGGGGACTGAGCAGGGCGCGCAGTGCCTGACGGGCGCGGTGCAGCCGCACCCGCACTGCTCCTTCGCTCAGGTTAAGCAATTGCGCGACTTCTTCCGTCGAGAATCCTTCAATGTCGCGCAGCAAAAGGACCTCCCGATAGGTGTCGGGGAGTCGATCTATTGCTTCTCGGACCAGCCGGCGCAGGTCTTCGCGTTCAGCCAGCACGTCGGGTGGCCAGGGACGGTAGCGCTGGGCATACATGCCCTGGGAGAAAGCAGGCTGAAGGCGATCCAGGTCGGCTTCATCCATGGGCGTATAGCGACGCGTTTTGCGCAGAAGAACCCGCGCCTGGTTCAGCGCAATGCCGTACAGCCAGGTAGTCAGCCGCGAGTCGCCCCGGAACGAGTCGATTCGGCGAAACGCCTGCAAAAATGCCTCTTGCATGACGCTCTGGGCTGCCTCCCTGTCGCCTAACAGGCGCAGCAGAAAGCGAAATAGCCGCGGGCTTTCGGCACGGACCAGCGCCTCGAAGGCGGCCGGATCGCCCCGCCGCAACGCCTCTAGATCATAAGGGGGCGGTGTGTCTGAAAACTCCGGCATGCCCTGTGCTTTACGTAACAAGCCGGCTCTAAGTTGGTACAGGAAGCGCGGTGAGCCGACCTGGTTCAGGCCGAGCGTTCGTTTTCAACCCATTGCACGGCGTGTTGCATCAGTTCAGCCGCTGTGCGCAGACCTAGCTTGGCCTTAATGCGCGCTCGGTACGACTCCACGGTTTTGACGGATAGATGCAGCCGCTCAGCAATTTCACGGGTGCTGAGACCGCGTCCAGTCAGCTCAAACACCTCCAGTTCCCGATCACTGAGCAGCTCCAGGGGCGACTGGCCTGCTGAACGTCGATGCCCCGTCATGCTCATCAATAGCCGCTCGCTCACCTCCTCACTGACGTACAGTCCCCCTGCCAGCACGCGCCGCACTGCTTTCACAATTACGTCTACGGCTTCCACTTTCATGACGTAGCCGCGCGCTCCGGCTCGGATAGCTCGCTCTGCATAGAGCGCTTCATCGTGCCGCGAAATGACCAGTACCGGCAACTCCGGATCCCAGGCATGCAGATGCTTGATGAGCTCCAGCCCGCTCATGCCGGGTAGCGAGATGTCCACAATCGCCAGGTCGGGGCGGACGTCATCCAGCATGCCAAGCGCCTCTTCGGCCGAAGCCGCCTGCCCACACACCTCCAGATCCGGTTCGGCTTCCAACGTCAGCGCCAGCCCTTTGCGGACCAGCGGATGATCATCAACGATCAGAATGCGTTTCTTCATCCTGCGCTCAGGGAATCACTTCACTTTCGGGCAGAACCTGCGATGCGTCGGCTGGAAGCACGCGTCCGCTCAGCGGAACAACCGCATGTACTTCCGTGCCCCCTTCTGCGCGCCGTCGAATTTCCAGGTGGCCGCCCAGCAAGCGGGCCCGGTAGTGCATGATGCGCAGCCCCATCCCCCGCGTTTCCGGCAATTTGTCCGGAATGCCTACCCCATCGTCCCGCACCCACAGATGGAGCGCTTCGTCGTCGGCCTTGAGCGTAACCGTTATACGCTGCGCCTGTCCGTGCCGCACGGCATTGTTCAGCGCTTCCTGCGCGATGCGGTATAGATGCGTGGCTACCAGGTTGTCGGCTACAGGCACCTCTTTCTCTGTCTGGAAGCGGCAGCGAATGCCAAACAGTTGCTCGGTCTGGCGGGCCAGGCGGTGCAACGCAGCCTGCAGGCCGTTCGCCTCCAGTTCCACTGGGATCAGCCCACGCGCCAGCGTGCGCGCCTGCTGGTCGGCCTGCCGAATCAGCTCTGTTAGTTCTTCCAGCTCGCGGGCTTCCGGTCTTCCCTGAGCTGCCAGTCGCCGCGCCAGACTCTGGCTGATCAGGGCCATACCGGTCAGCATCTGGCCGAGTCCGTCGTGCAGATCTTGTCCGATGCTGCGCCGTTCCTCGTCGCTAATGCGCAGGATCTCCTGCTCCAGGCGTCGGGTTTCGGACAGATCGCGCACGATCCCGGTAAAAAGTCGCCGATCAGGCAGGCGCACCTCGCTGACGGCCAGGTACATGGGAAACGTGGTGCCGTCTTTTCGCTGGCCGGTTACTTCTCGACCTCGGCCAATAATGCGGCGGCGCCCCGTTTCCAGGTAGTTTCGGATGTAGCGGTCATGCTGCTCGCGATAGGGCGAGGGCATCAGCACCGAAATATTTTGTCCGATGACCTCTTCGGCCCGGTAGCCAAAGATGCGCTCTGCCGCAGGATTAAAGAGCAGAATACGGCCTGTTTCATCGATGGTAATGATGGCATCGACAGCTGTCTCCACAATAGCCCGGTAGCGTGCTTCGCTTTCACGAAGCGCTTCCTCATGGGTGCGGCGTTCAATAGCCGTGGCCAGCACGTGCGCTACGGCCTGCATGAAGTGTACATCGTCATGCGCGAAGGTGCGGGGGCGGCAGGTGTGCGCGCCCAGCACCCCCCAGGAGTGTCCACCGACGAAGATGGGCACGCTCAATCCGGCCTGCACGCCATGGCGTCGAAGTAGCTCGGGACAGGCAAAGCGGCGCTCCTGAGCGAAATCTTCCACGACGATAGGGCTGCCGGCTCGCAACGTATAGCCGGCTTGGGACTCGGTCCCGGCTGGCACGCGGAAGGTTCCTACGACGCCTTCCTGCCAGCCATAGCCAGCCACCAGCAAGAATTCCTGCTCTTCGGGGAGCAAGCGCAGGACTTTGGCCAGTTCAACTCCCAGCGCAGCCGCTACGCGTTCCGTGGCATATTCCAGCAGTAGCGGTAAGGGCACATTGGCCAGTGCCCGACGGCCCAGTTCGGCTACGACGGCTTGCTGCCCTACCCGCACTTGCAGTTCGCGCTCAATGTCCCAGCGCCGCTGCCGCGCGCGCGCTCGACGCACCAGCAGTCGCAGCCGCGCCTTTAACAGCATTGAAGGAGCCGTTACGTCCAGGAGATCGTCGATACCCGAGCCCAGCAGTTCGTCCAGCGCCCCCAGTTGGCTGGTGTCGGTCAGCGCTGCCACCAACACCACCTGTTCTCCACCGGCTGTTGCCCGCACCGTCTCAACCTGCTCACGCAAATGATCCGGAGGGCCAAACAAGATGAGGAGGTGCGGAAGTGTTTCTGGAGATGGCAGCACTACGTCGGGGCGCAGCGTTACCATAACCTCTCCTTCTTCGCGGAGTAGGCGGCTTAGCCGCCGCCCCACGTTCCGCGAAGCCCCCCAGATTCCGACCTGGACCGATGTCATTGTGCCGTATGCCTAACGTACCGCCTGCGGTGAAAGGTGGGCCCCTTCTTCGGAAAGTATAGCCAACCCTCAGACGGCACGCAAGCCGGCAAGTCCGGTTCCTGGCAGCTCAAACAACGCGGCTGCACTTCCTGTGGTATCTAACCGCGCCTCTGGCCCCAGTACATAAGCCAGAAACACGAAAAATATGACCGTCAGCACGAACAGTAGCACAAGCGTTACCAGCAGCCAGCGTGGCGTAATTTCAGCCATGGATCTTTGCAACTAAGTGCAGGCAAACTGTTGTCCGTTTTAAATAACCACAATAGCCTGCACTTCGTCAAGTCAGAAGGCGGCAATGAGCACAATATGGTCCCGCAAAGCAGGATACTGTTCCAGGAGACGCTTTGTTGAATCATTCATGGGGCCCAGGCCTTGCGCAAAACAAAACCGCTCTACCTGGAATCCTGCGTCGGTGACCACTTTACTGAGCGTGTACGGAGTAAACCAGAATCGATGGTCGGAATTGACAATTTCCTGATGCTGCTGGGCTGCCTGATAGTTTAGAGCTTTCAGCGCATTGGGGACGGTCAGAATCAGTCGATCAACCAGTTCAGCATATTTCTCGTGGATCTGCTGTAAAAACTGCACGGGATTTCCAATATGTTCCAGGACTTCGCCGAGAATCATATAATCCCAGTGTTCGGCTTGCAGCTCTTCCGGTACTGGATCGGTGAGCACATTGTGTTGCAGGATAGTGTACCCGAACTGACGCGCCACGGCAATGGCTTCTTCGTCGATGTCCACCCCTACGCATCGTCGGGCCACACGAGCCAGCTCGGCATGCAGCCAGCCTCCCTGTCGCAACTTTTGCTCAATCAGGGGCGCGTGATCGGCGCACCCAACGTCCAGAATAGCCCGATCTTTTACAATATTTTTGAGCAACTCATTTCTGTAAATAATAGCCACATTAGGATGGGATATAATAGCTCTAAATCCATTATCAAATTTACTTCCCAAAAGATAGTCTTTCCACTTTGCAACATTTATCCATCCATATTTATCTAATATCACTCTATTTTTATTATCATATTTATTTTCCATTTTATTATTATCTCTCACAGGTTTAATGTTAGATGAGGCATATTCTCTATTCAAAGACAAAACTAAATTGTCAATGGCTTTAATCTGATCTGATTGATTAAAATTTTCAACAATCCAATCTCTATATTTTTTGCTATCATAATTATCAGAATATATAGCTTCCAAAAATTCATCAATATTCCTAAACAACCATTCTCTGGGAAAAATTTTATCAGCTCCAAAAAAATAATGAATCACAGGCTTGATGCCACATGAAGCAGCTTCTAAAACACTATACGGACATCCTTCATGTACACTGGTAGAAATTATAAAATTCTTATCATCTAACCATGTTTCTATATCTTCTACCCATCCTTCCATTATTACATGATCCTGTAAATCCAATTCTCGAATCATGTGATTCCAGTACACCTCAAAGCGACGCTCTTGATGAATGCCGGCTACATACAACCGATAACGCTTATCCCTCTGCACAAGCCGATAAATACATTGAAGAAGGAATGAAGGATTCTTCTTATGATTAATATATCCCACATAAGCTAGATTAAATCCAGGATTTCTATTTTTAAACTGAAATCGATTAATATCCACACCATTTGGAATTACTATTTTCTCTACATGATAGGCTATACGAGGAAAATATTGTTCAAAGAGTTGCTTTATATGAGGCGCAACAAATACTAGCCTGTCGATAAACTCCCAGTTCACTCGCTGGGGTAACTCTGAGAAAACTTCGTAGCTGTGCAACCGGCAGACGACCGCTGCGCGCTTGGTCAAACGATGGCTTGCCTCCACCAGGAGCGAATCACACCACTCAAACCAGACCACATCGGCCCAGTCCAAAGCTTCCTGGACCTGCAACCAGTTAACGCTTTTCGGGAAATGATACACGCGCACGTGATGGCGGCGCGCTAGCTGTTTTTCAATGTCCACAATAAACGTTGTATGGGGCCCGCACACAAACGCTACTTTGCATACCTGCTCCCCCGGTTCCGTTGGTTCTCCCAGATAAATGCCGGGCTGCGCGTTCAGCGTCGCCTCCCATTGCCGGCGGACTTCGCGCGCCAGGTCGCGCTCATATTTGCGTTTCTGTTCACTATCAGGAATGGCTTCCTGATAGCGCACAAACGTCTCAACCGCTAACTCGAACTGATTGTACCGCAGCAGTTGATCGATCAGATTGAAGAAGGCGTTCTCATGGCCGGGATCCACCTGCAAGGCGCGCTCAAAGCATGCTACGGCTCGCTCCAGTTGTCCCAGTTCGGCGTAGGCCAGTCCGGCATCGTTGAGCGCGTAGGGATTGTCGGGCTCTTGCTCCAGTACCGACTCGAAGCGCTGCAGCGCCTGCGGGTAAGCCCCGCGCACGAACAGTTCTTCGCCTTCTAACAGTTGGTTTTTTAGATCGTCGCGCATCGCAGATATTTCGGATATGTGCTGGTTGACTCCGCAGCACCCTTGCTACAAAAGCATTGCCACTTGTGACGGGTCCCTTCAACACCCTCCGAAAGGACAGGGAGCCAGGGCCCGAAGCCTCTGGAAGCCCAGAAAAGTGTTACGAGGGAGATGGGCCGTTGCTATCGGTACGAGAAAAAGTTTTCCGCCGGCACGGCAAAAAATTCATTGATGCTTTAACAACTTCAGCCATACGTTCACTCTACCTCAGCAGAATTAAAATAGATGTATATGGATGTTTAAATGCTTACTTCTTTTTAGCAACACAAAAAATCTCCGCACAATATTCTGGCAATTCATCGCCAATTTTGAATAATGCATCACAATATGAATCACTTAAGGTATCCATCATTGAGTTCGGAAGAGGTTTTAACATAATTCCCTTCATAGCCAAAATTTCAAAATCATTATTTTCTAATTCATGTCTTAATGATCTAAAATCGTAGTATCTTTGGTGGCCTACTTTATAATCTAATGGTCCAAGCTGATCTAGATAGCTGATATAGCCCATTGCCTTTCCAATACGACGATGCAGAGAGGTGGCATTGGGGACAGTCAGAATAAAGCATGAATCAGCATGCATGAGCTGATACACTTTGCTCAGAAAAATGCTTGTATCCATTACATGTTCAAGGACGCCGAAAGCTAATATACAATCAAAAGACTCACTACTCACAAATTCTTCCAACATACACTTTTTAACTTCAACATTTGAATTAGCCAGTCTTTTACTTGACTTCTCAAAAAAAGTATGCGCCGGTTCTAATGCGATCATATGATCAAAATACTTCCTCAATTCCATTGTTGTCCTTCCTTCACCACATCCTATCTCCAGCGCTTTATTTCTTCTTTGAATCAGCGGTAGGGATTCAATAAATCGCAATATACGATATTTTGCCAGTCTGCCATTGAAGCCTGCTTCATAGCTATGAGTCCGGGCAACCTGATCCAATATCGATTGATATGACTTCATTGTTGTATCATTAAACTTGCTTCAAAATATCATTGATCTGCCGATTGTCGATAGCATTTCGACAAACTCATAAGGAAGCATAGCCCGTTGTTCACGTAAATACGACAGCGCCCAGGAAGCCTCATCATCTCGGGGAGTAAAGGAGCATTCTATCAGCAAATCACTTAATAGTATGGCTATCTGCAGTCCTATACCATAAGCTCGTTGGAGAATTTGCCCTCTTCGTAAGATAAGCTTTGCCAGTTCAAATCTTTGGATTCTATGCATTTGCTCCAGATAATATCCTGCAACAATCAGTGCTACCAGATGTACCAAAGCTTTCTCTTTATTGAATTTTTTTCTGTGAGATAAGGTATTTTCATGGATACATCTCATATACTTTCCGTATTTCGTTACATGCATCCTGCGGTGGGGATACATTCCACACAGACGTGCCATGAGCACCAGATCCTCGTTGATTCGAAAAAAGGAATCCGCTAACAAATTTTTAACTTCATCAACTCTAAAAAGAGAACCAGCTACCAGAGCAAATATCTCTCCGGTTTTTACAATAACTTCCAATAATTCTAATCCTGTTTTGTTATGGAATAGATATCGATCATATTGTTTTTTGAAGGCGATATGATTAAATGCTATAACTTCTGGCATTGTAATGCATAATACATTTTCCTGATTTTTCTCTACATTTCTTGCTTCTTCAAGAAAACTATCAAATTCTTCATAATAATCGTCATCGCCACACATCATACAATACGCTGTTTTTACGCGATGCACCCCTTTGCTAACAGCGTGAGCTACACCTTGATGAGGCTGTTCATCAAATACTTTGATTGTCCTACCCGATATCTTACGCTTTAGTTCATTCACTATCTCATCATCACATCCATCACACACCAGATAAACATTCATGTTATCCCATTTTCCATCCTCCATGTTTGCTAGAAAATGATCATTCCGATTGAATGTAGGAATAATCACTGTTATATTTTCTATATTCACCATATCTCACCCTATCTTTATCTATCAGATGCATTGCTCTATATTCACAAATGTAATGCCAGCCTGAAAGGCAGCCAACTGATCCAGTTCTGTATCTCCTACATAAATTGCATTTCTGGGATCTATGTTAAAAAAATGACAGACCTTCAATAACCCTTCTGGACTTGGCTTCCCCGACCACACGTCCTCCTTGCCCACAATATAAGGGGTAATCTCTCTCCAGATCGAGTGATTAAAAATTTGACTCAGTGCAGCGTGGGTATTCGAGGAAACTATTCCAACGGGCCGACTACGCCGCTTACGCAACACTTCATATAAGACAGGATGCACCGACGCCGGATCAAAGGCTGCCGCCTCCTCCTCTGCAATCAGTCGGCACAGCTCCTTGAACGCATCGCCGCCCTTTTCTATGCGCAGACGCCGCAGATTCTTATCAATACCTGCTCCCTCATCCCATACCATGCCCCAACCTTGCGCAGCGCGCGCAAGGCGCTGCTTTAGCGCACGCCAGTCGAGATGCAAACGGGCCACAGTGCCATCAAAATCACAGATTAATAGCGGCACCTCAATCAGGACACGCACGCCTCTTGCCAGTTTACTTCGTGAAATAACCGCGGACGTCGATCAACTCCACGTATCCAGTAAAGACCTTCCGCTACCGGATTGTAAGGAGGAACCTCTGGAATCGACTCACCAAGTGCCAACCGAACATAGTAATAAGGCATGTTACAGCCTGCCGCACTAAAGAAGTTACTTGTCGTAAAGAACCGACCGGGATTGATCTCCGTCACACACGGACATCCAGCCACATTCTCTTTCAAATCGACACAGTAAACGCCATGCGGCTCCGGATCAACCGCCTTCACAGCCTGCGTCGCAATCTCATTCACATCAGCTCGGTGTACCGTGCGGGCAACAGCAGGCGACGAGGATTGTCCACTCGGCATTAAATGTCCCATAAGGTATTCCAGACGCTCCCTCGCCATGGAAGTAACTAACTGCCCTTGATACCATAGACTCTGAAAGGCAAACTCTCGACCAGGTAAAAACTCGGATAACATAAAATGCTCGGGACGCAATCCTTTCATTTCCACCCAATACCGAATCCACCCTTCTGCTTGCCTGCCACTCCGAACAGGAAGTGCAGCCCTGGAGCCTGCTCCATGGATAGCTCGCACCCAGACCAGCCCCTCAGAATGCGATCGAATCTGCTCAAAAGCACGGGACACTTCCGCCAGGGAAGTAATGCGCACAGACTTCGGCACTGGAACGCCCGCTGCTGCCAGCACTTGGTTACACCAGAACTTATCGTGACAAATGCGAATGGCGCTCATAGACGGCAAAAAAATGCGGGCCGGAATTTGCTCTCGATGCGCCGCTAAAAATGCAACTTCTACATCTGGCTGAGGATGCACTAAATCAATTTGCTCTCGCTCAATAATTCGACACAAAACAGATAGATAGGCTGGATCGGTACATCGAGGCACTACGTAACGCGATTCTACCTCGGCACAGGCCAGATGATAAGGATTTATATCAACACCTACGATATAAAAAGGCTCTTCTGCCATTCGAAGCGAATCAATAAAATTGGCTGCAGCTGCACCACCAGCTCCAGTTACCAGAATGCGCTTCATAGATCCACTCGTTAAAGGCTGATTACCTCCTTGAAAGCTTCCGCCTGTAACGCAACTTCCAAAGCACGCAGCCCCTCTTCTCCTGTAACAGGAGGCTCCTGTCCCTGTTTAATCGCTATAAGAAAAGCCTCTATCTGTAATCGAAGCGGCTCTGCCTGATTATTGCCCCCCAGACATAGCTGATCTTTCCCCATGACCATAATCTGTCTCGTGATTAAATTTGATTGTATCAATTTAGTAGAAGTTACAATATGAATCTCTCTGGCCTTATAAGGAGTAATCCAATTGACAGTAAGTTGTGCGCTAATTCCTTTTTCCGTACGCAACAAAATAGAGGCCACATGCTCTCTTCTCAATGAAAAATCAGGTACTACACAAAAAACATCTGATATATCTTGATTTGTTATATAACGTACCAGATCGATATCATGAATAGCTAAATCCACAATAACACTTGTGTCTCTGATGCGAGGTGGACAGGGACCTACGCGAATGATATTTATAGAAAGAATTTCATCTGAACTAACAAGTGATTTGATAGTCTGCACAGCAGGGTTAAAACGCTCAATATGTCCTACCATCAGCTTCCGCCCACAATCTGCAGCTACCTGAATCATCGCTTGCGCTTCAGAAAGGGAAGTCGCTATGGGCTTTTCGACCAGTACATGCATCCCATGCTCCAGAGCGGCAAGTGTAAGCTCCGCATGTAAGGAAGAGGGCACCGCTATACTCACTGCTTCAATACCAGCGTTAAAAAATGCTTCCAGCGAATCAAATGCCTGGCATCCATAGAGGCGCGCACACGCCAGAGCAGCCGACTTATCCACATCATAAATCCCTACTAACATACTCTGGGGCAGAGTCGCATAAATACGAGCGTGATGGCGCCCCATCTTCCCTACCCCAATTACACCTGTGCGAATAGGACAACTCATCCTTTACATTAGTTAACCTGTTTATCATTGCCAATCGAAAGGCCTACAAATGCATTGCCAGCGAATTATTGCTCCGCCTTGTTTCTCCCAGGATGACGTGGATCTAGATTAAAAAATGCCCGAAGTGCCGCGAAAAGCTCTGCATGACGATAAGCCAGGAGCTCCGGTCGCTCGAAAAAGTTTTCCACCGCCACGGCAAAAAATTCGGCCGCATTCGTCGCGGCATACGGCCGCAGCAACGAACGTCCTTGCCTCACCTTCACCATCTCCTGCCGGATAAGGCGTCGCCAGGCCTCCGCCGAAGTCGGATCTAAGAGGGTCGGCATCCCATCAGCATCCAGATTCCCAAAGTCGAACACGTGCGCCAGCTCGTGCAGCACCACATTGCTCCCATCATGGGGCACCGCCCACCCCTCCTGGACGGCTTTCACCGACAGAATAATCGGCCCCTGCGCATGCGCCATCCCATCAAACGCCCCGGCCGCATCTTCATAATAGTCTTCGTCAAACCGATCGGCATAAAACAAAAACGTGCGCTGCGCAGGCCATTCCCAGTCAGGCCGGCCATGCAGCAACAGCGCAGCGCCAGCCGCAACCGCCAGCCGAAGCTCGTCGGTCACCGCCACCCCCACACCTTCAAACCGCTGCTCGGCCAGGAAAAACTGGACGTCCCGTTCAAAGCGGCGGCGCCCCTGCGCATCAAGCTGCCGGTAGAAAGGCACATGCACTTCCAGCCAGCGACGCCAGGACGCTGGAAAAGGACGGCGCGCCAGACGCCAGCGCCGAAGCGGCTTTCGGATTCCCATAAGCAGCACGCCGAATCCTACCAGCACCCCGGGCCAGCCTCCAACACCAGCCCGCAGGCCTACCAACGCTGCCAGGCTGCCCAGCACCAGCGCCAGAATCCCATAAAACCACACCGTAACTGGTCGCACAATTCGCATAGTATCGCCTTCCCTGGCCCAAACTCAAGGAAAAGTTGCCCGTTTGACTGGAAAATTATGCCTCTCTCAGGCCAGGCATGTTCGGTAAACGCGCCTGTCCCCCCGGCAACCTCCTTGGCAACCCTTTTGCCAGGCATATAAGTCGGTCCTCGAAGCCATCCTACCTGCCCCATGTTGTTGCGTCTTCAGAATGCGGCCGCCTCCATGACCGAGGCCATCCGCCAACAGGAACGCCTCGCAAATAACCTGGCCAACGTGAACACGGCCGGTTTCAAACAAGCACGACTTTTCGTGGAAGCACTGAACGAGCGCCTCGACGCCGAACGCGCTCCCCGGAGCGACCGCCGCCTCACTCAGTGGAATGATATGACGCAGGGAGCGCTTGAGCATACCGGTAATCCCCTGGACGTGGCTATTGAAGGCGACGGGTTCTTTGTCGTGATTGACGAGACAACCGGCGCAGCCTTCTACACGCGCGCCGGCCAGTTCCGGCTGGACGCGGAAGGGTACCTGCGCACCCTCGATGGACTGCTGGTCGAAGGCGAGGAGGGTCCCATTCAGCTCTTGCCCCATGAACGCACCCGCTCGCTTTCCATCAGTCAAGATGGCGTGCTCCGCGCAGACGAACGTGAAGTAGCCCGCCTGCGCATTGTACAATTTGCTCGGCCGGAGGCGCTGCAACGCGTAGCCGGTGCTCGCTTCACGGCACCAGACCAGGAACCCCAGCCTGTCGAAGCCCCGCGCCTGCGCCCCGGCTTTCTTGAAAGCAGCAACGTAAACCCGGTGCTCGCCATGACAGAAATGATCGAGCACTTTCATCGCTTTGAAACCCAGCAAAAGATTATCCAGACCACTGACCAGCTACTGGGACAGATTATTCGGAATCTCGGGAAGTTCTAAACCATTCCGCGTGCGCTTATGTTACGGGCACTCCGCACAGCTGCTCTGGGCATGAACGCCCAGC
Organism: Rhodothermus profundi; assembly: GCF_900142415.1. Taxonomy (NCBI): domain Bacteria; kingdom Pseudomonadati; phylum Rhodothermota; class Rhodothermia; order Rhodothermales; family Rhodothermaceae; genus Rhodothermus; species Rhodothermus profundi. Next base: position 646,311 of record NZ_FRAU01000001.1, read on the forward strand.
AAACCAACGTTGACAACATCGCCCATAATCTAGCCAACGCAAACACAACGGGCTTTAAAAGCGCCCGCGTCGTCTTTCAGGATCTGCTTTACCAGACTGTTCAGACGCCCGGCCAGGAAGAAGCAGAAGGCCTGACGCCGCCGGCTTCGCTGCAGCTCGGAAGCGGCGTAGCGGTCGTTGCCACCGTGCGTCAGTTCACGCAAGGCAGCCTGGTAGAAACCGGCAACGCACTGGACCTGGCAATCAACGGGGACGGATTTTTCCAGATACGACGGCCAGACGGCTCCATCGTTTACACCCGGGATGGCACGTTCACGCTGAACGCCGACGGAACGTTTGTCACGCAAACAGGCCTCCCGCTGGAGCCAGAACTGAGCGTTCCTCCCGATACGGTTGAGATTCATATCAGCCAGGACGGCGTGGTATCTGTCCGGCTGCAAGGTGAAACGGAACGCATCGAGATTGGCCAGCTCGAACTGGCACGCTTTCCCAATCCGGCCGGCCTGCGCGCTCTGGGCGGCAACCTCTATGAGCAGACGGAAGCCAGTGGCTTTCCCATTCTGGGCACTCCGGGTGAAGAAGGCTTCGGAACGGTCAAGCAGGGTTTTCTGGAAGCGGCCAACGTCGATGTGGTGCAAGAAATGGTCAATCTGATTACCGCCCAGCGGGCTTACGAGATCAACTCCAAAATGGTCTCTACCACCGAAGAAATGCTGCAAACGGCCAGCCAGATGAAGCGGTAATGATGCGGCTGCTGTGGATCATCGGACTGCTGCAATGGCTTGGAGTCCCTCACCCGACTCCCGAGCCGCTGGAGGTGCGGCTCCAGCGCGCCATTGATTCGCTGCTGGCCGAAACGTTTCCTGCTCTGGCTGCCCACCTCAAACCGCGCCTGCTGCGCTATCAGCCTGTAGCTGCCGGCCAAATTCGCATGCAGCTACCTTCCACAGTCGATGATCCCACGGGCCCTCTGCAGGTTGAACTCTGGACCCCTGATAATCGGGGAACGTGGCGCAAGGCAGGATGGGCCCTGTTTTACGTGGCCCGTTACGACTCTGTGGTTGTCGCTCGCCAGGCGCTCCAGCGCGGTGAACCGGTTGATCCAACGGCCCTGACAATTGTCTGGCAGGAAATTACTCGCCTTCGCACCCCTCCGCTGACTCCTACGCGGCTACGCCAGTTGCAACAGCAGGGCGTCCTGCTGGCGGCTCGCTCGGTAGCTGCGGGCCAGATCCTGCGCGCCACTGATCTACGCCCTCCCTATGCGGTCCAGACAGGCGACACGGTCTGGATGCGCTACCGCCGAGGCACCCTCCTGCTGCGGCTCCGCTGCCAGGCCCGCGCTTCCGGGTTCATTGGCGACGTGATTGAACTATACGCCCCCCAGACCCAGGCCACCTATCGGGGACGCATCGTAGCGCCCGGCCTGGTTGAATGGATTGCCACCCTCCAACCCTAAGCGTTACCAGCCCATGCGTACGCTGCTGTTGCTAAGCCTGCTGTTGCTGCCCGGCCTGTCGGCTGCTGCACAACCTTCGCTGTACGCCGACTTCCGCGCAGTGCGCCCGGGCGATATCATCACCATCATTCTTGCTGAGCGCACCGCGGCGCAACGCGAAAGCAACTATGAACACCTGGCCAATGCTAAGGTAGGGGGAACCGGTGCGGTCAGCGGTACGCTGGGCGGACGCTTCAGCGCCGACGCCACGTTCGTGCGTGAAAGCAAGGCCAACAATGAAACCATTCAGCGCGACCTGCTGGAAGGAACCGTCACAGCGCTGGTGGTTGGCATCGATTCCACGACAGGCAACCTGTTCATCGAAGGGGAACGAAAGCTCAACATTAACGGCGTCACCCACCTCATGCGCATTTCTGGCGTTGTGCGTCCCTACGACGTCCGCCATGACAACACGGTGTTTTCCTACCAGATTGCTAATGCCCGGATCGAATACCGACAGAGCGGTCTGCCCCGTAAGTTCTTCCGCCCAGGTCTGTTAACCCGCCTGGGCGCCCTGGCGCTGATTGGTGCCGCCATTGCCCTTGGCGTTCAGTAAATGAGCGGTAAGCGCCATGCGTCATTGGATCTGGATCGGATTACTGTTTGCCGCCTTCCTGCCCGCGCAGGGGCAGGACGCTGGCCAGGCGCGTCTGAAGGACCTGGTCACCATAGAGGGAGCCGCCCCCCTTCAGCTCATTGGCTATGGCCTGGTGGTGGGGCTGGACCGCACCGGCGACCGCGCTCGCGGTCAGCGTGGCGCTCCTTACACCGTGCAAAGCATCGCCAATATGCTGCGTCGCTTTGGCATCACAGTCGATCCCAACCTGCTGCGCGCGCGCAACGCAGCCGCCGTCATGGTTACTGCCACGCTGGACCCATTTGCAGCGCCAGGTACACGTCTGGACGTTACTGTCTCTGCCCTTGGCGACGCGCGGTCGCTTTCCGGCGGGGTTTTGCTACAGACGCCCCTGCAGGACCCCACGACCGGTCAGGTGTACGCAATTGCCCAGGGCCCCATCTCAACGGGAGCAGTCCTCGCTTCCAGCTTCGGCTCCTCTGTCCAGATCAACCATACCAATACAGGCCGCGTGCCCGGTGGCGGCGTGGTCATTGCCACGCCTCCGGTTACGCTCAGCGGGCCCCAACTGGGCCTGGTGCTTAAACGTCCAGATTTTACGAACGCCACGCGCATTGCCGAAGCGATCAATGGGCGCTTCCCCAACGCAGCCGAAGTGGTTCACGCCGGCCTGGTGCGCATCAACGTACCGGACGGCATGGACAATCCAGCCCAACTGCTGGCTGAGCTGGAGCCATTGACCATCGCGGTTGATATCCCGGCTCGCGTTGTAATCAACGAGCGAACAGGGACCATCGTGGCCGGTGGCAACGTGCGCATCAGCGAGGTGATGATCACCTATGGCAGCCTGGTTATCTCCACACAGGCCGAGCCATTCGTAGCCCAGCCGCCACCCTTGAGCCAGGGAGAAACGGTAACGGGCGCGCGCGCCACCATCGACGTGCAGGAAGAAGTAGCCCGCTCGGTTGTGCTGGGCCCTAATGCCAACGTAGCCCAACTGGCTGCTGCCCTGAACGAGCTCGGCCTGACTGCCCGCGATATCATCGCCATCTTCCAGGCTATCGAACGAGCTGGTGCCCTCCAAGGTGAACTCATCATCCTATGAATAACATGCCCCAGAACATCCAACACCTTCTCGGTCCTACCGGCGCCAGTGCCCTGCTGGGCGCGCGGCGCCCTCATACCCCGGAAGAGGCGGCACGCCAGTTTGAAGAGCTCCTGCTCCGCCAGTTCGTGCAGGTTATGACCCGCAACCTCTTTCGCGAATCGTTGACCGGAGACGAAGCACCCGGCTGGCTCAGCACCTACCGCGATGCCCAACGGGACGCACTAACAGATGTGCTGGCCCGCCATTTAGCTGAGCAGGGACGCCTGGGCATTGCAGAATTGCTACTGCGCCAGTGGCAGCAGTCCGGTTACCTCCCTCCTTCAGATAACGAACCGGAGTCGAATCCATGAACATTCCGCATAACCTTTTGCAGCAGTTTATTGAGACCATCGAAGCCGAGCTGCAATTGCTGGGGCAGCTCGAACAGAGCTTTGAAGCGCAGTTAGACGCGCTGCGACGCCATGAGCACGAAGCCCTGGAGCAGGCTGCCATGACTACCAGCGAACTGGTAACCCGGCTTGAACGCCTGCAACAGAAGCGAGCCGGCAAAGGGCGTCTGCTGCGCCGCATGCTGCGTCTGGAGCTTTCCGCCCCCACCGAACAGCTACTGGCCGCTCTTGAAGCCCACCCGGAAAGCCGTCCAGCCGCTCACGCGCTCCGGCAACTACAGCAGAAGCTTCAAGAGCGACTCCGCCAGACTCGCCAACGCTGTGAAACGCTTGAGTTTTCGCTGAAATACGCGATACAAATAGGACAGGAGCTGCTGGAACTCCTACAGCTCCTGGACCAGCCTGCCAGTCGTGTATATACCCCCACCGGACAAACCCGGCAGGCCTGCCCCCAACGATCTGTCGTCAATCGCCTGGGTTGATCCATGAGCCTGAACCAACTGTTTAGCCTGACGCGCCGCTCCTTTCAGACGATCCAGGCGGCGATGAATACCATCGGCCAAAACGTGGCCAACGCCAACACCGAGGGCTACGCGCGCCGGCGCGTTACGCTCCAGGCCGTTAACATTCGCGACGTCGGCCTTTATACCGCCCTTCCTCCCCGCTCGGCCACCGGCATGGGCGTCTCGGTAGCCGCCTACGAACGCCTGCGCGATCACCTGCTTGACGTGGCGGCCTGGGAGGCTCGCGCCAGTCTGGGGGCCTCCGACGAAGAAACCCGCATCTTGCAGGTGCTGGAAGGCATGCTGGCCGCCGACAGTGAATCGGGACTACCCGCCCTGCTCAATGACTTCTGGAATCGCTGGACCGACCTTGCGAACCACCCCACCGACACCGGTGTCCGTGAAGCGCTACGCGGACAGGCCCAGACGCTCGTTGACACGTTCCGTCGGTTGGCTCGCAACCTCGAAACCCTCACCACGCAAACCACAGATGCCCTGCGCGACGCTGTCGATCAGGCCAACAGTCTGCTTCAGGAGCTTGCCTCGCTTAACGCTACCATCCAGGCAGCCCGCCAGAAAGGCAATCCCGACTTAGTGGCCGAAGACCGCCGCGATCAACTGGTTCACGAACTGGCCGAACTGCTCCCCGTCCAGGTCCAAACGCTCGACGATGGCTCCTATCAGCTTACGGTCAACGGCATGGCCCTCGTGCAGGGCGATCAGGTCATGCCGCTCACCCTGAATCTGAGTGGCTCCACCCCTACCCTAACGTTTGGCAACACAGGCATTGCCTTCCAGACGAAGGAAGGCCAGGACGGACGCATTGGGGCGCAGCTTCGCCTGCTTACGAATACAATCCCCGACGTGCGACAACGCCTTGACACCCTGGCCGCCACCTTAGTCAACGAAATCAACAATCGCCATACAACCGGGTATGGACTGGACGGAGGGACCGGCCGCCCCTTCTTTGATCCAGCCGGTACCACTGCTGCCACCATTGCCCTGTCATCGGATGTGCTGAATGATAGTCGGGTTATTGCGGCCTCCGGCGATCCTACCGCACCGGGCGACAACAGCGTCGCCCTGCAGATCGCCGGGCTGCGCGACGCGCTGCTGTTCAACGGTGGCACTGAAACCGCCGAGACCTATGCAATCAACCTGGCTGCAGGCATCGGAACCGCCGCCAAAGACGCTACAAGCCGCCTGGAACGCTCCCGAGCCACTGTTGACCACCTGGACGCCCTCCAGCAGGGCGTTATGGGAGTGTCGCTCGACGAAGAGCTGACCAACATGATTCGTTTTCAGCAGGCCTATGCCGCCACCGCCCGCGTGCTGGACACCGCCCGCACCATGATGGACACGCTGCTAAACCTTTAAACGCGTAGCTGGCTATGAATTCGTTGCACGTTGCGTTTACCCGCCAGCAGAGCCTCTACCAGCTCCTGGCTGAGCGCCAGATTCAGGAACGTCGCCTGGAGCTGGCCCGCCTCCAGGAGCAGATGGCAACGGGCCGCCGCGTTAACCGCCCTTCTGACGATCCCAGCGCCTATGCAACGAGTCAGGCGCTGCGCCAACTGGCGCAGCGCTACGACCAGCACGAGCGTACGCTGGCACTCGGGCGCGCCTGGCTGGCAGCCACGGAAGACGCACTGGCCACTCTCGTCGATCTGTTTAACAGCGCCTACGAAGAAGGTTTGCGGATGGCCACGGAGACGGCCGCAACAGCCGACCGCGCTACCACCGCCAACGTGCTCGAAAAACGCCTGCAGGCCGTGCTCGACCAACTCAACGCGCGCCATAACGGGGAATATCTATTTGCCGGCACCCGCACCACAACGCAGCCTTTCCAGCTCAGCGGCGCTACTGTCGTCTACAACGGCAACAACCAGACGCGCCTCCAGGAAATTCTGCCCGGCCTGCAAATCGCTCTCAATTTACCCGGCAACGAGGTCTGGGAAATTGATGAAAACGGCGATGGCACTCCGGACTTTACCCTGACCGAAGCCTGGCAAGACCTGATCAATGCGCTACGTGCGGACGACACCAACCAGATCCAGGCTGCTATGGCACGCCTGGACGCTGCCCGCAATCATTTGCTCGACCGCATCGCGCAGGTAGGCGAAATCACCCGACGACTATCCATGGCTGAAACAGAGCTGCAAGATGCGCGCCTGCGCTTAGAAACGCAACGCAGTCAGTTGGAAGACGCTGACTTTGCAGAGGTCGCGGTCAAACTCCAACGCAACCAGCTCAGTCTGGAAGCGACCCTCCAGGTAACCTCCCGCCTGTTGCAAACCAGCCTGTTGAATTATCTGGCACCATGATGCACGGATCGTTTCTGGAAAACTTTCAGCTTCCGCTTCCCGCCTTTAACCGGATGGAGCACGTAGATGAGCGGCTCCGCCCGCTCTGGGCGGCGGTTAAGCGGAAGGAACCGCGACGGGTGCTGGCGCAAGCCGCTTCTATGCTGACGTTGCCGGAAATGGCAGCGGCTGAAATACGGGCTGGCCTGCTCAACGCCCTGGGCGCTGCTCGCCTGCAGCTTCGCCACTACGAAGCGGCCGAGCGCATGCTGCGGCTGTCGCTGGCAGCCCTACCGCACCAGTGGATCGCACCACGCCTGCTGGCACACCTCTATGAGGTGCAGCGTCAGTACGAGCCAGCCTACACCCTACTGGACCAGCTAAAAGCGCAGCCTGCAGAGGTACCCTGGGACGAGCCGCTTGCCGAAACGGACTGGCACCTGGGCCTGGCCGCACTGGCCTGGCGCCTGCGCCGCTGGTCCGTCGTTGCCGCCCATGTACGGGCAGCTTTTCCGATAGCTGACCAGATGCCACCGGCGCTGCAGGCTGACCTGCTACGACTGGCTTTTTACCAGGGACGCCCTGCTGAAGCGCTTGCCATGGCCCAACACCTGCTTCAGCAGCAGTCCGACGAGCAGGCGGTCGATGTGCTCCTGCAGACCTTTGTGCAGCAGGGCTGGAAACAGGAAGCATGCATCCTCTACCGGCAGGCCTACCATCGCTATCCAGAAAGCGAACGCTTCCGCCGGCGCCTGATCGCCCTGTGTTTGCAAACAGGGGCCGTCGAAGAAGCCCGCCGGCTAGCTCGCCTGGGCGCGCTCTCCCTGGATGTCGAACTGTAACCTACCCGGGCCATGCACGCGGCGCGTCCAACCCTCAGTCGACTGGAACTTCGGTGTCCACCGCTTCCTCAAACGCTGGTGGAAGCGATGAAGCTGCTTAACCAGCCCGACCAGCTCGAAGTCGGGCCGGTTACGCGCCTGGTCGAACGCGACCCAGTCGTAGTTGCCCGCCTGCTGCAGATTGTCAACTCGGCCTACTATGGCCTGCGCCGCACCGTCAGCAGCGTAGAACGCGCTGTGGTGCTGCTTGGCCCCGTGAGCGTAGCCGGCATTATCGTAGGGATGCATATGCTGCGGCTGCGCACCACGCTCCCCTCTTCGGCGCTGGCCTGCTTTAACCGGTTAGCTCAGCACTGCCAGGCCACCGCTTTTCTTGCCCGCCACCTGCTGGAAACGCTCCTGCCTCGCCAGAGCGGCCAGACAAGCGTGGGGTTTACAGCCGGCCTGCTGCACGACTTCGGCAAAATCATCCTGATCTACAACTTTCCCCTGGAGGCGGTCGGCTTTTACGAGCAGCAACGTCTGCAGGGCGAAGTGCAAGCGCGCGATGAACGCCATCTCGAACAATTGCTCTTTGGCTGTGACCATACCGAAGCTGGTGAGTACGTCGCCCGCAAGTTGAATTTTCCTGACGTGCTGGTGGACGTCATCCGCTACCATCACGTCCCCGAACAGACCCCGCACGTTAGCGAGGCGTACATGATCACCCCTGCCGTAGCGGTGGCCGATCTGGTCGCGCGCACCATGGGCTATGCCTTCACGCATCCGCTGAGCTCGGAGCAATGCCTGGCCCATCCGGCCTGGCATTTGCTAATGCAACGCTATGATCTGACGGACTGGACGCCGCAGGCTCTCCTGACCCACCTGCAAGAACAGCAGGAATTTTTAGATCAACACGTACAGCATCTGAGTCTACCGAATCCACGCCAACGCAACCGACGCCTTCTATGAAGCTGCTGCTCATTGAACCCACCCGGCTTCGCTGCCGCATCGGCAATTTGCTACGCCTGGGCGGCATTGAAGAGATCACCGAGGCTACCAGCAGCACCGAGGCGCTCCAGTTGCTGCAAAAGCAACCCTATGACCTGTTGCTCATTGGCCCCCACGTCCGGGAGCCTTCCGGACTGGAGCTGCTGCGGCGCCTGCGTCAGACAGAAGGGCTGAAAGACACTGAAGCACTGATCTTTCTGGAAACTCCTACCGACGAGATGGTGCTGGAAGCCGCCGAGCTCAACGTACAGGGTATTATCGTTGTCCCCTTCGACGATGATTACTTGCTCTTTCGCGTGCGTGAGACGCTGCGCAAACTACGACAACGCCGGCAACCCGCCAACAAACCCACCTATCACAAACGACTCCATCTGGTTACGCCGTCGGCTTCTAAACCCGCTTCATAGTCACGAAACCGTTCCCAAAATACACCGCCGTCTTCTCATTCAGCCCGCCAGGCCGTAGATTCTCCCCAGATTTTTTACGGGTAATCAATCCGGCCTGCCATGCATCTAACGTGGCTCGACGGCGCGCTGATCGCTGCCTACTTTGCGCTTTCGCTGGCCATTGCGCTGTACTACTACCGACGCGCCGGCAAAGACACGTCGGAATTTTTCCTCTCGGGCCGTAGCATGCCCTGGTGGCTGGCCGGCACCAGCATGGTAGCGACCACCTTTGCCGCCGACACGCCGCTGGCTGTTTCTGAACTGGTGGCATACAACGGCATTGCCGGCAACTGGCTCTGGTGGAATTTCGCGCTGGGAGGCGTGCTCACCGTGTTTTTCTTTGCCCGGCTATGGCGGCGAAGCGGTGTGCTGACCGACGTTGAGTTTGTCGAACTGCGCTACAGTGGACGCGCTGCAGCCTGGCTGCGTGGCATCAAGGCTGTCTACTTTGGCCTGCTGATGAACGTGATCATCATCGGCTGGGTGTCGCTGGCCATGGAGACTGTGATTGAGGTGCTGTTTCCTGATCTGACGCTGTTTGGCCGCACGTCATTCACGATTCTGGGGATTGAGCTAAGTGCTTCCCTGGCCCTGGTCGGCCTGCTGGTTCTGCTCGTAGGCGTCTATTCCCTGATTTCCGGACTCTGGGGCGTGGCCGTCACTGACCTGTTCCAATTTGTGCTGGCCATGACGGGCACCACGCTTCTGGCCTTTCTAGCGCTCAACCTGCCCGAAATCGGAGGCCTCGCGGGCCTGAAATCGCATCTGCCAGAACCCACGTTTCGCATGCTCCCCACCATCGGCGAGGCGGTCCAGGGCGTGGGCGTGCTGACCCTCTCCGCCGTGGCCTTTGCAGCCTACGTGGGCGTCCAGTGGTGGGCCAGTTGGTATCCCGGCGCTGAACCCGGTGGCGGCGGCTATATCGCGCAGCGCATGCTGGGCGCCCGAGACGAACGCCATGCCATGTTCTCGGTGCTCTGGTTTACCATTGCCCACTACTGCGTGCGCCCCTGGCCCTGGATCCTGACCGCCCTGGTGGCCCTGGTCCTGTTTCCGGACGAAAATCCCCGAACGGCCTATGTGCTCGTTATGCGCGACACCCTGCCACCGGGATTGCTGGGCCTGCTGTTTGCCGCGTTCCTGGCTGCCTTTATGAGCACCGTATCGACCCAGCTCAACTGGGGCGTTTCATACCTGGTCAACGACGGCTGGCGCCGGTTTGTGCGCCCTCATGCCAACGAGCGGCACTACGTGCGCGTCGGTCGTATCCTGACGTTCCTGCTGGCTGTTATCAGCGTGCTGGTCACTACGCAGTTGGAGTCCATCAGTGGCGCCTGGAGCCTGATTCTGACCGCCTCAGGCGGACTGGGGCTCGTGCTCATTCTGCGCTGGTACTGGTGGCGCATCAATGCCTGGAGCGAACTGACCGCTACGCTGGTGCCCCTCTTGCTGGCTGGCCTTGCCCTGATCGGCGTGCCGGTTCCGGGACTGCTGGATCCTTTTCCTACTAACCTGTTCGCCGTCGTTGCCTACACCACGCTGGCCTGGGTAACCGTCACGCTCTTTACGCCTCCTACCGACCAAGCCACACTCGACGCCTTCTACCGCCGCGTGCGCCCTGCTGGACCAGGATGGCGTCCGGTTGCCGCACGCCATCCCGACATCCAACCCGACACGTCGCTGCGCACGCTGGCCATCGACTGGCTGGCCGGTGTTGCGCTCGTCTACAGCTCCCTGTTTGGGGTCGGTCAGTTACTCCTGGGATCGCGACTCTGGGGCCTATTGTTGTTGCTGGGCGCCGCTGGTGCCGGTGCCTTTCTGTGGCACCACCTGCGCCATCAGCTTCCATCCCACGCCCCGAAACGTCCCGTCGGCGATTGAGTATCACAGGGGCGTTCGAAAACAGCAGGGTTGTGGGACCATGTCCACTTTCCGCGGAGAATTGATTATCGTCGGCGATCGCGTGCTGATTGAGCCCGACGAAGGAGAGCGCCAGACAAAAACAGGCCTATACCTGCCCGCTACCGTCGTAGAACGCGAACGCGTGGGCACCGGTCGGGTCGTTAAAGTCGGCCCAGGCTACCTGATGCCCAATCCGGAATACTCCGAAAGTGAGCCCTGGGCCTCACACAAGGAAGCCGTTCGTTACCTTCCGCTCCAGGCCCAGCCCGGGGACTATGCGTTTTTTCTGAAGAAAGATGCCATTGAGCTTACGTACGACAACCGCAACTACGTGATTGTCCCCCACAGCGCTATTCTGGCCCTCGTGCGCCCGCACACCGAAGATCTGCTGGAAAACCTGGACGACCTGGGCGATCTCGACGATCTGCTCAACTCGTAGCCGACGGGTTAGCCCCCTTAGGCCACCTGCTCCCACCAGGGGCGCGTCTCGTCCAGGGAAACCGATACAGGAGGCAGTGACTCGCGGACGGGCGGCGGCGCAGGAGGTGCAGGGGCTTGCTCCAGCGAAGGCAACGCACAGATTCGGAGCAAATAGCCTGCATAGCGCCCGAAGGTCAATGAGGGGAGCGCCTCCAGTCGTTGCGCAATCTGGGCCCGCTCTTGTTGCTGGGCCTGCATGCGCTCAAGCAGCCGCTGCCGCTCCTCGTCGAAGCGGGCCAGACGCTGCCGCACGTAGCGCTCCAGCCGCAACTCTTCGGCGGGCGACAGTCGCGTAGGCAGTTCGTGCTGGTAGCGGGCAACCAGCGTAGCTCGCCAGAGATTAATGCGGGCGCGCGTCTCATCGCTGAGCTGGCGGGCGCGGGCCACCCGCTCGGGCGTGGCCTGATAGGCATTACGGATGCCGGCCGCTTTGAGCCGGATCACCACCTTGTGCGACAGCCCCTCGAACTGGGCTGCCTCGTCGATGAAATGATACTTCAGGCGATCGTACAGGGCCTCCTCGCGCAACTCCTCCAGACGTTGCTGCCGGAGCGTCTGTTGCCGCTCCAGAAACGCCCGGCGTTCCTGCTCCACCTGCACGAGTTGCTGGCGCAACCTTTCAAGCAATTCATCGAAAAAGGCCAGTTCACGCTGCAGCCGCCGCCTGCGCCGCACAATAGGCAGCCGTTGATAGTGCACCAGCGCCATGCCCAGCGCGACCAGGGCGCCTCCTCCCCCCACGGCCAGTCCTGCAGTCCCTCCTCCCATCAGCGCAAGCCCTGCGCCGAGCATGCCAATGCCCAGCAGGCCGGGCAAGAACGCCCGTTCAAAGCCGGTGCGCGCCTTCCTTCCTACCCGCTGTCGACGAGCTCGGCGGCGCCCGGGCACCTCCTTCACCGCCCCCTGATGCACGTCCGCAAGCCGCGGCACCTGCACAGGCTCCAGGTGGCACGCCTGCTGGAGCAGTTTGACCACAGGTTGGAGTGGCGTTATAGCTGCCAATTCCTGAAACAGCGGCGAACGTTCCGGCGCATACAGATCGCCGGCCCGAAACAGCAGGGCTTCATCAAGCGGATAGCGGCGAGCCAGCTCCGGTCGATGCCGCAATGCCTGCAGGGCCGTGTAGATGACCAGCGCCGGAAAGCGATCGATCCAGGGTCCAAAGTCGGCTTCGCTTCGATCCGGATGCTGGTAGTTGCGGTGACCCAGTTCCGGACTTTTGCGGCCGCGCAGTGCTGGCACATAGACTGCGTCGTAATCGACCAGCGTCAGCCTCAGGCGATCTTCTTCCCCAGCGACAAGCACATTCCCGTGCTGCAGATCCCCATGGGCCATGCCGGCTGCTTCCAGTTGCGCCACGAGCGCCACCCAGGCTTCAATCAGTCGTTCAAGCACTTCAGGATGCTCCAGGTGCGTGGCTACGAACCGGTTAAGCGGAATTCCCTCGGCCCAGTCCATTTTCAGCAGAGGCCAGGTCTGCCCCTCTACCTGAATACCGGCTTCTTGAAAATCAAAGGCAACCAGCGGTAGCGTTGGATGGCGTGCCAGATGCCGGGCCAGTGCCCGGTAACGCGCAGCCAGATCAGGCACCGGCGCATGGAAGCAGCGCACGGCCCACCGATGGGTGCGCCCTTGCAACACGAACACCGTTGCAAACGCCCCGCTGATGGCCCGGGGTAGTCCCAGGGCATCCACTTCCGGAGTGGCCTGTTGCAGTTCCGGATCGACAAACGCCATTTCCGGAAACTGCACCGCCTCTCGGTACTGGCTGGGCGTCGGAAACGCCGGCATAGCCTTCAGGGCAGTCGTCCGCTTCGCACCGTTTCAAGCAAGGCTTCCAGTGCTGCTTCACGCTCTCGCTGGGCTTCCTGGGCCTGATACACTTCGGGATCGGCGGCCCGTTCGGCGCAGTCGGCCAGCGGACAGCGCTCGCAGGTCAGGTTAACCTCCAGATCAGGCAACGCCGGGTCCTGCGCAAAATGCACCTGCTGCCGAAAGTGGTCATCCATGAGAAAGCCAATCGCTACGCAGGCGTTTTGCTCGGGCGTCAGCACCAACGGACGCGCCAGCGCTACCGTAAAGAAGGTGGCGTCTTCGTTCAAAAAGTGCATCCGTGCTGCCGCTACCATCGGATCGTCCCCGGGGTCCGGCGGCGGCGTCTGGGCGGCCAGTTGGCGCAGCAGTTGGATGGCAGGCCAGCGGCGACAATAATGCTCACCCAGTCCAATGCCATGCGGCACAGGAACCCGCGACAGATTGAACACCTTGGTTAGCTGAAAGCGATCGGTGCCTGGCCGATGGAACAGACGCAGGAAAAAGATCTCGCGCAGCCCAAAGTGTTGCGGGATAAGCTCGGTCAGGCGATAGCAGAGCATTTCAGGAGTTGCACCGTAGCGCTTCAGAAAGGCCCGCAGCACTGCGCTATCCCAGTGCGCATACGCCAGAAACGTCCGCAGATCGGCGCAGAGCGTATCCTCATCCAACAGCAGTGCTCCCGCAAAGTAAGAAGCCCGGAAGTTGTTGAGCACCTGGTCAAACGACTCGACGCGAAGCCAGGACGACGTAATGGCCCGTTCTTTCAGGTCCAGAAACTGGTAGCCCAGTTCGCGCGCCAGAATAAAGGCCTGTTGCACCGGTAAGAGTCGGCCATTGACAAAAAGCACCGGCTGAGGGCCCTCAGCAAAAACAGAACGAAAGTTGTGGAGCACAGGATGACGGGGCAGGGTCTCCGTGTCGATCCGGTATCCGTACGACTCCTCCAGAATCTGGCGCAGCCGCTCAGGGGGAATGGGTTCTCCTGCGGGCAAATCATACTGCGCCCGAAAATTCCGCGCCGCCTCTTCTAGCTCGGGAAAGTAGTTGTTATGCATCTGTTGGTAGGAGCGCAGGGCGGCAAACAGGAAGTGTTCGACCTGCACATCGTACATTTTGCCGATTTCCAGGAACGTGCGCACCAGAGCCCCGGCCTTTGTCGGGTGATCGGTAAAGAGCTGGAAGAGATCTTCGGGCGTCAGGCCAAACAGTTCAAACGGGAATTCTTGAACAAAGTCGGAGGAGAACACGGCAGCCAGCGGATCGAGCCGTTCATCCAGGCGCGGCGAAATCAGCTCCTCGTAAGAGACCGAAAAGACGGCGGCCAGCTCAATGAGTTTGTCTGGCTTAGGGAATTTTTTCCCCTTTTCGATCTCACTCAGGTAGGAGACCGACAGACCGGCCCGCGAGGCCACGTCCTGCAGCGTCAGCCCGCGTTGCTGGCGGAGTGCTTTGAGCTTAAGGCCCAGGACAAAGCGTACCAGGTCGGCGTTGAGTTCCATCAGGGTAGTGGTTGACGGTGGACGGACCGCGCAAGTTAACGACAAAGTCGGCCGAAAGTCTCTTTTGTGAAATTTTTGTGTTGGCGAAATTTCGCTATTGACATACCTTTTCGCTTGTTGTATGGTAGAGACCATAGCGCTTCCACTTAACCAACCCAGTAGTTGCTATGCGCCAACCAGTTGCTGCGGCCAAAGCTGCGCGTCTCGAAGCCGAATGGCGGTCCAATCCGCGCTGGGAGGGTATTCGTCGTCCCTATTCCGCTCAGGACGTGCTGCGCCTGCGCGGCTCCGTCGAAATTGCCTACACGCTGGCCGATCGTGGTGCCCGTCGCCTCTGGGAACTGTTGCACACGGAACCCTACGTAGCCGCGCTCGGCGCCCTGACCGGCAACCAGGCCATGCAGCAGGTAAAGGCTGGCCTCAAGGCTATCTACGTCAGCGGCTGGCAGGTAGCCGCCGACGCCAACCTGGCCGGCCAGATGTACCCGGACCAGAGCCTCTACCCGTCGAACAGCGTTCCGGCTCTTGTGCGCCGCATCAACAACGCGCTGCTCCGCGCCGATCAGATCCACCATGCTGAAGGAGACGATTCGATCGACTGGCTGGTCCCCATCGTGGCCGACGCCGAGGCAGGCTTTGGCGGAACGCTCCATGCGTTTGAACTGACAAAAGCGCTCATCGAAGCGGGCGCTGCCGGCATCCATTTCGAAGACCAGCTCGCTTCTGAAAAGAAATGCGGCCACCTTGGCGGCAAGGTGCTCGTGCCCACCGGCCAGTTCATTCAAACGCTGATCGCCGCTCGCCTGGCCGCCGATGTCATGGGCGTACCGACTGTCATTATCGCCCGCACCGACGCCAATGCCGCTACCTTGCTCACCAGCGACATTGACGAGCGTGACCATCCTTTCCTCACCGGTGAGCGCACGCCCGAGGGCTTCTATCGCGTTCGCGCAGGCCTCGACCAGGCCATCGCCCGCGCGCTGGCCTACGCTCCCTACGCTGATCTGATCTGGTGCGAAACCTCCACGCCCGACCTGGACGAGGCCCGGCGCTTTGCTGAAGCGATCCATCGCGAATACCCGGGCAAACTGCTGGCTTACAACTGCTCGCCCTCGTTCAACTGGAAGAAGAACCTGGACGAGGCCACCATTGCCCGCTTCCAGCGAGAGCTGGCGGCCATGGGCTATAAGTTCCAGTTCATTACGCTGGCTGGCTTCCATACGCTCAACTACTCCATGTTCGAACTGGCCTATGACTACGCCCGGGAAGGCATGCCCGCCTACGTGCGCCTGCAGCAGAAAGAATTTGCTGCCGCAGAGAAAGGCTTCACGGCCGTGCGACACCAGCGCGAGGTGGGCACCGGCTACTTCGACACGGTGCGTCTGATCATTTCGGGCGAGCAGTCCAGCACTGTCGCGCTGGACGGGTCCACCGAAACCGAGCAGTTCCACTAATTACGCGACCTTCCTACCGCGGGCAGTGTACCACTACGGCGGCTACGTCGTCGTTGCGCAGGTCGCGACGACGACGGGCCGCCGTAATGTGTACAGCCCACTCCTCCGGCGCCAGCTGCAATAGCCGCGCCGGATTGGTGGCCAGCAGCCAGGCCCCCAGCGCATCGGTAGCTAGAATGAACGCATCGCCTGCACGCCAACGTCCTGCCATCCCTTCAACAGCCGGAAGAGCGGCGTCGCCCCGGCTACTAATCAGAACCGGCCGATGATGAAAGCCGGCTGGATCTTCCAGCGGCCAGGCCTGCCGCAAACAACCCTGACGCAGATGCAGTAACACCGCATCCCCTACCGCTACAGCACGCCAGGTGCCATCCGATTGTACAACCAGTCCTAGCAGCGCCGCATGCGCTCCTTCCTCCAGCTTCGCAGCCAGATACCAGGGCAGCGCTGCTTGCGGCGCACCGGGTTGCCAGCACGCCCGCCACGCTACAATCCGTTGCCGCAACCTTTCAGGCGTGGCCGGAAGCTCCTGGCAGAAACGCTGCACCAGGTGCCGGGCCCAGGCTCCCGAAAAGATCGACTCGGTTGCCCCATCTGCCACTGCCGCAGCAAAGGGCCACCCAGGCCGCACCGCAAAGGCGTCTTCACAGGCGGCCAGCGACGACCCGGCCCGCGGCAGCCAGAACGTCTGCACCAGCGGCGCGTCCATCGCCAGCTCAACGCAGCGTGCTCGGACGGGTCCCAATCTCCAGGAAACGGACCAGCGCCACTGGATCGGCATTGAACACAAAGCCGCGCGTATCCATGGTTACCCGATACCCCTCCTGCTCGGCTGCCGCCCGCATGGTAAAAGGCAGCACGCTCGACATCTGAAACAGCAGCAGCGCATATTCGTCGCGCGGCAACTCCTCTACGCTGGCCGGTAGCTCCACCGCCGGTTCCTCAGACGAAGAAAGGTGCACGTTGAAGAGCAATGTTTCGCCGTCATCCGTCGCAAAACTCCGGAGCTGCTGCGCATAGCGCAGCGGATCGCCGTCTGTGGCCTCGCCGTCGGTAATGTTGATGACGATAGGCGGAAACGAGTGGGGATGCAGATCAATCCAGGTACGCACCATTGAAGCCGCCAGATCTAGCGCCTGGCACATCGGCGTGCCATTTTTAGCATACGGATCGAACCATACCGGAAATTTGACGCGCCGCTCTACAAAGCCCCCTTTGCCATCTGGCACTTTTTTCAACCGTTCTTCCAGCCGCAGCGGCCGCTCGGCCAGATGGCTGATCGGGACCAGCTCGCCTGCCACTCGGTAGCCTTCGGCAGGCCGAATCAGTGGCTGCACCCGCTCGCCATAGCCAATTACCCCCACGTAGAAGTAGTCCCGCACGCCGTCTTCTTTAGCGCAGCGCAGAATCAGATTCTGAAGCAGCCGGTTGACCACGTCGGCCAGCACCCGTGCCTTGCTGGGCGCTGCATCGCCGCGCTGCTCGGCCCCGCCAAAGGGCTCCTGCATGGAAGCCGACTGGTCCAGCAAAAACAGGATGGCTGTCGGCGAGGTCCGGCTGATCTCCGCAGAGTAGGCCATGTAGGATTGGGAGGGTTTAGGGCTTTCAAAGGGCGCGCTGCCATAGAAACGGCGTGAGATGCGAAGAGTTCAGCGAATACGCCCCAGCAAGCGGCGAGCGTCTTCCTGATAGGTTGTATCGCTGGGCTCAGTAGGAGGCAGCGCAAGCGCGCGTTTCAGTTCCCGAATGGCTCCGGCGCGGTCGCCCAGGCGTAGCAACGTGCGTCCGAGCTCCAGGTGGTGCACCACGCGCTCGCGAATGGCCAGCGCTCGTCGGAAATCGGAGGCCGCTTCCTCCAGTGACGCATCGGGCAATCCACCATAGAGCAGGCGCACCAGCGTGCGCTCAAACCCACTGAGCGTTGCGACTTCGTAGTGCCAGCGACCGCGCAGGTGGTAGGCCACATCGTCGTTGGGATCAAGCGCGAGGGCTCGGTCGATATAGGCGCGGATCTGACGGGCGTGCTCCACCTTAGCCCGGGCGCCAGAAACCAGCGCCAGCCGACCTGCCGCAATGGCCGCCGCCACATAAGCCTGACTGTTAAGCGAGTCGGCCGCAATGGCCGCCTGCGCGTCCTCCAGCGCCTGCCAGTACAGCGCGCGCTGCTGCTGCTTTTCAGACGCCCGCATGCCCAGCTCAACGCGCACGCGCGACCGGCGCCAGAGCAGTTCGGCAGCATTCGGAGTGCGTTGGAGGCTATCGTTCAACAGGGCCAGCGCCTCTGCAAAAGCTCCCTGTTGCCACAGGCTGTCCACATAGGCCAGCCACGCGCCGTCCTGAGCCCATCCGGCTTTTCCGAGAAGCAACCCGAGCAGACTTCCCAGCAGCCAGGTTCTGACGAAACGCACCGGCATTGTTACAGACCTGAAGTTTTTACGGACCAGAGGTGGTTCTGGGGCGAAGGTATGGTTTCACTTCCTCAAGCGCAAGCTCTTCCCAGCTCCCATCTTCGTACTGAATCCAGACGCGCCGCTTGAAAATGTCCAGCTTCTGGACCGTTCCCCGACCGCGTTCGGTCTCAACCGGCGTATCTACCGGCGGAAAATCCTTCAGCGCGGCCATGTACTGTTCCAACTCATAATTGAGGCAACACTTCAACCGGCCGCACTGGCCACTCAGACGGGCCGGGTTAAGGGGAAGATTTTGAATTTTAGCGGTTTGCGTGGCGACCGGCTTGAACTCCTGCAGCCAGGTGGCGCAGCACAGCTCACGGCCGCAGGACCCGATTCCTCCAATGCGGGCTGCTTCGTCGCGGGCCCCGATCTGACGCAATTCGACCCGCGTGCGAAACGTGCGAGCCAGGTCGCGCACCAGTTGTCGGAAGTCTACCCGATGATCGGCCGTAAAGTAGAAGGTGATCTTTTTGTGGTCGAATTGCCATTCGGCATCGACCAGCTTCATGGGAAGGCCCAGCCGTTCGATGGCCCTGCGGGCTATGTAAAACGCTTCAATTTCCTGCTGCTTGTTGGCTTCCCAGCGGTCGATGTCGTCGAGCGTGGCCAGACGCACGATGCGAGGAAATTCAGCCTCGTCGTCGAGCCCTTTGGCCCGCACGCGCAGGCGGACAAGCTCGCCGGTCAGATGCACGATGCCAAAATGCACACCTCGGTCTGCCTCCACAATCACATAGTCTCCTGCCTGCAGCTCCAGCCGATCGACATTGCGGTAGAGTCCCTTGCGGCGCCCTTTGAAGCGGACTTCCACGATGTCGTAGGTTGGATAGGGGCCGCTGAGGTGGCCCAGCCAGTCGAACACGTGCAGCGAGGGGCAACCGTTACCGGAGGCACATCCGCCACCGCATCCCCCTCCCTGCACGCACGCGCTACCACAGGCCATGGTCTATGAACAGGCAGGTTCTTTCATGCCAACGTGCCAGTGATAGACCTGCTCGATCGTCAGGTTCCGCTTCAGGCCAGGCCCAGCGTCAGGGGGTCGTCCAGCGCCGGCACAAGGTGTTCGGGCGCCTGGCCGTGCATGGCCTCGCGCAGGGCAGCGGCCAGCACGCTCAGCACCAGGAACGGCTGCACATTCCGTTCAATAAGATCCAGTGCTTCTTCGAGCAAACGGGCCATGCCCTCCAGGTCGGCTTCGGGAAGATTTTGACAGAAGCGTTGGATGGCTTCCTGCTGATCCAGGTTGACCAGGGGAGCCTGCTCCCCGATCGTCCGAAACAGGACCAGGTCGCGCACCCACCCCAGCATAAGCTGCAACAGCCCCTTGAGGCGTTCGCGCCCCAGCGTGCTCAGTTGCTCCAGCAGATCGACCAGGGCTTCGCTGTGGAAGCGGTAGGCCTGGCGCAGAAAAGTCAGCGCCTGCTCGCGGTCAGCCTGGAGCACTTCGTTTTCGAGCAGGTCAAGGGCCCGACTGTAGGAACCGTCGGCCATACGGGCCAGCATCACGGCCCGCGCTTCGTCTACCCCTTCCCGCACCATGAGCGCCTGTGCGATGGCTTCGGCGGGCAGCGGATCGAACCGGAGGTGCTGGCAACGGGATCGAATCGTAGGCAGCAAAAGATCTGGGCGAGAAGTGGTGAGGATGAAAACCGTCTGTGGCCCTGGCTCTTCCAGCAACTTCAGAAAGGCGTTGGCCGCCTCAACGCGCATCCGGTCGGCATCAATCAGGATCGCCACCTTGTAGCGTCCTTCCAGCGGTTTAAAGCTGACGCTGCGCCGAAGCGATTCGTTGATGCGAGCGACCGAGTAAAAGGCCTGCTTGTTGGAGACCCGGGTCGGGTCGTCCAGCACAGGCCGGCGCACGTAGTCCACGGTGGCATAGGGTTGCGCGGCCAGTCGTTGCAGGCGTTCGTAGAGGTCGTCCGGGTCGGCATCGCTGGGGTGCGGTAGCATGACCTGCACGTCCGGGTGGATCAGCCGCTGCACCTTGGTGCAGGGCACGCAGTGGCCGCATGGATCGTTGCCGCCCTGCGCACACTGCAACGCCTGGGTGAACGTCAACGCAGCCGCCCGCTTGCCCGTGCCGTCGGGGCCGTAGAACAGATAGGCGTGCGCCACGCGCTGCTGCGCCAACGCCCGGCGCAACGCTTCGACAATGCGCTCCTGTCCGATAATGCGATCCCAGCCCATGGATCTGTTGTTTTGCACGCTATTAACGGGACGAGGGGAAACAAAGTGCCCGGCTTGCTCATTGGGTAAGAGGCGTTGCGCGCAGGCGGTCTCCCACCGTAATTTTGGCGTAACGTTTCTGGCGCGGTAGCTCAGTCGGTTAGAGCGTCGGATTCATAACCCGGAGGTCGAGGGTTCGAATCCCTCCCGCGCCACCAGAAGAAAGCGTCCCGACGTCGGGGCGCTTTCTTTGTTGCCGCTCCCCTACAGGTGCAGAGGACGCTTTCGGGATCGCCTCCCATCGCCTGGCCTTCAAAACGACCCTGCACCCGGAGCGTATCAAACAAATACAAACGGCTCCTCGGGGCAAACTCAGGCAGCGGCCTCCTCTACCGCGCGGCGTAGCGGCGCGACAGGCATGTCCGGATCGCAGGTCAGGCCCTGCCGTACGAAGATGCGGTAAAAAGACACAGTTGGTCAGGCCAATACAGGCCCCTTCAATGGGAAAGGGGCGGCCATTGTAGCTGGGCTGTAGACAGCGAGGGCGGCACCGACAGCACGACGAAAAGCTCGTCGGCCTCGAGCAGCAGGCAGCCGCTCAGGAAGGCTGGCAGGCAGCAGGCGGCCCGCAGCAGGCAACGGGCTCGCATGGCTGTTGTCACAGCGTGCGCACCTCTACGCGCAGGCAATCTTTGCCTTCCCGCCAGCAGCGGTAGACGGTCTCCCACAGCACGACCGGCACCCGAAACCGCCCCTGAAAATGCAACTTCGCATTCGGATACCGACTCCAACCCGGATCCCAACCCACCGGCGAAACGACCACTTCAAACCGCCCCTCGTAAAACACCAGCAGAAACGGCTCGGTCTGCACCGTGTCGATCCGGCTGAAGCGCACCCAGCTCCGCAACGAATCCTCCCGCGCAATCCAGTAGTTTGTCAACCTGACATCCCCTTCACTCTCGCCAAATGAACCCATTCTTCCCAGAGAAGACTCCGGCCATCTTCCCTGCGCCACGAATTTCCTGAGGTAGGGATCCGTGTTGAACAGGTAATAGGTCGTGTCTACACGCGGCGGCCTTGCCCAGACGTCAAGAGTCAGTTTGGCTTCATAGAAAGGCAGCGCGGGCGTGGGATCGCGCAGCACGAACTCCAACATAAGGTAAGGGGGCGGTAGGGTTCCGGGGCCGAAAGCTTCCGGCGGCCGCAGCTCGATCATCCCACGGGCCGAATTCGGCCGCCAGGGCCGACCGTCCAGACAGATGAACGCATAGGCCACAGGCCCCTCCGGCGGCACCACCAGCTCCGGCCGGCGACAGCGCAAATCCTCCGGACTTTGCGCCTCCAGCAAGCTACACCCCCACCACATCACCACGACCAGCAACCAACCCTTCCGCATCGCTTCCTACAGCGGTGGATTCAAAACAAACCAAACAAAACGCGGAGGAACCCACGCCGGCCCCTCCGCAGCCCCTACCTACCGAACCCGCGTGATCGACTGCGTCAACGTGCGACCACCAGCCCGCAACACCACCACATAACGACCCGCCGGCCACGAGCCCGTCGCCAGCACCACCCGATGCCAGCCCGCCTCCATGCGACCCGGCCAACGTATCCCCTGGAGGTGGCAGTCCATGGGCAGTCGTTGCTGAGCCTGCGGCTTAAGAGCTTCTATGGTCAGGGGTGGGCTTCAACGAGCGGGACTGGCTGCGCCTGAAGCGTGCCTGGGCTCAGCCGCCAGCATCCCGGCAGAAGCATGGAGAGGATAAGCCGAGTGCGTCTCATGGCTTCTTCCGTTTTCGGTTGATGAAGGGTTTTTCGGTCAACCGAGAACGGCCGGTGACGGAAAGGGTCACCACGTCGCCGTGGTATACTAAAGAAATAACCTTTTGCCCGCTCTGCCAAGAGGTTTCAAAGGGCATCTAAGCGCTGCTTGCTGCACGCAGCCTGCTACAGAGGCCTCATGCTGCCTGCATGGCTTCGGCTTCGGCCACCACTTTCTCCTGCACGTGGCGCGGCATGGGTTCGTAGTGGCTGAAGCGGGCCCGGTGAATGCCGCGTCCCTGCGTGAGCGAGCGCAGCGTGGTGGCGTAGCGGTAGAGTTCCGCCTCGGGCACGTAGGCCTTGATCTTCTGGAAAACACCCTCCATTTCGATGCCCTGAATGCGGGCGCGGCGCGTGTTCAGATCGCCCATCACATCGCCGGTAAAGGTATCGGGTACGATCACTTCCACCTCGTCAATGGGCTCCAGCAGCACCGGTTGCGCCTTCTTGAAGGCCTCTCGGAAGGCCATGCGGGCGGCTGTCTTAAAAGCGGCCTCGTTGGAGTCGACCGGATGCATGCCCCCATGATAGATGATCACGCGCACATCGCCCACCGGGTAGCCGGCAATCGGGCCGTTCTGCATGGCCTCCAACACGCCTTTCTGGATGGCACCGAAGAAGCGTTTCATGTCGATGACGCCGCCCACGATGGCATCGACGAAGTGCACGCGGGCGCCCCAGTTTGTTTCGACGGTCACTTCACCCCGCACGGTAATGTCGGAAGGCGGCTCGAACGGCTCCGTCAGCGGCTCCACATGAATGGAAATGTCGGCGAACTGTCCGGCTCCCCCTGTCTGTTTCTTGTGGCGGTACGAGGTGCGCGCGCTGGTCTGGATCGTCTCTCGGTAGGCCACTTTGGGTTTGACAAACTCCACCTCCACGCCGAAGCGGTTCTTCAACCGGAAGCGGGCAATTTCCAGGTGCATCTCGCCCTGTCCGGCCAGCACGATCTGGCGCAGCAGCGGATCCTGGATAATTTGCAGCGACGGATCTTCCTCGACGAGCTGGTGCAGCCCCTGCATCATTTTGTCTTCATCGCCCTCCCGTAGCGGACGGACGGCCACCGCGTAGCGCGGCTCAGGGAACGCGATAGGCGGCAGCACAAAAGACGTCCCTTTGGGCCGGAGCGTATTGTTGGTGTGCGTGTCGCGCAGCTTGACCGTGGCCCCCAGATCGCCGGCCACCATCCGCGGGACTGCCTCCCGCTCGCGTCCATTCATGGCGTAGAGCGCGCCCAGGCGTTCCACCGTGCCCGTCTGAGCATTTTCCAGGTCCAGTCCCTGCTCTAGCGTACCAGAGTAGACCCGGAAATAGGAAAAGTCGCCCACATGCTGCTCGGCCATCGTGCGGAAAATGAAGGCGACGGGCGGTCCTGAGGGGTCAGGCGCCAGCGTACCGCCATCTGCCAGCTTCGCAGGAGGCATATCGGCAGGCGAGGGCGCCACGTTAACCAGAAAGCTCAGCAGCCGCGAAATGCCAATGACTTCGGTGGCGCTCACCACGAAGATCGGGAAGAGCTGCCGGCGGATCATAGCCGCCCGCAACCCCTTGCGCATTTCATCCTCGGTAAGCGTCCCCTTTTCAAAGTACAGCTCCATCAGGCCTTCATCGTTTTCCGCAATGTCTTCGATGAGTGCCGTGTGGAGCGCTTCTGCTTCCTCCTGAAAGGCCGGGTCAATCTCACGCTCTTCCGGCTGCAGGCTCCCTTTCGGGTAGGTGAGCTGCTTCATATGGAGCACGTCAATAATCGAGCGCGTACCCGTGCCTGCCGGAATCTGCACCACGGTGGCCCCGCGTCCGAACCGCTCTTTGATCTGCGCCACCAGCGTTCGGAAATCAGACTCAGCCCGGTCCAGGTGGTTGACCACGAACATGGACGGAATTTGCTGCTCGCGGCCGTATTCCCAGGCCAGCTCTGTACCTACCTGGACGCCTTCCACCGCATTCATCACGTAGATGGCCAGATCGGCTACCCGGAGCGCGGCCAGCACCTCTCCGACAAAGTCCGGATAGCCCGGCGTGTCGAGCACGTTGATTTTATGATCCTGCCAGGGGACGTGCAGCAGCGATGTAAAGACCGACATGCCGCGCTCCTTTTCACTGGGGTGATAGTCGCTGACTGTATTGCCTTCTTCGATGGATCCCATGCGCGAGATGACGCCGGCCGTGTAGAGCATAGCTTCGGCCAGCATGGTTTTGCCGCTTCCCTGATGGCCGACCAGCGCAACGTTACGAATGTGCGTGGCTTCGTAGACGCTCATAGGCACCTCCTGCTGGTTTAAACCGGGCATAAAGCGCTTCCACAGGCGCCTTACCCCCGGCTGTTTTCGGAAAAGAACCGCCCCGTCCGGGTTTTGTTTAAGATACAAGCGAATCCGAAATAGTCAAGCCGATCGCTGCATGAAACCACTACTTCTGGCGTTAGAAACCGCCACAGACGTGTGCAGCGTGGCCCTGTTTGCCGGCGAAACGCTATGCTTCGAGGCCATCCTGCAGCGCGGGCGCATCCACGCCGAACAGCTTGTTCCGCTGATTGCCAACGCGTTGGAACGCTGCGAGCGGCAGGCGGCCGAGCTGGACGCGGTGGCGGTCTCCATGGGACCGGGCTCCTATACGGGACTTCGAGTGGGAGTCAGCACGGCCAAAGGACTGGTCGAAGCAACAGGGGCGCGCCTCATCGGCGTACCTACCCTGGAGGCACTGGCCGCTTCCGTCATCCCTTTTGCCGAACCCCACGATCTTGTGGTGCCGCTACTTAACTCACGCCGCACCGAAGTGTACGCGGCCATTTACCGCATCACACCCGATGCCACGCTGCACCCCCTGGCTGCTCCCGCCGCGCTGGAAGCTGCTTCGGTTCCTGAATGGCTTCCCTCTATTGAGGCTTCCCATCACACGTGGCTGGTAGGCGAAGGCGTGCAGCGCGTGTCGGCACATCTGCCGGAAGATTCAACAACCCTTCGCCTGCTTGATCCCGCTCAGCATTCCCTGCGCGCTTTCTGGGTGGGATGGCTCGGCCTGGCCCGCTACCGGGCCGAACGCTTTGAGGAGGTAGCCACCTTTGAGCCCTTCTACCTGAAGGATTTTGTGGCAAAGCCGTATCGGCACGCACCGGCCCCTTCCCTTTCCTCCTGAATTTTTGTATGCTACCAATCCTCCCCCAACGAGTGTAACGCAACATCATGGCCTGGTTTAAGCGCAAAACGCAGGGGATCCTGACGTCACGCGACCAGCAGATGGACGTGCCGGAGGGGCAGTGGGAAAAGTGTCCGCAATGCGCGCATATTCTTCACCGCCGTGAGCTGACCGAGCATGCGCGGGTATGTCCCAAGTGCGGGCACCATTTCCCGATGACCAGCCTTGAATACTTTCAGCTTATTTTCGACGAAGGCCGTTTTACGCTACATGATCAGCATCTAACGTCGGATGACCCCCTGGAATTTGTTGATCGCAAACCCTACCCGGCCCGCGTCGAAGAGGCCCATCGCAAAACAGGCCTGAACGAAGCCGCCCAGCGCGCTACCGGCACCATAGGTGGCCATCCCCTTTCGGCAGCTGCCCTGGACTTTCGCTTCATTGGCGGCTCAATGGGCTCCGTCGTGGGCGAAATTGTCGCCCGCGCCATCCAGACCGCTTATGCGGAACGTATTCCGCTGCTGATCATCTCGCAGAGCGGTGGCGCCCGCATGATGGAAGGGATTCTCAGTCTGATGCAGATGGCCAAGACGGCCGCTTTGCTCACGCGGCTCGATGAAGTGCGCATGCCCTATATCTCCCTCATGACCAATCCGACCACAGGCGGCGTTACCGCTTCATTTGCCATGCTGGGAGATATCAATCTGGCCGAGCCTGGCGCATTGATCGGTTTTGCCGGCCCGCGTGTCATTCGCCAGGCCGTAGGGCAGGACCTGCCTCCCGGCTTTCAGAGCGCTGAATTCCTGCGAGAACACGGTTTTCTGGATGACATTGTAGACCGCCGCCAGCTCCGCCGCTACCTGATTCACCTGCTTGATCTGTTACTGGAATCTCATTCCCCCTTGCCCACCCCCCCATCGACATCGTAGCTTTACAAATGGTCTGTTTTTTGTTTTCCGGCATGCAGGTAACCCCAACCCGCTGGAGACGGATCGCTCAAGCGCTACCACCTCGGACATTCCTCACATAACGTCATCCGCATCCCTCCCCGAGGAGAAGGGAGAGGTATTCATGGTGTGGGAAGAACGTACCCTGTCCGGTTCATTATGAGCAAAGCGCTGCGTGCCGGAAAATTCACAGGCGGGTTGGTACTGCTGCTATTAGGTGGACTGCTGCCGGGCTTGCGTCCCCTGACCGGCGCGTGGACGCTGCATGCGCAGACACCGCCTGCCCGGCTCCAGGCCGATACTTCCCGGACAGATACGCTGCGCACCACCCGCGCCGATCGATGGCTCCCGCGCCCTGCTCGCGACCTTCCTTATGCCCGATTGTGGCCACGCACCGCTTCGCTCGTTACGCTTCGCCCCAGCGCCTGGCGCCAGGAAATCGTACTGGATTCAACCCGGCTGGCCTACCACATCCATGAACGCATTGGCTCCATCGAGGTGCGCGTGCCCGTCACGCTCGACTTCACGACGTACCGGGCCCTGCGCCTACGCCAGGCCCTGCACGCAAACTGGGCCACGCTCCAAACGCAGCGGCAGCGACAGGCTACCCGACGACGCCGGGGAGGTCTGGGCGTCAGCATCGCGCTGCCCGGTGGCCGCCAGAGCGCTTTTTCGACCATCTTTGGCCGTCCGGAAGTAGACCTGCGCGTCAATGGCCAGGCCAACATCAACGCTGGCTTTAACTACCGAAAAAGCGATCAGCAAGTAGCGTTCTCAGGCCGCGTTGCCCGACTCGATCCCGACTTTAAGCAAGACCTGCGCCTGGGCATCACCGGTACCATCGGCGACAAGCTCCGCGTCAACGTCAACTGGGACACCAATAACCAGTTCGACTATCAAAACCAGCTCCGCCTCGAATACACCGGCTACGAGGACGAAATCATCCAGCGTATCGAGGCGGGCAATGTCATGCTCCAGACCCCTTCGCAACTCATCCGCGGAGGCCAGAGCCTCTTTGGCATCAAGGCGCAGTTTCAGCTCGGCGGCCTGCAGATCACCACCGTGGCCAGCCAGCAGGAAGGCCAGGCCAACTCGCTGACCATCAGTGGCGGCGCGCAGACTACCACGTTCGACCTGCAACCCACCGACTATGACGACAGCCGCCATTTCTTCCTGGCCTACTACTTTCGTAATCGGTGGGAAGATGCCCTGTCTGATCCCCCCAACATACGAGTCGCCAATGGGTTTGAGCGCATTACCGAAATCGAAGTCTGGAAGCTGGTCTACCCGGTACGGGACGATGAGAACGTGCGCCAGGTAGTAGCGCTCGTCGACCTGGGCGAGCCGGAAGCGCTGCTGACGCTGGCCAACGCCTACACGCGCGTCGATGCCGCAGCCCTGCCCGACAACCGCAACGACCGCTACGACGATTCGCCCGGAGGCGAAGTGGACACCTATCTGCGCAACGGCCAGGCCAACGCAGCAGCCTATCTCAAAAATCAGCGCGGCCTGAGCGAAGATGACTTCCAGATTGGCCGCTTCAAGCGTCTGGAACCCGGCCGCGACTACACCTTCGATGAGGTGCTCGGCTATCTCTCCCTGACGCAACGACTCCAGGAAAATGAAGCGCTCGCGGTCGCCTTTCGCTACCGGGCAGGCGGCCGCATCTACCAGGTAGGCGACTTTTCCTCAGAAACCGGAGGCGCCGGCGGCGGCCAGGACGAAGACCGTCTGGTGCTCAAACTGCTCCGTCCCAGCCGCCCCCGCCAGCCTTCCCCTGCGACCGGCTACAACCCGGCTGTCTGGTATCTGGAACTGCGCAACCTCTACCGCCTGCCCGGCCGCGGGATCAATCCCGAGGACTTCGAGCTGGAGATCTACTATCAACCACCCGGTAAAACGGCTCAGAAATTCCTGGCGGAACTGGGCGCCCAGCGCACCCTGCTTCAACTGCTCGGCCTGGACCGTCTCAACCAGGACCAGGCTCCTGTCCCCGACAACCGCTTCGACTTCCTGCCCAGCATTACCATTGACCCGGGCGAAGGGCTGCTCATCTTTCCGTTTCTAGAACCCTTTGGCGAGCGGCTCGCGCAACTCATCGATGCCACCGAGCTACCCGACGACCAGAAAGCGGCTCTCAAAGACCGCTACGTCTTCCAGGATCTCTACACGCAGAAAAAGGAAAACGCCCGCCGCAATACAAAACACAACGTCTACCGCATTCAGGGCTCCTACAAAAGCGCAGTTCAGGACTTTTACGATCTGCAGGCCTATGCTGGCCTAGTCGAAGGGTCGGTGCGCGTTACCTCAGGCGGCACGCCCCTGCAGGAAGGGGTCGATTTTGTCGTGGACTACCAGAGCGGCACCGTACGCATCATCAACCCGGCCTATCTTACGCCCGGCCGTGAAATTCAAATCTCCTATGAACAGAACGCGCTGTTCAATCTGCAAAAAAAGACGTTGCTCGGCCTCCGGGCCGACTACACGCTGGGCGAAAATCTGACGCTGGGCGCCACCATGATGCGCCTCAGTCAGAAATCACTGGTCGACAAGTTTCGGCTCGGTGAAGAGCCCATCAATAACCTGATCTGGGGCATCGATGGTTCGTTCACGGCTCGCCCACGCTGGCTGACCTACATGCTGGACGCATTGCCATTGATCCAGACCAAAGAGCCCAGCGAGATTTCCTTTTCAGGCGAATTTGCCCAGCTACGTCCCGGACATGGCGAAACGCTGGCCTTCGAACGCACGCGCCGTGAGCTGCGCGACAACAACCGCGACTTTCCACGGGACGAATTGAAAGGCATTTCCTACATCGACGACTTCGAAGGGTTTGAAAACACTTTCTCCCTGAAACAACCGGGCAGTTGGCGCCTGGCCTCCCCACCCGACTCAATTGCCCGCTACCCTGCCGGGTTCACCGGAAGCCTGTACGACTCGCTGCGCACCACCTGGCGGGGCATCTTTACCTGGTATCAGCTCAGTGACGTGCTCGTGGCTGACCTGGCCCGCCGCGCACCCGTCTACGACCCTGAAGCGGTCCGGCCCGTTCTCATCACCGACGTGTTTCCTAACCGGGACGTCCGGGGGGAGCTAAACCAGACGCTGCCCACACTCGACGTGTACTTCAACCCACACCGCCGCGGCCCTTACAACTATACCACTGAACTCGACGACTTCCTCAATCATCCAGAAGAGGTCTGGGGCGGCATGATGCAGCGCCTGCCAGAAGGATACACCGACTTCAACCTGAAAAATATTGAGTTTATCGAATTCATCTTCCGCCCCTTCCCG
Organism: Rhodothermus profundi; assembly: GCF_900142415.1. NCBI lineage: Bacteria > Pseudomonadati > Rhodothermota > Rhodothermia > Rhodothermales > Rhodothermaceae > Rhodothermus > Rhodothermus profundi. Next base: position 675,936 of record NZ_FRAU01000001.1, read on the forward strand.
GAAAATCCGGAGCGAGATGCCGGCCCTCAGGCCAAACTGTACATCGATCTGGGATCCATTTCCGAAGACGTGATCCCCAACGGTAAACTGAACGCCGAAGATGGGCTCTCCATGACAGACCCCACTTCTGGTTTTCGGGGTGATCAGTGGAGTCGCTATCCTACCAGCATCCAGAATAATTCCGTCGACCTGGACCTGAGCCTGCGCCGCACCGAAGACCTGGGGCTAGACGGCCTCGTCTCGTATGACCTTTCCGCTTATCCTGAAGTCTACACAGAAGCCTTCCACTTCCGAAAGTTTCTGGAATCGCTCGATCCTGCCCATCCAGACCCGCGATACCGAGCGGAACGGGCTCGCGCGCTCCGCGATCCTTCAGGCGACGACTATCAGAGCTTCGATAACGAAGCCTTCTTCAATGACCCCGAGCTCTTTCCACCGGAACTTTACCCGAACGGCGTTCCCCTGCAGGAACGGTTTGCCCACTACTTTCCGGGACTGGAGCTGAACGCCTATGAAACGCAGAACCAACTGGCCACAGGTGCTTCGGTGCGGCGCGGCAACTCGCGCATCCCGGACACCGAAGACTTGAACTTTAACGCCTCTATCGATACAGACAACAGCTACTTTCAGTATGAAATTCCCCTCAGCAAAGCCATTCTCGACTCCCTGGCTCACCCTGATCGAGAGGATGACTACATCGTAGGTGCGATCACCAATAGCCGGGGAGAAACCTGGTATCAGGTGCGCATCCCCGTGCGCAAATATACCCGCCGGGTAGGTAACATCCAGGACTTCTCGCTCATCGAAACCATCCGCGTGTGGACCACCGGCCATCGCGTCCCGATCACGCTGCGTTTTGCCACCTTCGAGCTGGTAGGGAGTCAGTGGCGCAAGGCCGAAGAGGTTGCTGTCGAAGAACAGACGCCGTCCGACACGCTGTTTGCTAACACGCGGGTTAGCATCTCCAGCATCAACAATGAAGAAAATCCGGACATTTATCGCACGCCCAACGGAGCTATTATCAGCCAGGTGCGCATGGCCAGCGGCGTCGTGCGTAACGCCCGCGAGCAAGCGCTGGTACTGCGCGTCGAAAATCTCTACCCCGGCCATCAGCGAGGGATCTACAAAACCTTCACCCAGGGGTTGGATCTGCTTCGGTATTCCAACCTGCGCATGTTCGTCCATCTACATGGCACGTTAGGCGATGGTACCCCGCTCGAAGCACTGGCCCAGCAGGATCCTGAGGCCGCGCGTCAAAAAGTCCGGCTCTTCGTGCGCCTGGGCTCAAACGCCAGCAACGACTACTATGAGTACGAGCAGCCCCTCATGCCCAGCTCGGTCACGTCAGGCAATAGCGATGAGCTATGGCAAACCTTCCAGCGCTGGGGGGATCGGGTAATTGATCTGAACTCGGTCAACATCCTGCTCAGCGCCCTCAATGAACTGAAAATCGCCCGTGACGCCGTCGGATTCCCGGCCGACAGCGTGTTCTGGAACAAGATAGACGGCCGCCCCACAGCCCCAGGCGTCCCCGACGCCGACGCCTTCGCGCCGCCCGGCACGCGCCTGGCTGTCAAAGGGAATCCTTCTCTGGGGCGCATCACCATGATCATCATTGGCGTGCGCAATCCAGCTCCTCCTGGCAGCACCGACCCCCGCGACCGACTGGAAGAAGTGGTTGTCTGGCTGAACGAACTACGCGTCTCGGGCTATGACGAAAAAAACGGCTACGCCGCGGTAGCCAACGTAAGCCTGAAGCTGGCAGACCTGGGCCGCGTGCGCGCCAGCTTTCGCATGCAAACCGATGGGTTTGGATCGCTTTCCAGCACGCTTGGCGAGCGTGAGCAAACCAACCAGCAAAGCTGGAGCCTGGCAACCGACTTCAATCTGGACCGCCTGCTTCCCCGCCGCTACGGCTGGTCTATTCCCTTCTCGTTGCAACTTCAGTCCAGTACTTCGACGCCTCGCTTCGACCCGGCCCGCGGCGACGTGCGGGTTGCAGAAGTGCTCAACCAGATCAAGCGAGATACCACGCTGTCGCGCCAGGAGCGCGCCCAGTACCGCCAGGCAGTAATCGAGCGCGTGCAGACGCATTCGTTTACGCGCTCGTATAGCTTCCGCATTCAAAAACGAGGTTCTAAGTCCTGGCTGACGCGCACCTTAATCGATGGGCTCAGCTTCAGCTATGCTTTTGCCGAAACCCAGGCGCGAAGCCCTACCCAGCGCTTCCAGAATTCATGGCGCTGGAATGCCTCGCTGAGTTATCGCCTGAACATCCATCGTCCTCGCACCGTACGGCCATTCTGGTTTCTGGACAACGTGCCCCTTGTTGGCCTGTTGGGAAGGCTGCGTTTTAACTACTTACCCCAGAGCCTTTCCTGGGCCGGCAATGCCAGCCGAAATTTCTCCGGCAGCCAGGACCGTCCGGCCCTCCTGCCTGGCCAGCGCAATCCTGAGCTGCCCGACCTGGTTGCCAATCCGATCCGCGAGCAGCACAACTTTGCGCACAGCCGCACGTTCAGCCTCCAGTACAACCCCTTTACGTTTCTAAATCTGAGCTTCGACACCAATACCCGGCAAAGCCTCAACGCCCTTAGCGTCGACACTGTCTATCAGGTCGTTACCCCCGACACTGTCTATGCAGGACGCACGCTGGCTGAAGCGCTGGCGCAAGGCCTGATCGACTCATCAGACGTGGGCGTCCGGGCTTTTGAGCAGTATCGGTTGCGCCCTGTGCCTGTCCGCCGCATGCTGCAACGCATCCTGGATGGAGCGGAGGGTCTGCGCACCGACAGCTATCAGCAACGCTTCACGGCCAGCCTGCGTCCCAACCTGCGCACGCGCTGGCTACAATTGCAGGACATTAACTACACAGCTCAGTTCTCCTGGCAGAACGGTTCTATCCAGCGCAACACAGGGGCCAGCGTATCCAACCAGGCCGGCCTCAGCAGTGGGCTGACGCTCCGCCCTCGCGAACTGTGGCGCAAGTTGGCGTTTTATCGCAAACTGGAAGAACAGGAGCGACAGACCAGCCGGCGTCGTCGCCAGTCCCGGGCGCAACAGCAAGACAAAGACAAACCCCGCATTCGTCCCCCTAACCCTATCGTGCTTTTGCGGCGCCTCTTTCTGGCCATTACCGGCATTGAAAATCTGCAAATTACCGGCCGCGTCAACTGGAGCAGCGCCTCCAGCAACGTTGGGCGCGGTCCTATCGACAGCGTGCAAGTTGCCTACAGCCTGTTGGATGCATTGCGCGGACGCGGTCCGTCGGTAGGCTATCGCTTTGGCCTGGCTCGCCGAATTGATCTTACCAACCGCATCCTGGACCCCAGCCTGCAGGTAACCGATCTGCTTAATAATGACTATGAGTTGCGCGCCACCACCTCGCTTCAGCTCAGTCCCAACCTGCAGGTGTCGCTGAACTGGAGCGTCAGTTGGAATGTGCGCACTGACTATTCGTACCGGCCGCTGGACAACGGCGGGGTTGATACAACCCGCACCGAGCGCGGCAGCAGCCGCGCTTCGGTCTGGGCCTTCGGGGCTTCGTACCTGAAACTATTTCGGCGTCAACTTGAAACCTATCGGCAAGACTTCCGGCAGGCCGCCAATCCAGGCGAATTTGGCGATGAAAACGGCGATGGACGAGTGGCGTTGACCAATGCCTCCGTGGTGGCAGACTTCCGCCGCGCCTTTATCCGCACCCTGGGTCTGCTGGGCACGAACACGCCTATCCCCATGCCAAGCTGGCAACTCACGTACTCGGGATTGTCGCGCTGGCCCCTGTTTCGACGCCTGGCCCAGAGCGTTACGCTCCGGCACAGCTACAGTGCCGATTACAGCAGCGATTACCGCACAAACCTGAACGCGCTGGTCGATGACCCCGAGGCGGCTGTTGGCACGTTCGTACTGGGAGGACGGCGCATTCGCTACCGATTTCCACGCTACGAGATAAGTGCCGTGCGCATCAACGAGCGCTACCAGCCACTCATCGGGCTGGACATCACCTGGAAAAATCGCCTGCAAACCAACCTGGCCTGGTCTAAAAGTCGCACCTACTCCCTATCCACCAACAATGAAGTCAACACAAGCGCTACCAGCGAGCTAACCTTCACGCTCAGCTACCAACGCCAGGGCCTGCGGATTCCATTTCTGCCCATCAAACGTCTGAATAACCGCGTTGGCATTAGTCTGAGCATTGCACGTTCTGCCACCGAGGAACGACGCTTTTCCCTTTTCCGAGCGATGCAAGCGGCGGCCAACGATCCAGAAGCCTTTAATCCAGAGGATGCCTTAAGTCCGGACTTTGCCCCCATCCTGACCTCCTGGACCCGCACCACAATTGCCCCTCAGATCTCCTATCAGTTCAGCAACCGCGTCTCGGCCAGCTTCCAATTGCGTTACGAGCGCTTTGAAAGCGCCGATAGCCGCGTGCCGTCGTCTACTACCATTCAGGGCGGATTCAATATTCGCGTAAGCATCTCCAACTAAGGGCACGTTGGCCGTCTGACGGCGTAAAAAGCCCCGAACAGATCCATGCACACCATGGCTGAGCGAGTTGTCGTCTGTCACTTAGGACGTGTCGCCTACAAGCCTACCTGGGATCTGCAACGGTTGTTGCAGGCGCGGCTGGTAGCCGCCAAACGACAAGATCCTCCTGCCCCCATCCCCCATGTCTTCTTGCTCGTTGAACATCCGCCCGTCTATACGCTGGGCAAAAATGGTCGTTTAAATCACCTGCTTCTTTCCGAAGAAGCGCTGCGAGCACGGGGCGCCGAATTTTTCCACATTGACCGAGGGGGCGATATTACCTTTCACGGTCCAGGCCAACTCGTAGGCTATCCGATTCTGGATCTGGACCGCTTTTTTACGGACATTCACCGCTACCTGCGCGAGCTGGAAGAAACCATCATCCGCACCTGCACAGAGTACGGCCTGCTGGCCCGGCGCGTCCCCGGACGCACAGGAGTGTGGATCGGGCCAGACGCACGGGGCGCAGAGCGTAAAATCTGTGCTATGGGCATCCGCTGTAGCCGCTGGGTCACGATGCATGGCTTTGCGTTCAATCTCAACACCGATCTGCGTTACTTCTCTTACATTATTCCCTGTGGCATTGCCGATCGTAAGGTAACCTCCCTGGCCGCCGAGTTAGGACGCCCTGTCGCAGAAGCTGAAGTGCGCGCGCGCCTGCTGCACCACTTTGCCCGGTGCTTCGAAGCAACGTTAACGGTTTACGAAGGAGATGAAGCCTTTGCATTTCTGGAAGATTATCTTGAAAAAGAAGGCATTGCGTCTTGGGTTAAAGCAGGCCATGTCGTATCATAAAACGGAACCGAAAGAAACCGTTTCGGTTGTCTGAGCATCGCTTCGTCAACCTGCACAGGCTGGCTATGGCAGCTTTTGACCTTGATCACTTCACGCGCCAGTTGATCGCCGAGGCCCTCTTTTATGACGAAGAGTACGGCGCACTGGGCAATCTCAGCCTGATTGACCCGCGCGAGGGCCGGGAGCGCTTCATCGCCTCTTACGTCCCCGAAGAGGGGCATTTTACAATCGAAGAGGCGACAGCGTGGGAGCAAGGAGCGGTCGATGAGGAGGTGGGCTACGCCTTAGCCGTTGACTTCCAGGAATACGGGGTCTACGACACTCCCGAGGCGGCGGCGGAAGCCCTGCTGGCGCTTGCTCGCGAGCACGACTTGCTCCCCAGCATTACGCTTCTGTTCGAGGAGGACGAGGTAAGCTAAACGCGAAGCGCTTGCCAGAGTCCCCAGGCCAGCACGCCCCACCCAAGCATAAAGGCCGCTCCGCCCAGAGGTGCCAGCGCTCCCAGCCAAGAGGCGTCGGCCAGTACCAGGACGTACAGGCTGCCGGAAAATAGTACGATTCCGGCCAAAAAGCACCATCCGGCCACGGTCAGCGTAGCAGCGTTGAGTTGATGCAGCAGCCATCCTGTCAGCAGCAAGGCCAGTGCGTGGTACATCTGGTAGCGCACGGCCGTTTCAAACGTATGCAAGCGCTCAGGCGTAACCCTCGGCGCCAGCCCATGGGCTGCAAAGGCACCCAGCGCAACTGCAAGGCCCGCTAGCACGGCGCCCAGCACAAGAAAAGTTCGCGCCATTTTCCTGCAGTTGTTGTCGGTTACCGGTTGCTTCGGCTACGTTGTTTGCACCGGAGCGTTTCCCGTTCGGTTATTTTTCAGGCTTGTGAATTTCAAAGGTAAAGACGCGGTCGTTGAGCTTCAGCGTGTAGCTGCCTGGCGCAAAGCGGTCTGCCAGCATCAAGTAAAAGCGAAAAGGACGCACCACCGGCCGACACCGTTTGCGCTGAGGCCGACGCATCCAGAGCTGAATCCGCAGCAGGGTGCCGGCCCGCTGTTGCGTCACGGCATCTAGCTCGGAGCAGGCATCTGGCAGACTTCCCTTGATAAGTAATTCGACGGGAACTGTATTCCTCGTCCCGTGAAAGGGAGCCGGACGTACGTGAATGGTATCAATCGGGACTGGATAGCGCCAGTACGCCACGGCTGAATCAGGTAACGTCAGCGTCAGCGTTACCCGACCGTCCGGTGCCCGTTTCGCATAGCGATGCCCGAACTGATCGTCAGGAGCTAGCAGGCGGGGACTTACACAGGCACTTAGCAGCGCCAGTCCTATCACCCCGTACTTCCATCGCATCGCCCCGGCAAATGCCCACTAGCCTGTTGTCGCAATCGGCTCCTTAAGGAGCTGCACCTCGGCCCCCGTACGATCTTCGGTAACCTGCTCCTGGGGCGCATCCCCCCAGAGCCGCTCCAGGTTATAAAAAGCCCGCTTTTCGGGCGTGAAGATGTGCACCACGACATCCACGTAATCCAGTACCACCCACTGCAGGTGCTCCCGCCCCTCCACATGCCAGGGACGCTCCTGGCAGCACTGCTCAATCCGCTCCTCAATCGCCTCAGCAATGGCACGAATCTGCAAATCCGATTGGCCGGTGCAGAGCACAAAGTAGTCGGCCACCCCACTAACCTGGCGCATGTCTATGACGACCAGGTCCTGCGCCTTCTTCTCCAGAGCCGCATCAACGGCATGCCGCGCCAGCACGCGAGACGGATAACGCACGCGCTGCTGAGCGTCTAACGGCGATACTGTCTGAAGCTGAGCCATTCCTCCTTGTTTTAGTCCAATTGATTTCTAAACGGTGCCAGTTGCGCGTAATCCTTTCCAATAATGACGGACGCATCCAGAAAGAGATCCGGACGAATTTGCTGACGCACCCGATCTTCGGGGATGCCCAGCACAGCCGCTACTTTGCGGGCAGCTTCCAGATCACCTACGCGATCAATAACCAGCGAATACGGCACGTCGAATGAGGTGTGGTCTCCTACCTCAACCACGTCAAATCCGTGTCGGCGTAAATAACGCGTCGCCTGCGCCGCTACACCGTCCACCCCACACCCATTGCGCACCTCTAGCTGGATAATGTCCCCTACCAGACGTGCCGGATTTTTTTCTCGGACCGGATCAACACGCGGCGCCAGCAAGCGCACCCCCAGGGCATACAGCAAAATCCCAACGCTCCCGATCAGGAAAATAAGCAATGCATTTTCAAGCCTTCTGGGACGCCCTTTCGTCCTGCGCCTCATCTTCTTTGCCATAGCGCACCATCAGCATGGGCGCCTGCGCCCCTCACCGGTCGTTCCAGAACCAGGCTCCCCGTGCACCTCGGAACGGATAGTAGCCGTACGGTGCCATGAAGTAGCCATACGGACTCTGCCGCACTGTCAACTGAAAGAGCATATTCTCCCGCGGCCGGTAGGCAATCTCTGCATTCCGCAAGAAAATCTGCGGACGTCGGTTCAATCCCAGACTGCCCCCAAAAGGCGAATGGGCGATCCCTATGTCCACGCGAGCCGCCAGCTTGTTACTGAATTGCCAGAGCATAGAGTTCGTGTAGATACCCAGCGAATAGCTGGCCCCACCAAAGGTACCCATGCTCATTTCATAGGAGTGCTGCATGCGGAAATGCTTCGGGCTAAACAGGTCGCTCAGCGAAAACCCGGTGCCCGGATTGTAAAGCCGCATCGGAGCGCGCTGCACCGCCGAAGAAACGTCGGCGCGCAACTGGGCCTGAGCCGGAACGGTAACGCCCAGTAAGATCACAAAGCCGATTAGCAGGAATATCTTACGCATAGCTTTTCCTGAAGTTAGGAGCGTTGCAAGGGTATAGTGTACACGATCCGGTCATCATTGTCAAGAACGGTCCGGCGCATCAATTGTTGCCCGAGCGGAAACCTTTCGTCTTTTCCTGCATGCCTTTCAGCTCAACGCGCTGCTTAAGCAATTACCCTGCCGTGGCTTTGCCTCGTGTTATTCTGGGTATTGAAACGTCGTGCGACGACACGGCGGCGGCCGTGGTCGTCGAAGGACGCCTGCGCGCGAACGTCGTCGCCTCGCAGCAAACGACGCACCGCCGCTACGGGGGTGTCGTACCGGAACTAGCCTCGCGGGACCATCAGCGCCGCATTGTGCCGGTCGTCCGTCAGGCGCTGCAGGAAGCGAACCTGACCTCTCGGGACCTCGACGCTATCGCCGTCACCTACGGCCCCGGGCTGGTTGGCTCGCTGCTGGTAGGCCTGAGCTTTGCCAAGGCCTTTGCGCTTGGCCTGGGGCGTCCGTTGATCGGCGTCAATCATTTAGAAGGGCATATTTATTCGGTTTTTATTGAACCACCATCTCCCCCCTTTCCTTATCTATGCCTGATTGTTTCAGGCGGACACACGCAACTGATGCGCGTTGACGAGGGCTTCCGCCATACACTCCTGGGGCGCACGCGTGACGATGCCGCCGGTGAAGCCTTTGACAAAGTCGCCCGCCTGCTGGGCCTGGGCTATCCAGGCGGCCCGGAAATCGACCGCCTGGCCCGCCGAGGCAAGCCGGATTTTGTAGCCTTTCCGCGTCCGCGGCTGGAAGGCTATGACTTTTCGTTCAGTGGCCTGAAGACGGCTGTGCTGTACTACCTCAACCGGCTGCCAGAAAAAGAACGGGAGCAACTGCTCGAACAGCATCGCGCAGACCTCTGCGCCTCCTTTCAGCAGGCTGTTGTCGATGTGCTAATGGAGACGCTCCGCCGCGCTATCTGCGACACAGGACTCCGACATGTTGCCATTGTGGGAGGCGTCTCGGCCAACTCAGCGTTGCGCGCCGCCGCCCAGCGGCTAGCCGAGGAACTGAATGTTCGATTGTATATTCCTCCCCTGGCCTACTGCATGGACAACGCAGCGATGATCGCTGTTACCGGCTACTTTAAAGCACAGGCGGGTCTGCAAAGCCCGCTCACGCTGGCAGCAGTCCCTGCACTGTCTATCTAACATCTGGCGACTTTAATACCATGTCGTTTGAACTGCTCCACAGCGCCATTGACCACGCCCAGAACCATCGCCCGGAACTGCCGGAGTCGCCCACAGAGGCCGACATGATTCCCTGGCGACGACGCATCGACGAAATCGACCGGGCCATCCTACGCCTGCTTAACGAACGCGCCCGCTGCGCTAACATTATCGGCTACATCAAAAAGAAGCTGGGTTTGCCGGTCTACGTACCCGAACGTGAAGAAGAGGTGCTGCGTAACGTGCTCTCAGCGAACGAAGGACCACTTTCCAATGAAGCGGTTCGCCGCCTCTTCGAACGCGTGATCGACGAAACGCGCGCCCTGGAACGTCAGAAATATCAGGATGCGCCCTCCGAGCACCCATGAGACGCTGGTTCGTCGCACTCATATCGGCCCTTTTTCTGCTTACCGGAGGCCTGGCCTGGATTGCGCTAGCTCCCAATACCCCGGCTTTTGAGGGTACGCGCGGCGTCAAAATTCCCCGAGCTGCTACGTTTGCGCAGGTAGTCGATTCTCTGGAGGCTGCCGGTATCCTGCGACGCCGTGCTTCGTTTGTCTGGCTGGCTCGTCTGACCGGATGGCAGCATCAGATTAAAGCGGGGTACTATACTTTTGAAGCAGGCGTTTCCAACTATCACCTGCTCAGCGTTCTGCGCCGAGGGCTGCAAACGCCCCTCCGGGTCACCATTCCCCCGGGCTCACGCCCTGAAGTGGTAGCAGCGGTAGTCTGCAAGACGCTAGCCTGCGCTCCCGATTCGCTGTTAGCTGCCCTGCAAGACGCTGGCTTAGCGGCTGAGCTGGGCACCGACACGCTCCATCTGTTTGGCCGTCTGCTACCCGACACCTACTTCTTTTACTGGCTTACCGATCCCCGCACGGTCATCCGCCGCATACACCGCCACTTTCTGGACTTTTTCACGCCTGAGCGTCGCGCGCGTGCCGACAGCCTAGGCTTAACCATCGACGAAGTGCTCACGCTGGCCTCTATCGTCGAATGGGAAGCAGGCCCTGAAGAGCGACGGCGCATTGCCGGCGTTTATCTGAACCGTTTGCGCCGGGGCATGCCCCTACAGGCTGATCCTACCGTTCAATACGCCATCCTGCAACGGGAAGGAAAGAAACGTCGCCTGCTTTTCGCTGACTATCGGATTGACCACCCTTACAACACCTACCGCTTTCGGGGATTACCTCCCGGCCCCATTACGAATCCTTCGCCTGATGCGATCGATGCAGTGCTCTACGCGGAGCAGCACGATTACCTGTACTTTGTGGCCGACGGCAAAGGCGGACACGTCTTTAGCCGTACGTTTCGGGAGCACGTGCGAGCAGCCAACCGCTACCGCCGCCTGATGCAGCAACGCCGCCAGGCAAACCGCACGAGCCGTGCTCCTATCGGCGCCGACGAATAGCCGGGGCCTTTGGTGGCGGAAGCGTGTACGTCAATCCGATCACGAGCCGGTTTCGTCGCACCGTTTCACGCACAAACGGAGGCCGCTCAACGTCCCCATAAGGCTGATAATAGTCCTCAAATTGCTCCTGCGTCCACCCTATGTGGAAGCGGAACGACTCGGCCAACTGGATTGAGGCCCCCAGGGAACCAAAAACGCGCTGGCGGTCAGTCTCTGTTTCTCGAATCTCGGACCTGTGCGGATCCGGGAAGACGGCCAGGCCACCGTACAGGGTGGTTCCTCCCAGTTGATAGGCCAGGCCCAGCCGCGTGTTCACCACCGGCTCCATCATGTCCCGGACCTGACGGTTCAACTCTTGAATAAAGCTTCGATCAGTAGCTGCATCAAAGCGCAGTTGCGACCAGTCGATCAATTCCAGGTCCAATCCCACGTAAAGCTGCCGCGTCTGATAGGCTGCTCCTATCCGCAACCGCCAGGGCGTGCGAATCTCATAGTCAAATGAGCCTGTACCCGCATCCCCGGGCTGCCCACCGTATTGCAGCGATCCCCCCTCATCGAAGAAAGTTTCCAGCACGGTACTGTACTCCTCCTGAACCGAGAAGAAAACCGGTGTTTCTATGCTTGCGCCCAATCGCCAGCTCGGCGAAAGCCGCGCCGAGAGCCCAGCCCGCACACTGAATCCCTGCAGATCCGCCTCAAAGAAGTCCTGCGCTCGCAGATAATCGAAGCCCCGCAGCAGCCCTCCTTCAACGGCCACTTCGTACAGATCCGGCGTGTTTTCGTCGCGAAAGTCGTCCTCCTCGTACTGCCGCTCAAAGCGATAAAAGCCCGTGACAATCCCGATCGAAACGCCTAAAAACAAATCCGGCGCTGCCTCAATGGCACCTCCAAAGCTTAGCTCATGCAACCCTCCTTCTTCAGTTACCTCCCCGATCTGCCGGATGGTCGTTCCAGGCGCCACGGCCTGGTAAAAGGGATAACGTCCGGCCTCATATTCTGCGGGCAGAAATTCAATGGCTCCGGCCTGATAGGCTATGAAAGGAATGTCGTTGTTGAATTGCAAATCTCCGTCGTCGGTTACCGTATATTCTCCAGGATACGGAAGATAGGAGTCGGTGATTGAGTTGGCACTGTTGTCGCCCTGAAAGTAAAGGCGGCGCGTGAAATCAGCTACGCGGGCATAGGCCATTCCCAGCACAAGCGAGCCGCGTACAGTCGGGACCTTGTAAACGGCCGCCAGGTGATCCAGGTTGGTGGCACGCAGTTCACTTTCCCAGTCGAAGCGGTTGCCGGGCACGTAGTAGGTGGCGGCATCCCGGGCGTTCATCCACGTCAATCCTCCTATCACTTCCGAAGCGCGGTAGTAGCCCAGACCTGCCGGGTTGCTGTAAAGGGCACCGTAGTCCGCCAGCCCGGCTGCACTGGCACCCGACATGGCCGTCAGGCGCGCGCCCACTCCTGGCAACCGCTGTGAAAAACGCCAGGCGTCCGCTACAGTCTGCGCACGCACCTGTCCTGCGGTCAGCATAAACAAACAGAATCCACCAAACAGATACCGCAATACGTTCCTCATGGTCTACATTGCGCTTGATGACAGGGAGTTGGTGAGCTGCGCTGCCTCCCGCACAAAAGCCCGCGCTCGCATACGCTCACACGGGCTTTTGTGCGAAAAGCCTTCCGCCGCACCGGTACGCCGGCTCAGTGATTGCCCCGCGCTCCACCCCGTCCATGGCTTCGCACTGTCGCCCGGCTCCTTTCCGGAGCTCTATGCCCAGCAGACCGAACAGCCGGAGTCGAACGCGGCGCCGGAGCCGACCGGATGCGAGATGCAGGAGGATGGCTGCTGCGGGGCCGAGGCGGGTGCACTCGCGGTGCAGGCGCCGTCGAGCGGACCCTTGTCCGGGTGTGCCCTGGTGTGAAGGCCCGCACGGACGGTGCCCGATGCATAGCCCCCAGCTCATGCTGATACTGCCGCATTTCCTGCCGATCGTCGTGGTTGCCGCGGGGCCGTGTGCGCCGAGTGGAACGTGCGGGTCGGTCAGGTGAGCGCCTGGCCGGGGCCCGCTGCACACGCGTCCGCGCATCCTGGTTGCCGGCCGGACGCTTCACCGTGGGCCGCCGTCGTTCAGGACGAACGGCGGAGCGACCGCGCTCCGTCTGCCGTGTTGGTCTACGCGTCACCGTCGAGCGGGTACGCTCCCCGGAACGTCGGGTACCCCGCGTTACCACCGAACGTCCTGTCGTAGCGCGGGGGCGCTCCGAGCGAACGCGCGTATCACGCGAGCGCGTCACCGTACGCGCTCGCGTCCGCGTAGCCTCCTGCGTGGAATGTCGTTCCACGCCGGTGGACGTGCGTCGCGGCGCTACCCGGGTGCCTCGCGTTGTACGGACAATCGACCGCGTGCGCGCGTATGTATCCTCCCGCTCATACCGGCTGCGTCCTCGGAGACGTGGGGTGCGCCCTATCCAGGCGCTTCGCCCCAGCGAAGTCCCCCGCGGCGCATAGTTCCAGGCGACCCGACCGCGAGAGGGCGTGGCAAAAAAGTAGTGGAGATGTCCGGGATAGTAGGCCCAGTAATAGGGACTATAGTAGTAATATCCAAAGCCGTAGAACCAGTAATACCCGTGATGCACGTGCGGCCAGTGTAAGAACGGATCCCCGAAAAAGAAGCTCAGCCGAAAGCGGAACGTCGGGCCGTAATAGAACGGATCGCAATAGAACGGGTCATAATAAAACGGGTCAAAGCAGTCGTAGTAGAAGAAGGGGTCCCCATAGAAACGAGCAAAATAGCGGCGGTAGTAGTACGGCGGGCGATCGTAATAGTAGTATTCCTTAACAACTGTACGGTCGTCGTCGTAGCGCTCCACAATCACCCGGTCCGGCAGACGTTCGTACGCTTCCTCTGCTTCTTCTTCATAATAAACCCGTTCGGTGGCCGCCAACTGCGTATAGCAGCCCGTCAATCCCCCCACAAGCAACCCGGCCAGCAGCAGACTCCAGAGACTGCCGCGGGCCGATTTCCTCATGCGCAAGGAGTGCAGCAGGCGGTTCATGGTTCGGGGCGGTCTGGTTAATCGATTGTTCACGATGTTAACGTCGGGGTGGTCCAAAAGGTTTGGCGGCTTGCCAACAAGAACCCGCGCCCCTATATTCGCGGACGCTTTCCGGTAAAAAAAGAACCAAATTGCAGACCATTTTCGACTTTAGCGGTGTTTGAAGCGTTAGAGAGGCGCTGAGCGTCTGGCGTGTCCTGTTTTGCTTTCAACCTCTGTACAATATGGCTGACGTTATTACACCACGTTCGGTTGACTACGCCCAGTGGTACGTCGATGTCATCCGGGCGGCTAAGCTGGCTGACTACTCCCCCGTGCGGGGCTGTATGATTATCCGCCCCAATGGCTATGCGCTCTGGGAAAACATGCGGGCCGTGCTGGACCGCATGTTTAAGGAGACGGGCCATGAAAATGCCTACTTTCCGCTATTTATCCCGGAGTCATTCCTGGCCAAAGAAGCTGAGCACGTCGAGGGCTTTGCCAAAGAGTGTGCGGTCGTAACGCATTCCCGTCTGAAAATTGACGAAAACGGTCGGCTTATACCGGACCCGGCGTCAAAGCTTGAAGAAAACCTGATCGTTCGCCCCACCAGCGAAACCATTATCTGGGATACGTTCAGCCGTTGGATTCAGTCCTGGCGCGACCTGCCCATCCTGATCAATCAGTGGGCGAACGTAGTGCGCTGGGAGATGCGCACCCGTCTGTTTCTGCGCACCATGGAATTCCTCTGGCAGGAAGGTCACACCGCTCATGCCACCCGCGAGGAGGCCATCGAAGAGGCGCTTCGCATCCTGGATATCTACACGACATTCGCTGAGGAATACATGGCAATGCCGGTCATTCAGGGCGTCAAGACGCCCAGCGAGCGCTTTGCCGGAGCGGTCGAGACCTACTGCATCGAAGCGCTCATGCAGGACGGCAAAGCTTTGCAGGCCGGCACCAGTCACTTTCTGGGCCAGAACTTTGCAAAGGCATTCGACTGTAAGTTTCAGAATCAAAACAACGAACTGGAGTACGTCTGGGCTACATCCTGGGGGGTCTCGACGCGTTTGATTGGCGCACTGGTCATGACGCATTCTGACGACCAGGGGCTGGTCCTGCCTCCCCGCCTGGCCCCTACGCAGGTTGTGATTATCCCGATCTTCCGCAACGACGCAGAAAAGTCGGCCGTGCTGGAGCAGGCGCAGCGCATGGAGCGCGAGCTGAAAGATGCGGGCTTTACGGTCAAGCTTGATGCACGGGAGACGCACCGGCCTGGCTGGAAGTTCAACGAGTACGAAGTGCAAGGCGTCCCACTTCGGATCGCCATTGGGCCCCGCGACGTTGCGCAGGGCACCGTCGAACTGGCCCGCCGCGACACGCGCACTAAAGAGACCGTCCCCCAGGAGGGGCTGGCGGCACGCGTACGCGAAACGCTTGAAGCCATCCAACAGAACTTGCTGGCCCGCGCGCGCGCCTTTCGCGACGAAATGACCACGCGGGTCGATACCTACGAGCAGTTTAAAGAGGTGCTGGAGGAAAAAGGCGGCTTCATTCTGGCCCACTGGGACGGCACGCCGGAAACCGAAGCACGGATCAAAGAAGAAACCAAAGCCACCATTCGCTGTATCCCGCTTGACCGAGACGCTGAGGCCCTGGGCACTCGGGAAGAAGGTCGCGATATGCTCACCGGCAAACCCTCCAAACAACGCGTTGTCTTTGCCAAAGCCTATTGAAATCGCTTGCCCACTGCCGATAATTTCCAGGTAACGTCCAACCAACCATCAGCCCGCCTGATTTATCTAAAACCGCTACTACGGTTGAGCATACACCTGACAGGATGATGCCCCGGGGAGGCGGGCGAGGTATGGTGCGTTCATCACTGGCGTTTCTGGTACTGCTGCTCCCGGCTACCCTTGCTCAGGCGCAAGGATGGGGACGCGTAACCGGACGCGTTACCGATGCGGAGACCGGAGCCCCGCTGGCCGCCGTAACTGTGCTCGTTGACGGCACCAACTATGGCACGGCTACCGACGAGGCCGGCCGCTACCAGCTCCGCCTGCCAGCTGGTCGCTACGTGCTGCGTTTCTCGGCCATTGGCTACGAAACGCGACGCGACTCTGTGACCGTCGCGCGCGATCAGACAACCCGACTCGACGTGCAACTGGCTGTCCAGGTCGTCGAACTGGCAGATGTTACCGTCGAGGCACAGGCTGTCGAAACGGAAGCCGGTGTTTTTACTATCGACCCGGAAACGGCCCAGCGTATCCCGGCACCGCTCAGCAGCGGCTTCCGGGCATTGAAAGTGCTTCCCGGTGTTGTCTCCAACAACGAACTGTCGTACCAGTATTCTGTCCGAGGCGGAGGCTACAACGAAAATCTGGTCTTCATCGACGGCTTTGAGGTATATCTGCCCTTCCGGGCCCAGAAAGGCGAGCAGGAAGGACTGGGATTGCTAAACCTGGCGCTTACAGACCGGGTAACGCTTTATGCCGGAGGCTTCCCGGCTCGCTATGGTGGTAAGCTCTCCTCAGCCCTGGAAGTCCGCTATCGACGTCCCTATCAGGAACCTCTGCGGGGATCTGCCACCCTGTCGCTGCTTGATGCGGGGCTGGCGGCCGGCGCCTCTGCCCTCAACGGCAAGGTGGGTTGGATGCTCGGAATTCGAAAGGCGCGTGCCCGCCGCTTTTTCAGCACGCAGGAACTCAAGGGCAACTATCAGCCGGATTATACCGATCTACAGGGCACGTTGACGCTTCGCCCCTCTGCGCGGTACACCCTGGAGTTTTTAGGAATCGTGGCCCGTCATGACTTTCTGCTTGATCCCGGCACGCGCAAGACCTACTTTGGCACGGTCAGCTTTGACCCGACGCAACCGTCTAACCTGGAATCCATCTGGCTGGACTACGAAGGCGAAGAACGCGCAGGCTTCCGGACCTACTTCGGAGGCGCACGTCTTTCGAGCTGGCTGAGCCCGGGCTTTCGGCTCTCCCATGAGGTTGCCTATTTCGAGACCGTAGAGAACGAATACCGTGATGTGCGTGCCCGGGCCGTGCTCTACCAGGTAGACCCCGGTAGTGGCGAACACGTGCCCGAAGGCGCAGCCCGCCAGCAAGATACCGCCGACAACCAGGTGCGCGTGCAAACCTGGACTGCCGCCCAACGCTGGCAGTTCTATCCGCAAGGCCACGCCCTTGAAGCAGGCGTGTACGTGCGGCACCTCGTCTTTACAGATCGGCTGAATGAACGCTCGGTGGCCGTTGGCGCTGACCCATCTGGGTCTGGATTATTGCGCGTGGTACTGGACAGCCTGAATGCTCGTGCTCGCCTGGGCACCTGGCAGAGCGGTGGCTATGTGCAAGATGCGATTGAACTGCTTCCTGAAAACCGCCTGCTGGTAACGCTGGGTGCACGTCTGGACTACTTTGCCTTCAACGGCGAATGGACGTTTTCGCCCAGGCTTTCGGTTCGTTACAAAGCCTCCGACGTGCTCACGCTGACCGGCGCCTGGGGCATTTACTATCAACCTCCCTCCTATCAGGAACTGCGCGGCCAGCCCTCTCCGGAACGCCCACTGCGCGACCAGCTCAACCGCAACCTGAAGGCCCAGCGCGCTCATCTGGTGGTCGCCGGTGCCGAATATTTTCTGCCCCGCAAGCGGCTCTACCTCCGCGCCGAAGCCTACTGGAAAGACCTGGATCGCCTGATCTCCTACGAAGTCGAAAACGTCCGCCTGGAATACAGCGGCCTGAACGACAGCTACGGCTACGCCTACGGACTCGACCTGCAGGTGCGCGGCGAGTTCGTACCCGGCGTCGAAAGCTGGGTCAACTACGGCTTTCTCGTTACCCGCGAACACTTCCTGCCCGCCTACCAGAACGCCTACAACGAAGGCTGGCGCCCCCGGCCCACCGACCAGCGCCACACGCTGTCGCTTTTTGTGCAGGACTATGTACCCGGCGATCCTACCTGGAAGCTACACCTGCGCATTCTTTTTGGCAGCGGGCTGCCCTACACGCCCCCCGTACCCGGCCGCCGCGTAGGCACCTATGTTGCCCAGGTGCCCGGCCCCCGCATGTCAGCCCGCTACCCGGAGTATCGCCGCGTGGACATGGGTGCCACCAAGGAGCTGGAACTGACCCGGCTGCCCGACGGCCGCCCCGTCTATCTGGAACTGAGCGGCGAGCTGCTCAATGTGTTCGATATGACCAATACGGTGGACTATACCTGGATTCCCGGCCAGAACGGCATCTGGAAACGCATTCCCACCCGTCTGACGCCCCGCACCTTCAATCTTCGCCTTCGAGTGCGATTTTAACGGTGCGCCGCCGCGCTACCCGAAGCTTTTCCGGCTGAGCTGGTCGGCTCGTCGCGTTGGTTCTGGCAGGCGAAAGCGTGTGGTGCAGCGCAGCGTGAGCGCTACGGCCGCTTCCAGCGTCATGCGGTGCCCTACGCTCACGTACACCGGCCGCACTCCTGTGCGCGTGCGCACTACAGCCCCAATCACCTCGCCATTGTCATACAGGAGGGTCCAGCTTCCTTTTTCCACCCCGGGTTCGTCGTGATGCCCGGTCAGCCGGGACTTGGCCACGCCCACCGATGGATGATCCAGCAACACGCCCAGATGCGTGGCCAGTCCGCACCGTCGCGGATGGGCCCATCCCTGTCCGTCCACCATGAGCACGTCTGGCCGGATGCGCAGCCGGGCCAACGCCTGCAATAGCAGCGGCACCTCCCGAAAGCTGAGCAGTCCGGGGATGTACGGAAACGCAACCGGTCCTTCGACCACAACGCACTCCAGCACCTGCTGCGACGCTACCTGCCAGACCACCACGGCCGCCCGTCCCCGCTCGCCCCGCACGCTCACGTCCAGTCCGGCTACCGTTTCCATGCGGTCCGGTACCTCAAAGCGTACCTGCCGGGCCAACTGTCGCTGCAACGCCCGCGCCTCTTTCGGCGACAGGTTCCAGGGATGGGATACGCGCGGAATCAGTCCCATACAGATTGATCGCCGGTTCGACAAGCGCCCCCCTGCGCCGCTGGTCTCTTGCTGCCCGGCTTATCGGGGCGTTGCTTCGTTGCCGTAGTGCTCGGTCATCAACTGTTGCTGCACCTGCTGGTAGAGCTTTCGGAAGGCTTCCGGATTGCGCGCGTAGGTTTCCAGCCGACGCGCTACCGCAGCCGAATCCAGCCCATAATGCGCCAGCACCGAATCGCGCATGGCTGGCGTTACGTCGCCTACCAGGGCCTGCCGGGCTGCCAGCAAATGCAACTCCACCAGGACGTGCACCAGCATGCTATCGACAGCAACTCCTTCTGAGGTTTCCCCTCTGCATCCCGGCAGCAACAATCCAACGGCCAGGCACGCAACGGCCAGTCCCTTTCTTTTGCCGCTCATGCCAGAATTCTCTTGCAGGTTTACCTGCAAGATACGCTGCTCGCGGCTGCCCTGCTCAATGCAGCCGTTTACCGACAGTCAGGAAAGCACCAGAGAGCTTCCTGCTGAAGACACAGCCAGACAAAAAACAGGCACCCTGCCAGAAGCCTCCGGAAGTCAGCTTACTGTTTCCATAGCTCCAATCAGCGTCAATCTTAGCCTGTGGGCGAAAGCAAGCATCTTACAATCAGGCTGATTCCTTTGACCCATCGACCATGCCAGGTTAGCAGCACCTTTTTAAACGCAAACATGGCTCTCTGCATGTCTAATACGGGCCCTCTCCAAACCACAAGCGGCAGCCTGCGCTGGCGCAGGCTGCCGCTTGCTATGCGTTTCAGGATATGGATCAGGGGATCACCTTGTTGAGAGGGTATTCGATAATGCCTTCGGCACCGGCACGTTTGAGCTCAGGAATGAGCCGGCGCACCTCTTTTTCTTCAATGATTGTTTCGATGGCCACCCACTCCTCCCCGTCGGCTGCCAGCGGCGAAATGGTCGGCCGCCGCATCGCCGGCAACATCCGGATAATCTTTTCCACGTCGGCCTTACGGGCATTCATTTTCAGGCCCACGCGGTTTTCGGCCCGGATGGCCCCCTCCATCAGCATCGCGATGTTTTCGATCTTGCGTCGCTTCCAGGGATCCTGCCAGGCCTGTTTGTTGGCAATGAGTTGCGTGTTCGATTCCATGAGCACTTCCAGGATGCGCAGCCGGTTGGCCCGCAGCGACGCCCCGGTTTCGGTGACCTCTACAATCGCATCAACCAGCTCGGGACATTTGGCCTCGGTGGCGCCCCAGGAAAACTCCACCTCTGCCTCCACACCACGCTCGGCCAGCCAGCGCCGGGTCAGATTGACCACCTCAGTAGCGATGCGCTTGCCCTGCAGGTCCTGAACTGATCGGATGTCAGAGTTTTCAGCCACCGCCAGCACCCAGCGCACTGGCCGCATGCTCTGCTTTGAATAGATGAGATCGGCCACGGTGACCACATCGGCGCCGGTCTCCAGCACCCAGTCCTTCCCCGTAATGCCGGCATCAAAGACGCCGTCTTCAACGTAGCGGGCCATTTCCTGGGCCCGCACAAGCATGGCGCTCAGCTCTTCATCGTCGGTCGAAGGAAAATAGGAGCGCTCCCGAATGCTGAATTTGAAGCCAGCCTTTTCCAGCAACTCCAGGGTGGCCTGCTGCAGGCTTCCTTTGGGCAGGCCCAGCCGCAACACGCGGCGCGGCGGTTCCTCAGCCTGTTGGGTTTGGGTCTGCGTAGCGACTTCGACAGCCATAGAACAACGCAGGATTTTTGGCGGGTTTGTTCAGGTTAAGGGGTTGCAGGGGTAGACGCAGCCTCCAGGCGCGTCCGGAAGGTATAGGCGATGACCTCCATCTGGCGCAGAAACTCGCGTTTTCGAAAGCCAGGGGCAAACACCATCCCGTCGATCATGTAGAGCCGTCCGCTCTGCTGATCATAGAACGTATAGTTGACGAACGGGCCGCCCATACCGGCCGGAAAGAGCCGTCCGTCTGCTAACTCGGTCACCATGTGCCAGAGTCCGCGGGTTTCGTAGCCATAGCGCCCCAGAAAGTCGATAGCGCGTGTTTCGAGCGGTTGGCGGTAATCGATCTGCACAAAGCCTCCCGCATTGCCCTGCAGGTAGCGTCGGGTGAGCGAGTCGCGCGTGGCATAGATCCAGGCCGGGGTCAGCCGTGCCGGATCTGCATTCTCTTCATAGTACACGAACAGGCTGCGCCAGGTGTCGGGAAGCACGCGCCGCAACCAGACAAAGCGCGTCGTGTCAAGCACAATGACATAGTCGTGCTGCACGTTCACCGCAAAGCCATGATGCGCCATGAGCGTATCTTCCAGGTGGAACTGCCGGCCTTTTTCGAACATTTCGGCCGCCAGCCACTCCCGGGCCATCTCGTTAAAGGCAGCCCGCAGCCGGGGTGTTGCCTGGCGTATTGCCGCGGCAAGCTGCGAATCCGTCTCGGCCACAACAAAATAGACCAGTTGGCGCCGCCGCCACAGATCGCGCCGGGGCACTACAGCAGCCGAACCGGCCCGCACGGCCTGCAGGGCTTCGGCCGAAAACGCCTGTTGCACCAGGCGAGAAACGCGGCTTGAATCGCGCAGCGCGGCCACAAACAGTACGTTCTTGAATTTCTTAATGCGATCCAGATCGTCCTGCGTTCGCGGCTCGATAGGCCGCAGGGTAAAGAGCGGCTCCGGATTGGGCAACGTCTGTACATAGTAGCCAAGCGCCAGGCGCAGGGCTTCACCGACCGGCCCTGTCCATAACGTAGAATCAATGACGACCTGAATTTCTCCATTCTTGCCAATAGCCAGCGGGCGGTAGTCCACCTTACCACAGCCAAGCACCAGCGGCAATCCAAGCATCCAGAGTCGTGTAGCAAAGCGCCAGGGCATGGTATGCTGCAGGATCTAATGCCAGGCAATACTGCGCGTGGAACGTTGCCGCATGGCTTCAGGTGCCCTGACTCAGGAAATCGGGACCGACGTGCCGTATTTCAGGCCATGTACAAAACGGCGCACCGTCTCCTGCCGACTCTCGAACGTCTGCGCCGGATCATCCCAGAGCCGCTCAACCAGCCGGATCAGCGCCGAGCCCACAATAAATCCGTCGGTGTGCCGGCTCAGGCGCCGGGCATCTTCATGGGATTTGATCCCAAAGCCTACCAGCAAGGGATTGCGGGTAACCTGGCGCCGGGCGCGCTGAAGGTAAGCCTCTACTGCGGCGGGGTCGGCGAGCTGGCTTCCGGTAAGCCCCGTGACTGAAACGGCATAGACAAAACCTGTCGCCCGGGCATCAATCGCGCGGATGCGTTCGTCCGGCGTGTTCGGAGCGATCAGATAGACCATGGCCAGGCCGGCTGCCCGGGCTGCGTCGGCCAGCTCCTGGCCTTCTTCGGGAGGCAGATCAGCCAGAATCAATCCATCCACACCAGCCTGTGCAGCATCGCGGCAGAAGGCCCGGTAGCCATAGCGATAGATCGGGTTCAGGTAGCCCATAAGCAACAGAGGCGTCTGGCTACGCGCCCGAAACCACTCGGCCGTGCGAAACGCATCGGTCAGGCGCACGCCATGCTGAAGCGCGCGTTCACTGGCACGCTGAATCGGCACGCCTTCGGCCAGCGGATCGCTAAACGGCATGCCCAGCTCAATGAAGTCTGCCCCGGCTTCGTCGATGACCTCCAGCAGTGGACGCGTGCTTTCCGGATCGGGAAAACCGTTCGTCAGAAACAGGCCCATGGCTTTCTCTCCACGGGCCTTCAGCGCATCAAACATTGCTTGCAGGCGATCGCTCATATTGTTCATTAGCTGGTAGGATACCGATCCTGGCACCAGTAGGGTTCTCTGCAATGGTAAGTTGCCAGACAGCCTCCGTTGGCGTCCGGCGTCGCCAACCGACCTGGACCGGTGCGGCCGCCCTCTTGGAACGCACGATGGTTGGGCCCGAACAGGCCAGTTGTTCTGTTCCGGCGGCAGGTGCACAGGGTGATCAAATCGCCCCCGGGCCGGATGGCCAAGTACTCCTGTAGTCGAATCGAACGCCGGTGATGCCGGTCAGGGTTGTATTGTGACGCCATGGCCAATAATGGTCGAGGCTACCGCGTCCTGCAGGCGCGTGGCCGTGTTACCACTGCTTGTGTTTGCTGTGGTCTACTGAGGTTATGCCATGTTTTTCTGGTTATCACTCCCCTGATACCGTGCAATGGTCTCCATGTCTTTGTCGCCCCGGCCGGACAGGTTGACTACCACAACAGCATCTGGTCCCAGCTCACGCGCCAGGCGGGGCAGGAAGGCCAGCGCATGAGCCGTTTCCAGCGCCGGAATGATACCCTCGGTGCGGGCCAGCAGGCGCACGCCTTCGAGCGCCTCCTGGTCGGTAGCCGTTACGTAGGTCACCCGTCCCAGATCTTTCAGATAGGCGTGCTCGGGTCCCACACCGGGATAGTCCAGTCCGGCCGAGATAGAATGGGCCAGTTGTACCTGGCCGTCGTCGTCCTGCAGCAGGTAGCTCATGGCTCCGTGCAGGACGCCGGGGCGCCCGCAGGTGAGCGTGGCGGCGTGTCGGCGGTCGAGTCCTTCACCGGCTGCTTCGACCCCGTACAGTCGCACCTGTTGGTCGTTCAGGAAGGGATAGAAAAGCCCCATGGCGTTAGAGCCACCTCCCACACAGGCCACCAGCGCGTCAGGCGTTTCGCGGCCGATATGCTCGGCCAGTTGCCGTCGCACTTCGTCACCGATCACGCGTTGAAAATCGCGCACCAGCATCGGGTATGGATGGGGGCCCACGACCGAGCCAATCAGGTAGAACGTCGTGTGCACATTTGTTACCCAGTCGCGGATGGCTTCATTGGTCGCATCCTTGAGCGTACGGCTTCCACTCTCGACGGGACGCACCTCAGCGCCCAGTAGCTGCATACGCAGCACATTCAGATGCTGGCGCGCGACGTCTTCGGCTCCCATGTATATGACGCACTCCATGCCAAAGCGGGCGCACACCGTGGCCGTTGCCACGCCATGTTGTCCGGCTCCTGTTTCGGCGATGATGCGCGTTTTGCCCATGCGCCGGGCCAGCAGAATCTGGCCAATGGTGTTGTTGATCTTGTGGGCGCCCGTGTGGCATAGATCCTCCCGCTTCAGATAGACCTGCATGCCTCCCAGCGCTTCGCTGAGCCGGGGTGCAAACGTCAGCGGCGTAGGCCGGCCTACGTATTCCTGAAGCAACGCGTGGTATTCCGCCCAGAAGGCCGGATCCTGTCGTGCTTCGGCATAAGCTGCCTTCAGCGCCTCAAGCGCCGGTACCAACGTCTCGGGCACAAAGGCGCCGCCATATGGGCCAAAATGACCACTGGCATCCGGTGCATTGTAGGTCTCCAGGGGCTCAAGCTTCGCAGTCGCCATCGTGTTACGAAATCCAGGGTCTGTATGGAGCAACCGGCCGGGCACCTGGCTCGCCGCTCCCTGAGTATTACAGGATCGACGTCCTACGCCACTAGAACGCTATCCACTGGCGTGACATGCACCTCTGCACGCATCCGTAAATGGGCAAGGCATGCCACCCCGACATCTGGGTTCTCGCTGGCGCGCCTGTTGCCCTTTCCCGGCCTTACTCCATAGCCTCCGCTTCCAGTTGCTTGCGCAGCGCGTGAAACACCTCGAAAAAGCGCGCCAGCTTGTCGAAATCTTTTTTACCCGGCGCGGTTTCTACACTACTCGACAGATCCACCCCCAGCGGACGCATGGTGCGAACCGCCTCCTCCAGGTTATGCGCCCCAATTCCGCCCGCCAGCAGGATCGGATAGTCGGCCGAGAGTTCACGGGCCAGTCGCCAGTTAAACGACTCGCCTGTACCGCCCCAGAGATTTGTTTTGTGTGTGTCAAGCAGGAAGTACGTTACCCAGGGACGATAAGGCTCCATGAGGGCCCGCAACTGTTCGGCCGACGCATCGTGCACCACATGGATGGCTTTGATGATCGGCGCGTCGATCTCGGCGCACCAGGCTGGCGGTTCCGTGCCATGCAGTTGGACCATTGTAAAGCCCACTTCTTCAAGGGCCCGGTTCACCACATCAGGCGTGGCGTTCACAAACACCCCCACCTTTTCTGGTCCATGGATCCACTCAATGATTTCCCGGGCCACCTCAGGGGCGACATAGCGTGGACTTTCCGGATATTGAATGAACCCCAGAAAGTCCGCGCCGGCGGCCGCACAGTAACGGGCATCCTCCAGGTTTGTAATGCCGCAGATTTTAACTTTAAGCATCACATTTTTTTGGTTAGACGGCCAGGCGCAACGTATCAGAAGCCATCAGCCGCTGGCGCACCTCCCGACGCAGCCGTTCCAGCGCTTCCCCTGGATGCGTTGCCCGCATAAAGGCTTCCCCGATCAGCACTGCATCAATGCCGTGCCGGCGCAGATGCACCAGCTCGTCGGCCGTGCGCAGACCACTTTCGGCTACGCGAACAATGCGTTTCGGTACATGCCGCAGCACCTGCACGGCCCGGTTGACATCTACCTCGAACGTATGCAGGTCGCGATTGTTGACGCCCAGGATTTCAATCTTATCCAGGTCAAGCTGGTCTAGCTCACGCTCCGTATGCACTTCGACCAGACACGACAGGCCTAGTTCAACGGCCATGTCGTACAGCTCGTGCAACTGGACTGGATCCAGCAGCGCGGCAATTAACAAAATGGCATCGGCTCCATAGGCTCGCGCTTCGACGACCTGGTACGGATCCAGAATGAAATCCTTTCGGAGCAAGGGAAGGTCAACGGTGCGCCGCGCTGCTTCCAGATGCTCCAGGCTGCCCTGGAAATAATCCGGCTCGGTCAGGACGGATATGGCCTGCGCGCCGTGCCACTTGTACTGACGCGCCAGTTCCGGTACGTTAAGCTCTCGCCGGATGATACCGCTGGAGGGCGAGGCTTTTTTGATCTCCGCAATAATAGCCAGCTCCTCTGAGCGCAGCGCGGGGCGCAGCGGCAACGTGGGACTCTGATAGTGCGAACGTTCTACCAGCAGGGCAATGGGAACGCGACGCTTTCGTTCTTCCAGACGTTCACGGACAGTCTGTGCGATCTGATCTAAGCGGGTCATGGCAACTTCCTCCAGGCTACGGTGGACGATTGGTCAGCCAATGATGCAGCGAAACGACGCAGTCGTACGCAGTGCTACCTTCGGCCCCTGACGGGGCCAGTAGTAGGCGCCATACCTACTAAATCGCTCATCGTAGCAGGTGCACCGTCCTAATAGACCGGGCTTTCCAATCGATATGCACAAGGCACGGTTCATAGCCTTAAGCTGCCGGTTGTCGCGTGGTTGTTTCCTGTGCAGCCTGGCGGGATACGCGGATCAGTTGCTCCAGGCGATTTCGGGCAGCCCCGCGATCAATGCTTTCGCGGGCAGCCTCCAGGCATGCCTGCAGATCGTCTCCAAAGCGTCCACTCACGTAGAGCGCATAGGCTGCGTTCAAGAGCACCACATCGCGGTGCGGTCCGGTCTCCCCGTCGAGTACTCGGCGCAGCAGGCGGGCATTGGTGCTGGCATCGCCGCCCCGCAATTGTTCCAGGGGCGCCCGCGACAGTCCTAACATTTCCGGGGCAACGCGTCCGCTCCGGGGTGCCTCGTCGCCTTTCCGGTACTCATAGGTAACGGTCGGGGCAGCCAGCGAAAGCTCGTCAAGTCCGTCCTCGGCATGAACAGCCACCACGTGCTCTGCTCCAAGACGCGCCAGGATAGCCGCCATGGTGGCCGCTACGTCCGGCCGAAAAGCGCCCACAAGCTGGCGCCGCACACCGGCCGGGTTGCAGAGCGGTCCCAGGATGTTGAAAAACGTTCGCACTCCCAGCGCCCGCCGCACCGGCATGACGTGACGCATTGCCGGATGAAAGCGCGGAGCAAAGGCGAAGGCGATCCCCACCTCCTCCAGACAGCGCTCGACACCTTCCGGTCCCAGATCGATAGCCACCCCCAGCGCTTCCAACACATCGGCCGAGCCGGCCTGCGACGACACCGAACGGTTGCCATGCTTTACCACCGTCACGCCGGCCCCGGCGCATACAAAAGCGGCTGCGGTTGAAATATTGAACGTGCCCGAACGGTCACCGCCCGTCCCGCAGAGGTCAATCGCGCATGGGTCGTCCACGCGCACAGGCACGGCATATTGCCGCATGACACGCGTAAAGCCCACCAGTTCGTCCAGCGTTTCTCCCCGCGCCCGCAGTCCCATGAGCAGGCCGGCAATCTGCTCGGGCGAAGCTTCCCCTCGCATCATCTGATGCATGGCCGCTTCGGCCTCCTCCTGCGTCAGCGTGCGGCCTTCAGCCAGGGCTGTCAGGTAGGGTTGCATGACGGTCTATCGTTGCGTTTGCAGGACCGACGTCGCACGCGTCTGGTGCCAGGATTTTACCTGGCGCAGCCAGTTGGCAATCAGACGGGGTCCTTCGGTGGTGAGCACACTTTCCGGATGAAATTGCACCCCTTCCACCGGATAGGTGCGGTGGCGCAGCCCCATGATCACCCCCTCCTCTGTCCAGGCCGTGATCTCCAGCACCTCAGGCAGCGTGTTGCGCTCCACCACCAGCGAATGGTAGCGGGTCGCCGTAAACCCCTGGGCCGCTCCTTCGAACAGGCCCTCGCCCGTGTGGAAGATGCGGCTCGTCTTGCCGTGCATGAGCGAGGGTGCATGCACGATGCGGCCGCCATAGACTTCCCCGATGGCCTGGTGCCCCAGGCACACGCCCAGGATCGGCGTGGTGGGTCCCAGCTCGGCAATAACCGCCTCGGTGATGCCGGCCTCGGCCGGTCGGCCCGGCCCCGGCGAGATCAGGATCGCCTCAGGCTGCATGGCGCGCACCTCGTCGAGCGTAAGCGCGTCGTTACGCACCACGTGTAGATCCCGGGTGTGCTGCCCGAGCAGGTGCACCAGGTTGTAGGTAAACGAGTCGTAGTTGTCAATTACCAGAATCATGACGTTTCCGGACGATACGTGGCATAGTGCAGCCCGACCCGATCCCGCACCTGCTCCATGATTTCCTGCGCTCGCTGGCGGCCTTTGCGTCCGCCTTCGCGCAGCACGTCCATCACATAGTCCGGATGCTTCAGCAGCTCCCGCCGCCGCTCCCGGGCTTCGGCAAAGTGCGCGTCAATCAGCTGAATCAGCTCTTTCTTGGCGTCCCCATAGCCGTAGCCGCCCTGCCGGTAAGCCTCGGCAATCCGGTGGCGCGTTTCCGCATCGGCAAACAGCTTGATGAGCGCAAACACGTTGCAGCGCTCCGGATCCTTCGGTGCCTCCAGCGGCGTCGAATCGGTCACGATCGACATTACCTTCTTCCGCAGCGTTTTGCCCTCATCGAAAATGCCGATCGTGTTGCCATAGCTTTTGGACATCTTGCGCCCATCAATGCCCGGGACCACCGCCACTTCTTCCCGGATCAGCGGCTCCGGGATCGGAAATAGCGGCCGGTCAGGCGGGCAGAACGTACGGTTGAAGCGCTGCGCAATGTCGCGGCAGATCTCAATGTTCTGCTTCTGGTCAGCTCCGACAGGCACCAGCGTGCCGCCATAGATCAGGATGTCAGCCGCCTGCAATACCGGATAGTTGAACAGGCCGGCGTTGGCCGGCAGGCCCTGGGCCACTTTGTCCTTGTAGGCCACGCCCTTTTCAAGCATCGAGACCGGCACCAGGTTGTAAAAAATCCAGGCCAGCTCTGTGACCTCCGGGACATCGCTCTGAACAAACAGCGCTGCTTTCTCGGGATCGAAGCCCAGGGCCAGGTAGGTAACGGCGGCCTCGAACGTGTAGCGCTGCAGCGCTTCGCGGTCGTGAATGGTTGTCAGCGCGTGATAGTTAACAATGAAGAAGTACGACTCGTACTGCCTGTGCAGCTCCAGGTGCTGGCGGATGGCGCCAAAATAGTTGCCCAGATGCAGCTCCCCGGACGGCTGGATGCCCGAAACAACCACGGTCCGCGTGGCCGCACCGCCAGGCTGTGCCGTCTGCTGAGCGGGTGTGGTGGTTGCCGTACTCATGACGCTGCTGCCGTCGCTGGTTTCGGATAGCGTCGAGCTACTTCTTGCAGATAACGGAGGCGTTCTTCGCTGTGCTGCCGCACAAGATTCAGCGTGGCTCTGGTGCGAATCTGGTGGTTCAGCTTGAGCTCATCGGTAACAAGCTGGAGAAAGCGCTGCTCCGCCTCCAGGAGCCGGTGGATCATCTCGGCCGGATCGCTGCCCAGGTTGAAGTCGTCCGGCTCCATATCGACCCCGCTATAGGCCGTGCCGCCCGCGCTGAAGACGACCTCGGCCAGCTTCCCTACGTCCACCCGGGCAATCTTCTGAAACTGCTCCAGCCGTTCGGCAATCTCCGCCTCGCCAATCGTGCGAATCACATAGTCGTGCTGATGGTTCAAGGCAATATGCTCGCGAATGATCGGATTGATTCGTTCAACAGTCTCCTGGCGGGAGAGCGACTTTCCAATGCCGCCCTTGTTGAAAATCAATGTTTTCAGCGAAACCATGGTCGGTGCAGGGTTTGGTTACCTTTATAACAAACCGGACGCGGCGACGCGCATGGCCTCGACCAGCGCCCGGGCCTTGTTAACGGTTTCCTCGTACTCCCGTTCGGGCTCACTATCGGCCACGATGCCCGCCCCGGCCTGTATGTAGATGGTGCCGTTGCGGACCACCATGGTGCGGATGGCAATGCAGGTGTCCAGGTTGCCCGAAAAATCCATGTACCCGACTGCCCCGGCATAGACGCCCCGGCGCGTGGGCTCCAGCTCGTCGATGATCTCCATGGCCCGCACCTTGGGCGCGCCGCTGACCGTGCCGGCTGGAAAGCAGGCAGCCAGCGCATCAAGCGCATCGTAGCCAGACGCAAGCTCCCCGGACACCAGCGAGACCAGGTGCATTACGTGGGAGTACCGCACGACAAAGGCGAACCGATCCACCTGGACGGTGCCGAAGCGACAGACCCGGCCCAGATCGTTCCGGCCCAGATCGACCAGCATCAGATGCTCTGCCTGCTCCTTGGGATCGGCTTTCAGCTCGGCCTCCAGCGCCTGATCCTCCTCAGGCGTGCGGCCCCGCGGCCGCGTCCCGGCAATGGGCAACACTTCGGCCCGCCCGTGCTCAACGCGCACCAGCACTTCCGGTGACGAGCCGATCAGCGCCAGATCCCCGAAGTCGATGTAGAACAGGTAAGGCGACGGATTGACCTGCCGGAGAGCCCGGTATAGATTGAAGCGGTCGCCCGTATAGGGCATGGCAAATCGCTGTGAGAGAACCACCTGAAAGATGTCCCCCTCATAGATGTACTCCTTGGCCCGGCAAACTGCCTCGCAGAAGGCGTTGCGTGAAAAGTTGGACGTAAGGGGCGCGGCAGGAAGCGCGACCGGCTCCGGCACTTCCAGCGACGCCTGCGCCAGCATGTCGCTCAGCATATCCAGCCGGGCGACCGCCTCGTCATAGGCAGCGTGCAGCTCCGTGTCGGGCTCGACAAAAACCCCGGCCATGAGCACGAGCTGATGGCGCACGTGGTCGAACGCCACCACCGTATCGTAGAAATTCCAGCGGGCATCCGGCAGCTCCAGGTCATCGGGTGGAGGAGAAGGCAGGTGCTCCAGTTGCCGGACCATATCGTAGCCCAGATAGCCTACCGCCCCTCCTGTGAAACGCGGCAGCTCCGGCACGCTGACCGGATGGTAGCGCCGAAGCAACTGGCGCATTGTGGTAAAGAAGTCGGTCGCGCTCTTCTCCGACCGGTCGGGATGGTGCAGCACAACTCGCTCCCCGCGCACTTCTACCCTTAGGTAGGGCCGCGCTCCCAGAAAAGAATAGCGTCCCAGCTTTTCCCCTCCCTCCACACTTTCCAGCAAAAATGCATCCGGTGCCATGCTGCGGAGCCGGAGAAAGGCCGAAACCGGCGTCAGCAGATCCGCGCCCACGCGCCGAAAGACGGGCACGAACAGATGCGCGTGGCCGTCTGCTCGATGCGTCTCAATTAATCGGTGGAAGGTCTCGAACGTCATCTCCCTAACAAAAAAGCCCACCGCGAAGCTTG
This sequence comes from Rhodothermus profundi, assembly GCF_900142415.1. Lineage (NCBI taxonomy): Bacteria > Pseudomonadati > Rhodothermota > Rhodothermia > Rhodothermales > Rhodothermaceae > Rhodothermus > Rhodothermus profundi. The sequence continues at coordinate 706,767 of NZ_FRAU01000001.1, forward strand.
CGGTGGGCCGTCTTGTTTCCCGTACAGGATGCATCATCAGGCACGTGCGCGGCCCACCACGGCGGGGGTAAACCACCACCAGCCATAATAGTGGGCGCTATGATACGCAACGTGCCGCATCGTGGCCTTAAAGATACGACGCGATCGCGTTCCTGCACAACCCGTTCCTTGAAAAATCGGCAAACCGTGCGTGTGACTTAAAGGGGTGTGTTCAAGAAAAGTCCCTGCGTTCCTGTCTGCGACGCGTGCCGGTTCGTAGCAAGCCACGGCGCAAAGCGAAGTGGCGTACCCGGAAACAACACGGCGCCGGCGCTTCGCAGGCAGCCCTGTCGAACCTGCGGGATCTTCTTGCCGACCACACCACGATCCTGCATGCACGCTGGCCGATAGTCGGAGAGAAAGAACGTGCCGCCTTGCTTTCCGGCCGCCCATCTGGCAGGCAGTTGCCCGGAGCGTCCCGGCCTTTCGACAGCCTCCAGCGTGCCCTCATGCCTTTCGCCGCAGCACCCTTCAACCGATGCGCCATTTCTCCCATAACATCCTGAATGTTCAGCCATTCCTCCCCCATCGTCCCTCTTGACAATGTGTGTGTGTTAACTAGGGGTGCGCGGCCGGTCGTCTGGCCCGCACCCCCGGCGGCCGGCCTAGGGCCCATCGGGTGCGAACCATTCAGATCAGAGAAAGCGTACGATGAAACAGGGAATCTCTTTGCCCACAATGCTAACCATAGTCGTGTTGGGCTTACTGAGCAATCTTTTTGCTCCCAGAGTCAGTTTTTCAGAACCTTCTATTCTATGTGCCTGGGAAACAGAAGAATGTGCCAGCGTCGTCTTTCAGTACACGGATCGCTGGGTCTTAGAGATTCGTTGTGGTAACGAAACGCATCTATACGAAGGATCCGGCATATGGCCAGGCTTCTGCCCCGAATAACCGGCAGTCTGCTGGGTTGCCTCTTGCTGGTCTTCGAGCTCAGGGGACAGGCGCCTATTGCCTTGTCCCCTGAGCTCATTCTGAGCGGTGAACAATTCGGCAAAGCCGTTGCCCTTGCAGTCGATCGACGTGGTCGCGTTCTGGTAGCGGACGCGCGGGCTTACCAGATCGTATTGTTCGACTCAGCTGGAGCGGCACTCGACACGCTGGGCCGACGGGGCGAGGGTCCCGGGGAATTCCAGTTTCCACCGCGTCATCTCACTTACCAGCCCGACACAGACGTGCTCTATGCCCTGGAGCTTTTCAGCGGCCGCGTGCACGCCTGGCGCCTGTCTCCTGCAACCAAATGGATTGGGACGCGCTCGCTGGTCGCCTCGCTCAGCGACGCCCAACGGGTCGAGGCCGTATGGGCCTGGGGAGCCGACACGCTCGTGCTGCGGGTCGTCGAACGTCGCCGGGGTCGCAACGTCCATAATCTCGAAGCTCTTCGATGGTACCACTGGACCCAACGCACACAAGTGGCCCTTTTCGCGCTGCGTCCTGCCGAAGCCATTCGCACAGAAGTATCCTATACTATACTCCCTTTCCTGGCGCGCACGCTGGTAGACGTGCGCCCGGGTCAGGGCATTGCCTGGCTCTGGAGCGACAGCCTCATCGTGCACATTTACGATCCCAGAAGCCAACGCTGGGCACACCTTCCCTTTCGGATTACGCGACGCCTCCCGTTTACACAGACGCAATGGCAGCAGGCCGTGGACCGGATGCGACGGCTGGCTCCCCCGAGGTACAAATCCCTTGTCTATCCTCGTCCCCAGCGCAATTACTGGCCCTACACCGATGATTTGCTGCTGGACGACCAGCGACGCGTGTGGCTCCGGCTGCAACAGGGACCAGAAGTCACAGACCAGACCGTGTATCTGGTGGTTTCCGAAAAAGACCAACGCCAGATTGTTCTGGAAGGCTCCGTTAATCTGGAAGTTGTGCAACAGGGACAGGCCTGGGGCATCAGGAATGCCCCCGATGGCCTCAAAGAAGTGGTTCGTTATCGATTGCCTTTTGACCGGTGATCATATGACGAATACGGGAATCCCATCGCTCAGATCACATCTATGAGGATGCACCCTAAGACTGTTCCGGACACCCTCTTGCCGTCCGGCTTCATTCAGAACTCCTGTCGAATCCCCTCAGCCGCAGCACCCTTCAACCGATGCGCCTTTCTTCCCATAACGTCCTGAATGTTCAGCCATTCCTCCCCCATCGTCCCTCTTGACAATGTGTGTGTGTTATTTCCGGGTGCGAGGCCAGTCGTCTGGCCCGCACCCCCGGCGGCCGGCCCGGGGCCCATCGGGTGCGAACTACAAATCTTAAAGGAGGTGCACTATGAAACGCTTGCTGCTTCCCTTCGCCCTTATCCTCTCGCTGCTGGGCAGCCTGTTGTTGCTTGATACCGCAACGCGCACGGAAGTAGTGACCAACGCGGCTGCCCTGATCACACCTACGGAAGCCTGTGCAGGAGGCTGCGAAGAAGCCGACTGCCCTGGTAGTGGTGCGCCATGTTGCGAAGAGTCGTGGTTATTTGGACTTATCAAAAAGGTAAAAACGTACGAGGCACCTACTCCTCCTAATTGAACAACCATTTCCAAATCAGCATTGCTCGAGAGGATGGATCATTACTCAAATGATCCATCCTCTTATTATCTAACACCAATAACAAACAAATGGATATCATGACAAAAAAACATATATTGAAGATTGCAATTGTTCTACTAACTCTATCCGGTTTTGGCGTGGCGTTCAGCATCTTGTCTCTTCCAGGGAAATTACCTGAGATCAAACTTTCCGATCAAATGCCTCCTCCCCAGCCCCAAGCACTTACTGATCGTCGAATAGCCAATGTTCTACTAAAGCGTGTTCAAGTATTAGGCAATACACCAGAAACTTTCCTAAACTATGTTGATTTTATCAAAATAGGCCCTCGAAAAACTGTTTATGTCTTTGACAGGGGAGTTAACCAAGTTATTCAGTTTGACCTGAATACAGGACAAATAGTACAACGTTATGGCAAAGGACTAGGAAAAGGACCTGGAGAATTTAATGTAGTTACTGATTTTGAAGTAGACAATGACGGATATGTTTATGTTTGCGATTCAGAAAATAGTCGCATTACAATATTTTCCCCAAATGGATCATTGTTATCTACCTTATCACTCTCCAGTCCTCCATTAGGAATTGCTCTGTTAAAAGACAAATACATTGCAGTGCAACTAATAGATCCAAAGAACGATGCCTTATTTGAGATATATCAACTTGAAAAGAATCGCGATAAGTATAAACTAAAACTTATAAAACGATTTGGCAAATTTTTTGAAAAGCAAGCAGCTTTAGGACTACTATTGAATGGTTTAATTACAGGTTCTGACACTTTCTTTGTGTATGCACCACGGCGAATTGGCTGGCTTACAGCATTCAGACTCGACGGAACGTTGCTGTATCACAGAACTACTATTGATCCTATTCCTGTTCCTAAGCTCATTCGCCAGGGAGCAGTAACAAGGGTAGATCGGAATGCTCCTCGAGCAACCTTCGAAGTAGTTATTGATGGAAATAAAGTTTATCTTTATGCAGGTAAAGTAAAAATGGAATCAAACAGCATATATATGATTGATCTATATGATGCATATACTGGAGATTATTTATTTTCTATTCCTTTGCCGGAACGATTTGGTTTATTAGCCATTCGCGACTCTTTAATTTATGCAACACAGGACACTGTGGTTACGGTATGGCACTGGCAATTAAAGGAGGATTAAGTATTATATAGTCGGTTGCGTAGCGCCTCTTTATAAAATAGGCCGGATAATCATGAATCCAAACCTGGCGTTCCTCTGAAAACACTAAACGCCTCAAGTGCCGGACAATCGCTATGCAGGCTTTTGCAGGCAGCTACCTGCACGCAGCGATCGGGTTGTTGGCTGGAGTTGCATACCTGCTGCCAGTCGACCGCATCTATCGCTCCGTGCAGTGGGAGCTACTCTGGGAAGTGGGCGAACCCGTCCTGCTCAACCCGGTGCAGGTAGAGATAGGTCCAGGCGGACGCGTGTACGTGATGGACTACGGCACGTTTCGGCTGCACGTCTTCACCCCGGACGGGCAGCTTCATCGCACCATAGGCCAGGGCGAAGGACAGGGCCCCGGCGAATTCAGCCATCCCATCGACTTTGTCATCGATGCCCGGGGCCGCATCTGGGTCCTGGACGCCACCACGGCACGGGTGACCATCTTCTCGACAAGCGGCTCCTTGGATACGCTCTGGACGTTGCCCTTTCCCGCCAGTCGGCTGGCCCTTTCGCCCGACAGCCGGCACTACGCACTCTTTCCGATCTCCCCGCGCCGTGAAGGGGCTTTCGCGCTGTTCCGAGACGGCCAACTGCTCGGCTTTTTCGGACAACTGGCAGCCGATCAGGTGCAACGCTGGATTGCTTTCGACGGCCGACTGATGGGCGATCGAGAAGGTTTCTACTACACAGCCATTCGCGCTGGATGGGTCGCCTCGTTCGACTGGAACGGCCGCGTGCGCTTTTCGTGGACCAGCATCGAACCGGTGCCTTTTCCGCAACCCGAGCGCACGCCCGAAGGGGGCCTGCGCCTCACGCGGCGCCATCGTTTCGTATCGTACGACATAGCACCGGGGCCGCATCCGGAGACGTTTGCCGTGATGGGGTTGCTACCGGTCGATGGACGTTACCGTGCCGTCATCGACGTGTATCACCGCCAGGATGGGCGCTACTGCTACAGCCTCCAGCTACCCCGAGGCGGCTCCGGCTTCACGTTTCACGGAAATCGGCTCTATCTGGTCAATCGTATCGCCTTGCTGGCCTACCGCCTGGAAGGAAACACGGCCTGCCCTCCAGCAAAATAGTAGCGACAAAAAGTCGTTAGTTGCTGCCAAACCTGGAGTTTGACACGAGATAAGAATATCTTAGTCACAGGAAAATCCAGAGTTATAGCCCAGATACATGAGGCGATTGCACACCCTATCCACAACCTGAATAAGTTTACTATGTTGCCCAGAACCATTTCTATGGCGATACTCTTTGTTGCTTTGCCACCATCCTATTGCCTGGCGCAGACCTGGACCGCCTCGTTCTCCACGGAATGGAGGCTGGGATTAGAAGAAGTAGAACCTCAATTCTTTCGCTGGCCCCTCCAACTCATCACAGATCAAAAGGGCTACGTATACGTGCACAGTTATGGAGACGCATACCTTCGCGTCTTTGATGCAAACGGACGCTTCGTCAAATACATCGGGCGCAAAGGACAGGGACCTGGGGAATTCGAGGTAATCGATCAGTTTTTTGTTGATTCCAAAAACAAACTTTATATTAACGATCCTATCAATGATCGTATTACAATTTATGATCATAGTAGGGAAAGTTTTGTAACAATATCTTACCCTTTATATATCTATAAAGCATACTCTATTCAAAAGGACTCTATGCTACTCATTGCGCGGTTAAAATTAAATAAAAACAAAAGATTAAATAAAAACAAAAGAGATTGCATACTTTTCATTACTGACAACAAGTTTAACCTCGATCACAAGTCTTGTGTAGCCCGCGCCTCGCTGTTCTGGTCACCGGAAGATCCACTCTATGCCATGCTGGTGCGTCGAGGCGCCATTCGGGTGGCCTATCGTCAGGGCGTCCTCATGGCCGCGCCCTGGCTCTATGAAGGCGTACTCTTCCGCCTGGAACGCCACCGTGACCAGTGGCAGGCAACGCGGCTTACCGGCCTCCACCCCGGCAAATCGGCCTACACCAAACTGCCAGACGGCACGGCCCCCTGGGACCTGTCGCCTTCAGAAAGAAAACACATGTTCTTTGCCAGTGGTCCGTATGGGCGCCTTGCCCTGCGCATTCATCGTCGCAGCCTGGGCGTCTTTGCGCTGGCCAATGGCGGGTGGGGGCATTTCAGTATAGACCAGCAGCATGATCCGCCGATTGGTTTTCTGGAGATCTGGGATGGGCGGGGCCAGTATCTGGGTTATGCCGAGCTTCAGTCGCCTCCGTACGACATCCTGTGGAAAGAACCGGACAGGGACACGTTTTATCTGTTGCGGTGGCAGGAGGATTTGCCGGTTATCGAAAAGGCCCGGCTACAGCTGCAGCGCAGACAGTAACGTGGCGCCAGGGCGCTGCTGATCGGGGAAGGTTTCGGACTGGACAATTCGGCACAGCCGCAGGTGCGCTTGCAGTTCGGCCGGCGGTGTCTTGTCCGGATCGGATTACTGCGCTTATTGCGCCGTGGTTGACGACAGGCGGAACCTGACGCCATTGCGCTTTGCTTTAGGGCCGACTACAGGCGGGTGTGCATCGCCGCTCTAGGCCTCCTTCCAGACCCACGTGCAGGCCTGTCTCACCCATAGCCGGCCCGAGGCCCATCGGGTGCGAACTGCCAATCTCAAAGGAGGTGCACTATGAAACGCTCGCTGCTTATTTTAGGCCTATTGATAGGATTCAGTATCTCCTCTTTTACTTTTCTGCCTCCTGAAGAAGTATGCCAGTGGAAGACAGATACCTGTCTGGTAATTATCCTTCAATAATGAAGGGTACGGGGAAATGATAATCCGTTGCGATGATGGCTACCGAGATGAAATTATTCAGGAAGGCACCTGGACATTCTGCCCGGAATAGCTCTAAAGCAGGCCTCCGTCTGTGCCTTTGCCCCCTTCTGTTTATTTTCTTCGGCGCGCGATCTGTCCAAGGACAATCTGCTCCGGTCTTGTCCCCAGACCTTGTGCTGCCGGGCCATCTTTTTGCCCGCGTGGTATCGGTAGCCATGGATCGCCATCAGCACATCCTGGTGGCCGATGCCGGCGTCTACCACGTGCTCCTGTTTAGCGCGCAGGGCGCGCCGATCGACACGCTGGGCCAACGGGACAACGGCCCCGGCGAATTTCAGACCCTTACGCGCATCGCCTGTCCACCTGAAGGTGACTGGCTATTCGTACTGGAAGAACTGTCCCGCCGCGTGCATCGCTGGCACCTGGATCCCGCTCCCCGCCACGTGGACACTCGGATTCTCCCCTCCCCACGCGCGCCAGCCCGCTGGCCGCTGGAACTCTGGCCCGTAAGCGCCGACACGCTGATCCTCCGTTTTGCAGCCAGCCTGATCGACGCCGGTGCGCATGGACTTTACCGCTATCAGTGGTCAAATCGGCAACTTCACCGGCTACTTCCGCTGCGTGAAAATGAGGTCATCCGTCGGGGAACGCGTCGCACGGTCTTTCCCTTTCTGGCGCGCCAGCTTGTGGCCGTTCGGCCTCCCCACGGCATTGCCCTGGTCTGGAGCGATAGCCTCCAGGTGGTGCTGTATGACCTGAAGGGCAACCGGCAGGCACGCCGTCGTTTTAGTGCGCCCCCGCCTCGTGCTCTGACCTCTGAAGACTGGGCCAGAGCACGCCAGATGGATACCCGTTTTGCCTTCTCTGCATCCCTGCCGCGCCTTGGACGAACGCACTGGCCTTACGTCGACGATCTGCTGCTCGACGATGCGGGCAACATATGGATGCGGCTTCTCTAGGGATGGCCGGACGAGCAGCCTCGAAGCACCCAGTACCTGGTCTTCACCTCTCGGGGTGACGTGCACCTGGTTTATCTGAAGAGTGCCATTGACCTTGAGGTTTGCAGAATGGTCGGGCGCTGGGCTTGCGGCAGGAAGCGGACGGGACCCGGTCGGTGGTTGTTTTCTCGCGGATTCGCCTGCACCAGCACGACGCCACGCAAGAATAACCGTCTGGTCCAGGCCCCATCGAGTGCGAACCAGACTAAATGCAACGTGTCATGCAGGGGCTAAGTATAGGTACCTGGCTCGGATGCGCCCAATGAGACCGCAGAGGTCCCGACTGCGTTTGCTGGTAGGGCTCTGGCACCGCTGTGCTTCCCGACAGCGGGCCCTGGTGCAGCATCCCGTAGAACGGTGGTTGCTCCGCATTGTCCTGGGCTTAAGCATCGCGGGCGCCTTTGTCTGGGGTCTTCTGGCGGCCTGGATGCTCCCCTTACGGTCTCTCTCGCTGCATACGCTCCATAGTGCGCTCTTAGGGCTGCTGCTCCTCTGGCCACTTTTGCTTTCACTCTGGCAGTCGGGCCCCCAATTGCCGGTGCACGCATGGCTGGTATGGCCGGTTACGCGCAACTGGCTGGCCCATGGGCTCCAGATGCTCAGCTTACTTCACGCAGGAAATGCCTGGCTTCTGCTTTTTCTGCTGGGTATCTGGGCGAAAGGCATTGCCCCTTCGTTTTCTCTGGCGTCAAACCTGGGATGGCTGGCAACGGCCGGCTTGCTGCTTACCCTTGCGCAATGGATAACGAATGGGCTGCGCATCCTTCGCTATAGCTACCCCACGAGTTATGTATTGATATGGCTGGGCGGCATCGTGGGCATCGGACTTTTGAGCACGCAGGACGGACTCTCCTGGCTGGCCGGGCAAACGCTTGATCGCGCGTTAAATCAACCGGCCTCGGTCCTCTGGATACTGCTTGTTGTGAATATATGCTGCTACCTTTTGTCCTTACTGCCCATCCGAAAATCTCTGTTTGTGGACCACCCTTTTATGTTTCCCCTATCGTCTGCTTTATCTACGCGTCCACGCTGGACCGCGTCAGGCATCTGGCGCCTGGTGCGGCTACAACTGCTTTTAATCTGGCGACATCGCTTTACAAGAATGATGCTATTTCTACCTCTGCTGTTTGGGTTGATGGGTTCCATTCAGTTCGGAGTAGGTTTGCAGCAAAATGCCTGGATTTATACCGCAACAGGTACAGGGTTTCTGTTAGGGTCTTCCCTGCATTTCCTGATCCATATGCTCAGTTGGCAGAGCACATACGCAGCGGCTCTGTTTACCTGGCCGATATCCTATCAGGATCTGGGACGGGCAACGTTGTGGGTTGCGCTGGGACCGGCTTCAACTGGCTTTCTCACAGGTGCGGGCATTGTATTTTTAATTGACCCGTCGGTGCTTATCCATCTGCTTGTTCTCTATGGCTATCTGGTAGGCTGGGTGCATCCTATTTTGCTCTGGCAAATGCCGTTACATGGCGTGCGCGTCCAGCTCCATCCCCAATCTGTTAGTCCATCAGGTCCTCCTCATCGACGTCCCTTTCGTCTCATCGGTCTTGTGCTGCTGCTTATCGGGCTGGCGGTGGGAGGCATAACGGCCGGAAAGTGGGGCTTGCTGATGCTGGCCCTGTTAGGTGGGGTGGGTCTATTAATGCTTCCGCTCTGGCTTGATCTGTTTGAAGTACAGATGCATCGTCAAAAGCATTCCCTCCTGGTCCACCTGCAAGCAGTATAGCGCCATGGAAATTCGAATTGCTAACTTGAAAAAATGGTCAGGTCACAGCCGTTGATATACCTGCGCTAACCGTTCACGCTGGCGAAATCGTTGGACTGATCGGGCCAAACGGATCCGGCAAAACCACCTTACTCCGCTTAATCCTTGATCTCGTCGCTCCTACCGAAGGACAGGTATGCATCAACGGACAGGACGTGCGCCGGACGATTGACTGGAAATTTGCGACCGCAGCGTATCTCGACGAAGGCTTTTTGATCCCCTTTCTAACGCCGCTCGAATATCTCAATCTTGTGGGCAGCGTATATGGACTCCAGGAAACCGAAATGCAGAAACGCCTGGACGAGCTGGCCCCGTTTCTTGAGCCCTCGCTGCCAGCGCTGCTCTCCCTGAATCACTTCCGGAATGTACTCACACAAACCTTCGCTTGCACTGTAATCTTGCGCGGGCGCTTTATTGACAGGAAAGCGGATTCTCTATGACACCGCCCCCTGTTCTGCTGTGCAATCTTCTGTGAATCCATACTGCTTACGGCCCTCTTTACCCTGCGACTGTGGAACCACTTCCTGCGTTTGGCCTTTGGGTTGAAAAAAGCAGTCTTTACCTGAAGAGCTATGATAGGCGTTTTAGGTCACCTGGCCGTGCTGTCGGCCTTCGTGGCGTGCGTGTTAGCAGGACTTGCGTACTGGCAGGCCGCCCGGCAGCGCGATGCGTTTGATTGGATCCGCCTGGCACGGGGAAGCTGGCATGTGATGTTTGGCGCCACGGTGGTGGCCTCCGGAGCGTTGCTTTATTTGATCCTCACGCACCAGTTTCAGTACGCGTATGTTTATCAGTACTCGTCGCGCGACCTTCCCCTGCATTACTTGATCTCCTCATTCTGGGCCGGCCAGGAAGGTTCCTTCCTGCTGTGGATTCTTTACACCGGTCTTCTTGGATTTGGCATGATGCGCTGGTCGGGCCGTTTTGAAGCCCCAGCAATGGCTGTGATCGCCCTGAGCCAGGCCTTTCTGCTGTCAATGGTGATCGGAGTGAAGCTTGGTCCTCTGACTATTGGCTCGTCTCCGTTTCAGTTGCTGGTTGAGCGCTTTCCTGACGCTCCTATTTTCCGCCAGAATCCGGGCTTTGTACCGGCCGACGGCAATGGTCTCAACGATCTGTTGTTAAACCCCTGGATGACGGCTCATCCGCCTACGTTATTCGTAGGGTTTGCCGCCATGGCAGCGCCTTTTGCCCTGGCTATTGCCGCGCTCTGGCAGCGTCGCTATCGAGAATGGATCCGGGTAGCCATGCCCTGGATGCTGTTTGCGGTGCTGGCCCTGGGAGCGGGTATTCTGCTGGGCGGCTACTGGGCCTACGAAACGCTTTCTTTTGGGGGATACTGGGCCTGGGATCCCGTAGAAAATTCCTCGCTGGTCCCCTGGATTACCGGAGTAGCTGCCTTGCACGCCATGCTGATCCAGCGGCGTAGTGGGCGAGCTTACCGCATGGCGCTTGTGCTGACCCTAGTCAGTTATGTGCTGGTCATCTATTCGACGTTCCTGACGCGCAGCGGCATTCTGGGCGATCTGTCGGTCCATTCGTTCGTTGATCTGGGGCTGCATAATCAACTGCTCGTCTGGATTGCGTCCATGATCTTACTGGGCGGCATCCTCCTTGTCGCGCGGTACCGTGAGCTGCCAGCCCCTGCCGATGAGCCACCCGCCCTTTCGCGCGAGGCCTGGATTTTCATCGGGGCGTTGCTCCTGACCATCACGGCCCTGGTCATTCTGGTCGGCACCAGTGCCCCTATTTTAGGTAAGCTTTTCCGCGACAATCCGGCCAGTGTGGCCACTTCGTTTTACAACCAGTGGACGCTCCCCCTAGCAGTCGTCTTCACTTTCTTAATGGGTGCCGCGCAGCTCATCTGGTGGCACAAGATGGAAGTGGACATGGCGCACCGGTTGCTCTGGCGACCGCTGGCCCTTTCGGTGGGGGCGACGTTAGCGGTGCTGTTAGGGACGCCCTTCGTCGAGCATACCGTACGGCCGCTCATGCCCTCTGCAGATAGCCCCATGGCTCAGGCTGACCTGCTGGGCGGCCTCACGCAACTCTGGCAGGCCTACGGCTACAGCCTGCTGCTGCTTTTGCTCGTTTTTGCTTCGTTTTTTGCCTTTTTTGGCAATTTGCAGGTGCTCTGGCGCATTGGACGGGGCAATCCACGTCTGGCTGGCGGAGCCCTCTCTCATGTCGGCCTGGCTATCATGCTGCTGGGCGTTGTCGCTTCGAGTGGTTTTAGCCTCCCTCTGCCCCATCGGGGCGTACCGCCGGCTTTCCGCGACGAGGAGCGCACCAACTTTGTGCTGGTGCGCGATGAACCTCGACGTGTAGGTGGGTACGAGGTGCGTTACGAAGGCCGCGGCCTCACGCCCGAGGGCCATACCTTCTACCGCCTATCGTTCACGGCTCCCGACGGCCGCACCTTCACGCTGAAGCCGGTTGCTTATCAGAACCGCCGCGAAGAATGGATCCTGCATCCCGACATCAAGCTATCGCTCTGGAAAGACCTGTTTGTAGCCGTTTCCCCTGCGGAAATGTTCGAGCAGGATTCCACCTTCTCTGAAAAAGGCGGTGAGCTGGTGCTGGCCCGAGGCGATTCGGTGGTGCTGGGTCGCCAGGAATTCGCGTTGCGTTTCGTGGGCTTCGACACGCAGGTTGATCCGTCACTGCTGCCCGACAGCACCACTATTGCTGTAGCAGCTGTCTTGCACGTGACGAACTTGCAGACGCAGGAAACACGCATCCTGCGGCCTGTCTACTTAGTACGGGCCGATCGCTCCGTGCAATACATCCAGACGCGCGTGCGCGACTGGAATCTGGCGATCACGTTCACCAGCATGAACGTCAGTTCTGGAGAGATCACCCTGGCCATTGAAGGCGTGGACGTGATGCCTGACGACTGGATCGTCGTGCAGGCCTACGAAAAGCCGCTGATCAACCTGGTATGGCTGGGCTTTTTACTCATGAGCGGCGGGATTGGGCTCGCGCTCATGCGTCGCGCCCGTGAACTGCGCCCTGTGCTGCGCCGCTAAGCCATCACGCCGGAGGCGTCGGTAAATTTCGACGCGCCATGCCTGGTTGAGGAGGGCATAGTCGCGTGCCTGCAAGGTCTCATCTACGTCCTGCACGCATAAAAAGCCGTAGTCTACCGGCGAACGGTTGCCAAGCGGCGCGCTGCTTAAATTGAGCAGCCCGGCCCGGCTCAATCCCAGAAAGAAGGTGCCGTATCGCTGGCCCAGCACGCACAACGCGCTGTCAGCCAGTTCCAGGCGCGCTACATCCACCCGTCGATACCAGCCTGGATCGACCCGGTCCAGATGAGCTGCGCCTCGCGCTGCCCGTTGGCAAGCCGATTCCCAGGAGACCGAAACCGCTCGACGTCGCCACCAGCGTCCGATCATTTTCGCCCAAAGTTCAGATCCACCGGCTCTGGATGTTCGACCCAGTCTGCTACAAAAATGTTCGTCTCGTGCGAGGGTTCTCCCCGGGCATTGCGGTTGGAGGCAAAAATCAGCCGTTTTCCATCGCGCGAAAACATCGGAAAGGCGTCGAACGTCCCGGAATACGTAATCTGCTTCAGCCCCGTACCATCCAGACGAATGAGAAACAGGTCAAAGAGACGTCCGCCATCCGTGTGATGGTTCGAGGCAAAGATGATCCGCTCCCCATCGGGATGGAAGTAGGGTGCCCACTGCGCCCCGGGCAACTGAATAATGCGACGCGGATTGCTGCCATCAGCATTGGCCACGAACAGGTCCATGTCAGAGGGCTCCACCAGTCCCTGCGCAAGCAGGCGCTGGTAGCGTTCGGCTGCCTCACCGGTTGGTCGGCTGGCCCGCCAGACAATCTTGCTGCCATCCGGCGAAAAGAACGCGCCGCCATCATAGCCCAGCTCATGCGTGAGCTGCAGCAGCTCACCTGTGTGTAAATCATAGCGCCACAGCTCCAGATCGCCTGATCGACTGGAGGTAAAGACCACGTAGCGGCCGTCCGGCGAGACGGTCGCTTCAGCATCATAACCAGGTCCGCCAATAAGCAGCTTGGGCTCAGCGCCTGTGGTGTCGGTGATGTAAATGTCGTAGGTGTCATAAACAGGCCAGACGTAGCGGCCTTCCGCGGTGCGCTGCACGGGCGGGCATTCGGGCCCGGCTGCATGCGTCGAGGCATAGATAACACGCCCGTCGGGCAGGAAGTAGGCGCAGGTGGTCCGTCCACGACCTGTTGAAAGCAGCCGGTAGCGCTGCCCGTCTGCCAGCGGTTGTCCGTCGGCCCGCATCAGAAAAATCTGATCACACCCCTGCGAATTGATCGCCGCCCAGTCGCTCTGGAAGACCAGGTAGCGATCGTCATAGCTCCAGTAAGCTTCCGCATTATTGCCGCCGAAGGTAAGGGGCCGAATGTTGCGCAGGTGCACTTCGCCCGGAAAGCGCAGCGAATCGGTTGCTGGATCGTAGGCGTCCGCTGGCTGGAATGAATTCGGTGTGCAGGCCGGAACGATCAGCAGACTGATCAGAAAAATGTCACGCACTGACAGCATGGCATACTTCAACCGATGGTCTGAATCTTGTCGGCATCTGACGCCGGTTGTTTTCAGCGCAAAACCAACCGGGAATTATTATGCAAGGTACGAACGCCGCCGTTTATGAAGTCGTGGATTTTCAGCGAGACGTCCTGGAGGCCAGCTACCGGATACCCGTGCTGGTGGACTTCTGGGCGCCCTGGTGCGGTCCGTGCCAGATTCTGGGGCCTGTGCTAGAACGTCTGGCCCAAAAATACGCCGGCAAATGGAAACTGGTGAAGGTCAATACCGACGAGCATCCCGAGCTGGCCATGCAGTACGGCGTGCGGGGCATTCCGGCGGTTAAGCTGTTTGTAAAGGGAGAAGTGGTTGGCGAGTTCGTCGGGGCCCTGCCCGAATATGCCATCGAGCAGTGGTTGGCGGAGGTGCTCCCGGATGAAAACCGTGCGCGCCTGGAACAAATCGAACAGTTGTTAGAAGAGGGCAAGCTGACCGAAGCTGAACCCCTCCTCCGAAAGCTGCTGACGGCTGATCCGGGCAACAACAAGGCGCGCGTACTGCTGGCTCGCATTCGCGTGTTTGACGATCCCGACGAGGCGGAACGGTTGCTGCAAAACCTGGATCTGGCCGAAGCGGCTTACCTGCAACAGATCGAAAGCATTCGCACGCTGATTCGACTGCTTCGCCGGAAGGATCAGGCGGAAACCCTCCCCGAAGGCCCCGGACGGGAACCGTACCGGCAGGCTATCGAGGCGCTGGCCCGCAAGGATTTTGATACCGCGGTGGAGCGGCTGATCGACGTGCTGCGCAAGGATCGCTACTATGACGATGACGGCGCCCGCAAGGCCGGCGTAGCCCTTTTTACCGTGCTGGGCGCGCGTCATCCTGTCACGCAGCGCTGGCGCCGAACGTTCGACATGTGGCTCTACTGACAGACGTCAGGGAGCGCTCAGCCTGCGCAGCAGCGCATAATAGGTGCGTACCGCCAGGACGTACTCTTGCACCGGAATGCGTTCGTCTACGCCATGCAGCGTGGCCAATAGTTCGGACGTGATCTGGGCTCCGATAAAGCGGTACACGTTCGGACTGAGCGTCGTAAAGTACCGAGCGTCTGTGGCTCCCGGCACCAGATAAGGGGCCACAATGGGTGGTGTCTCCGCCCGGGCCTTTCGAATGGCGGCTGCCAGGCGGCGGAATGCTTCCCCCTCAAAGTCGGAAACGGGCGACGGATCGGTCCCGGTGCCTTCAAGGCGATTCACCTGCACGGGCAATCCCTGAAGCAATGCCCGAACGCGTTGCTCTACGCTTGCTACTGTTTCGCCCGGAAAGATCCGGAAGTTTACCACCGCCCGGGCGTGCGTCGGCAGCACGTTTTCTTTAACCCCTGCCTCAAAAATTGTCGGTGCCATCGTGGTGCGCAGGCTTGCATTACCGGCCGGCGACCGAGCAAGCGCTTGCTTCATGAGCGGACCGAAAAGCCACAGGTTGGCTAGCACGATGCGCGGCCCAAACGAAGCATAGGGTGCCAGCCGCTCCAGCAGCCCCCGGGTGGGCCCTTCAAGCCGCGCTGGAAAAGGATTTTCCACAAGCGTGACAATGGCCTGGCTGAGCGTTCCGATGGCCGTCTGCCGGGGCGGTGTGGAAGAGTGTCCACCCGATGCCCTCGCCCGCAGCTCCAGGCTGACATACCCCTTCTCGGCTACGCCCACCAGGGCAACAGGCCGCGTTATTCCCGGAATGACGCCCGCTACCACAAATCCTCCCTCATCCACCACCGCAATCAACGACACCTTACGCGCTTTCAGAATTTCAGCTATCCTTCGCGCCCCATAGCGCCCCCCTACCTCTTCGTCATGCCCGAACGCCAGGTAAACCGTTCGCACCGGCTGGAACCCTTCCGCCAGGAGTTGCTCAACCGCTTCCAACACGCCCAGCACGCTAACTTTATCATCCAGCGCCCCACGGCCCCAGATAAACCCATCCGCTATGACACCGCCAAAAGGTGGGTGCGTCCAGGCCTCCGGCGTAGCAATCGGCACGACATCCTGATGGCCCATAAAAAGCACCGCCGGCAATGTTGTATCCTGGCCAGGCCAGGTGTAGAGCAGGCTTAATCCACTGATGACCTCTTGTCGCAGATGGGTATGCACGCGGGGAAATTGCGCTTTCAGATATGCATGGAGTGCCCGAAAGGCTCCACTGTCAATCTGAGCAGGATCCTGGTATGAAATTGTAGGGAACCGCAGCGCGCCGGCCAGCCGCTGCGCTAACGCTTCCGCCTCCAGCGTAACGGTCAGCGGTTCCACATTCTCCAGGACGCCGGCCTGCTGACCTGCCTGCCAGGCCCGCCCGAATACCACGAGCACCAGCGCAAGCAGCAGCACCAGGACACTGATCCATGTCAGACGAAATAGCTTTCGCATAACCTTCACCGACCAATTTTTTGCGAAAATAACTGTCCAGGAAAGTCGGTGCAACGCGCCTGCTTTCGAATTCCTGAAATAGCTGTCAGCCAGCGCAGCACTGTTCAGAGATTATCGATGGAAGTTCAGCAGCGGCAGCCAGCGAAGAGCAGGGGGCTGGTTGCCTGCGTAGTTCAGCAGACCGAGCTGCAGACCATGCAACCGATGGGCATAGTTGATCAGTCCGATGGTCAGGCCGCGCTGGGTCCCACGAATATGATTAAACGCACTGATTGCTATGCCTCGGAAGTGTCCGTCTGGAGCGATCTGAAAATACGCTCCCGCTACCGTCAGTCCAGTCATCTCCAGGGCCTCTGCCCAGAGTCCAGTCAGCAATATGCCGCGCACCATCGGAGCCTTAGCTCCTACCCCGCCAACCACAACGCCACCCAGAGCCTCACCGGCCCCGACCCCTAACCCGCCAATCAGCACACCGGTGGCCCTTTTCCCGGCTCCTACCCCGAGTCCGCCTATCAGCAATCCTGCTACATTTTTTCCAGCGCCAACCCCGAAGCCCCCTACCGCAATCCCTCTGACTGAGCCCCTGGCCGCACCCCCCAGGCCGCCGATCAGCAAACCGGTCACCGTTCCTCCAACACCCACCCCCAATCCACCGATCAGTACTCCGGTAGCGTTTTTGTCTATCCCAACCCCCAGACCGCCTACCGCAATCCCTCTAAGCCCCCCTCTGGCACCGACTCCGAGTCCCCCTACCATAATTCCCTGCAGGGAACCTCCAGCCCCCACGCCCATCCCGCCAATCAGTAATCCTTTTGCATCCCCACCGGCTCCGACCCCGACTCCGCCGACAAACACGCCGCGCATCTCCTTACCCGCTCCCATGCCAATACCGGCCACCCCGATGCCACTCAGCGTTTCACCGGCACCAAGGCCCATGCCTGCCAGGGCCACTCCGGTAAACCGCTCCTCAACACTGACGCCAAACAATCCAATACCTATCCCCAGAACACGCCGGGCTCCCGTAAGCGGCAGTCCAAGCGCCACCCCGTGCACAACTCCCTGCACCGGCCGATAGGGTTCCCAGATCGTTGCGTTCAGACCGTCCACATGCTCCAGCCGACGATCCCGAAAGTTCAGGCGTAGGCCGATCACACGCGGAGCATCTCCGATTCGGATCCCCACCCGACGCACGGTCAGGTCCAGCACCTGCGCCTGCAATTCAGCAGGGACTACCAGCATCAGCGCGGAGCAGAGCGACAGCAAAACCAGGCGTCTGTGTAGTACCATGATGATACCTCGCTGCCTACCTTCTGGAAAGACCGGCCCGGTTTACGAACAGGCGACCCGTCCAGGTTGCAGCCACGCTCCGTAAAAGCTCCCCGCTTCGTAGCGGCCACGCACCTTCTACTGAGGTCATTCCAACAGGGCCAGCGCAGAACCGGCGCCTCCAGGCACGTGCGTCGCATCCGACGTCAGGCAAGCCATGAGAAAAGGCAAACAGATGAGCCTGTTTGATTCGGAACAGCCGGCACGCGGACCACTGCTCAGGAGTCGCTACGCGGACAGTGCGTCGATGCGGACATAGCGGTCGTGATTTCCCAGAAACCCAGGGGCCCCAGCAGCGCGCGCTCCTGCCGCAACGCTTCCCGGATGGCACGCAACACCTTTTGCATCATACCTGGCCCAACAGGGCCTCCGCAGCCAGAAACGCTACGGGGTTTGCTCGCCTCGCACAAGGGCAAACAGGATTTTCTCAGCGCAAAAGCACCCCTGCGAGGCAAAGCCCCTTCCTCACCCGGAACCAGAACCGAAAGAAATTTCTGAAGCGATTAGTACCATGAAGCAGACCCGTTGCCTTTCAAGTCCCTGGTTTGCTGCTCTGGAACTGTTCGCACAGCCGGTGAGCCTGTCGGGGTGCGAAGGCTGGACGCCAGCCCCGAACGAAGAACCCTCCTCGGACCCTTCGCGTTTTCGCCGGGCGCTGGTCGAAGAGCAGGAACGCCTGACGCGCTTCGTGGCGCGTTATGTGCGGCGCCAGGAAGCGTTTCGGGCGGGCAAGCGGCTGGACCGTCAGGCGGTGAGTCGGTTGCTGGAGGAGGCGCTGGCAGCTTATGAGCGGACGCATGGGGTGACGGGTGTGCTGAGGGGGTATCGTCGGGCGCAGTTGGTGTTGGCGCAGGCTCGCTCGGGGGATCGTCAGACGGCCTGGTGGGACAGTCTGGGGTTGGACGCGGAGCAGCAGGTGTGGATGGGGCGGTTGTGGGAGGTGTTTCGGACGTCGCACACGGTGGCGGAGCTGGACGCGCGGCTGGGTCGGTATGAGGCGACGGTGGTGGCGGCGTTGGGGGCGGAGCGTTCGGGGGTGTTGTATAGTGTTGCGGTGTTCGTGTTTGGTCGGGAGGCGTGGGTGGAGGCGTTCTGGTCGGTGGTTCGGGAGTTGTTGAAGAAGTCAGGTAGTGGAGGTATGGCGAGGTGGGGTGTTCTAGGTGGTAGGGGATGGATTCGGCTGGCGGCACAAAGCCTTTGCGAGCCGGTCACGATGCCTCAATTTGGGGACTATTGGACGGGAGTGGAGTTGGGGGCGGTTATGGTGGGGGCCTGCATAGGGGGAGACCTTGTGGCCTTTATCAGGCGGCTTACCAATCCATGGGTGCTTTTGGGTACCTGTGTTGTAGGCGCCATTGTTGGCGGTTCTTTATATATGGCGGAGGCCTATACTGACTATCGTACGGATCTGGCCAAGTGGTGCAGAGAGAATTATATTAGTTGTAAAGATAATGAATTTTACAGGGATGTCTATGCAGATTTTATAAAGCCAGAAACAACGGAATAACAAGCTATGCAGCGTATATCAAAATATTCAGTTATGAGGTTATTTATAGGATGGCTGTTAATGGCTGTTATATTGGGAATATCTCGTAGCATTAGCTTAAATACGAACTTGTTAAATTTGGAGAATATTATGACAAGCATGTCTTTTTCAGCTTATGTTTTGGCAATGTTATCAATAATATTATTTATGGGATTATTATGCATAAGAAATTCAAAACCAATTTCATTATCATCTTTATATATATCTATATTTACTACTTTTGGTACTCAGTTACCTTTGGTACGTCGATATCTTTCTGCTGATGAAGATTTTGTAGTAACTAGTGATTACCTAAGATTTCTATTTTATATTTTTGCGAGCATATATATTGTCGCTTTATTGACTTTGTATATTTTAAAAAAGAAAAGGGCATCGTTGCCGAAGTGCGCATGAGTCACCAGGGAATGGTCGAGGGATCTTATTCTGGGCGTTTGGGGCGTGGCTGTGATCGTTGTTGCATAAGACAGATGGCGTTGGATAGCCTTTGGTCGGGCGCAGCAGAATGCGACGTGTGAGCTCAACCACATGCTGCAGATTGGAGATTATCGGACCGTGGAGGGGCGCTCACGGCGATACTTACAGGAGCATGGGAAGGCTGTGTGTGGATCAGGAGCAGGGTTTTTAAGCGGCCTGATAGGTTCTATCATAATCGGTGCGGAAGCCGGCTTACTGACCGGACTCTTTGTGGGGTCTTTTGCCTGGAAACAGAGATTGGAGGCCGCATCCATCGCCTGGTGTGAACGCAATCGTGATGTCTGTGAAGGGGTGGAAGCATATCACGCGTTCTGTGACGAAATAACCCAACCCCACTAATTGGCCATGCGTCCTATAACAATCTCGAACAAAAAGATCTGGAAGCAACCCGCAAGTATCATAGTCATTATTTTGATATGGTCAATGTACAATATTATTCAATATAATGTGGACACATTTATTATAATTAGATCTTTATCATTTGCCGGGATACTATCGGCCTTTCTTTTTATCCTTACCCTAATCATTGCTGCCTTTTTCAAAAGCATCGAAATTTCCATTCATTCGTTTAAAGAGGTCATCTTCTGGTCACTGATATTATCTTATTATGCATGGAGTTTTTCATTTCTGGCATATGACCATGCGCTGAAAGGATGGTTTGACATGAACGAATGGAATATGGCATGGATACTATTTGTCCTCTGGTTCTTTCCCTTTCTTGGAATGTTTTACCTGCTGCACCGGAAAATCAGAACGCAATGATTCCGCTACCTGCCGGTTGTGTAGGCGTTTGGAAACCCGGTTACGCCTCTCCTGAATGACGCACGCTCGTCAGATCGGCGCGCCCCTGTCTGCTTCCCGTTCCTTGTGGGAGCCGTATGCGTGTGCCCGAAAGGTCGCAGCGGCTCGATCCCTGCGTTCGTCGGATGGCGATGCCTTTGCCGCAGGTCTGACCAACCGGCCCGGTCCCAGCAGGCGGGCGCAAGCTTTCCCGCTTATGGTCCGCTTGCCTTCATGGGGGACAGAGCGCCCACCTCTGCCTCATAACGACGGCGGATTTCTTCCAGGCTGTCGCCCCCGAACTTTTCCAGAAAGGCGTTGGCAATGACAAAGGCCACTGTGGCCTCGGCCACAACAGAGGCAGCCGGCACGCTGGTCACGTCGCTGCGTTCGTAACGCGTAGGTTGCGCCTCGCCGGTGGCGATGTCGACGGTCTCCAGCGGTTTGATCAGCGTGGGAATCGGCTTCATATAGCCGCGCACGACAAGGGGCATGCCGGTCGTGACGCCGCCTTCCAGACCGCCGGCATGGTTCGAACGGCGCCGGAAGACACCGTTTTCTCTGATGATCGGATCGTGCACCTGCGAGCCCGGCAGCGAGGCAGCCGCAATCCCGTCGCCGATCTCGACGGCCTTCTGTCCCTGAATCGATAGAATAGCCTGCGCCAGCTGGCCGTCCAGTCGCCGATCCCAGTGCACATAGGAACCCAGTCCGGGCGGCACCCCCGTCACAATGACTTCATAGACACCCCCCAGCGAATCGCCCTGTTTTTTGGTTTCCTGAATATGCGCGATGGCTTGCTCGGTCAGCTCCGGGTCGAGCATCCGCACCGGGCTCTGATCGGCTGCCCGGGCCAGCGCGTCGGCGCCTTCGGCCATCAATGCCGCTGCCCGCTCTTGCCAGTCTTCGGGCCGCTTGTAGCCGACCCGACCGATCCGCAGCACATGGCTACCGATCTGAATACCGAACTGACGCAAAAGCTGCCGGGCGATGGTACAGCAGGCCACCCGCATGGCCGTCTCGCGCGCGCTGGCCCGGTCGATCACTGGCCGCAGGTCATCGAATCCGTACTTCTGCGCCCCTACCAGGTCAGCATGGCCCGGTCGGGGGAGCGTGATCTTTTCGATCCCCTCGCCCGTCCCTTCAATGGCCATCACCTCGGGCCAGTGCGCGCGATCCCGATGGTAAGCCGCATTGTCGAGGCGCAGCGCGATCGGGCTGCCGATCGTCTTTGAAAAGCGAACGCCTGAATAAATGTGCACCCGGTCCTGCTCGATCTTGGCGCGTCCCCCCCGACCATAGCCCTGCCACCGCCGGGCCAGTTGCTCATTGATCACCTCGGCCGTCAGCGGTACCCCGGCCGGCATGCCTTCGACAATCCCGATCAGAGCTTCTCCGTGCGACTCGCCAGCGGTCAGGTAGCGCAACATCGTCAGGATTTCTCAACCGTTTTATTGCTCCGATAGTACCGGAACAGGCACCTCGTAGAAGGCCACCGTACCATCCCGCTTTTTCACGCGAAAGAGCACTGTTTCCGCGCCGGCTAACTCCTCTAGCAACAGAAGCGCATCCTCAAGCGCCGTCACGTCGATCCCCTCGATCTGCACAATGACCACATCCCGCGGTAATCCGGCCCTGTCGGCCACGCTACCGCGCGCTACATAGGCCACGTAAACACCATGGTCTACATCGAAGGCGGTACGTTCTGAGGCCGTCAATTCCCGCAGCCCTACTCCCCAGTTCTCTAACTTGAACACCCCGTCTGGCGGCGTCTCTGGAGTCAGCTCCGGCATGCGAGGCGGCGCCTCTTCGGTCAGCTCGCTGAACCATTCCTGGTAAGCCGGCGCATCCCGCCCCATCAGTTCCACCTGCAGGTGCAACCGTTGCCCTTGGCGCCAGATCTCCAGTTCTAATCGATCACCCGGCCGGTAGCGGGCCACCACGCTCTGCAATTCGTTCGGAGCGTTTACGGCGCGACCGTTCACCGCCAGCACCACATCCCCTTCCCGCACCCCGGCCTGGTCAGCCGCACCGCCTCTCCGCACCTCGGCGATCAGTACGCCCTGCACACCTGGCAGCCCCAGCTCGCGGGCCTGCTGTGCATTAACCTCTTGAATCGACACGCCCAGATACCCCCGCTGCACTTCGCCATAAGCGATCAGGTCCTCCACCACCCGGGCCACCAGATTCACCGGAACTGCAAAACCATAGCCTTCATAGGCTCCACTCTCAGTTGCGATGGCTGTATTGATCCCTACTAGCTCACCCCGCAGATTCACCAGGGCTCCCCCTGAATTGCCGGGATTAATCGCAGCGTCTGTCTGAATAAAATCCTCCACTCGGAAAAAGTCGTCAATGATGTTCACCTGCCGCCCCAGCGCACTGACGATACCGGCCGTCACGGTCGATGTCAGCCGGAATGGATTCCCGACCGCCAGCACCCATTCACCCACAGTGAGCTCGTCCGAGTTCCCAAACGCAATGACGGGCAACGTTTCACCTTCTGGCGGATCGATTTTAATGACGGCCAGATCTGTTGAGCGGTCAAACCCAATCAGCCGCGCTTCGAACTGTCGTTTGTCAGCCAATGTAACCCGCATCTCGCGGGCATCCTCTACGACATGATAGTTGGTTACAATGTAGCCGTCCGGGCTGATAATCACCCCACTGCCCACGCTCTGGCGGGGCATGAACTCTCGGAAGAAGCGTTCCTGGTCGGGATCAAACCGGTGAAAGAAATCACCCGAGAAAGACCCTGAGCGCCCTACCGTTACCTCAATGTATACCACCGCAGGCGTCACTCGCCGGGCCACTTCGCGAAAGACCTGATTCAACACGACCGGGTCCAGTGCCAGCTTCTGGCCATCCTCTGCCGAAAGCGTAACCGTCCCTACCGTCTCACCGCCTCCGAGCTGAACCCGCTCTACAATGCGGACCGGCGGGGTTGCCAGTTGCGCCTTCTGAAAGCGCCATTCCATCAGCAGAATCCCGGCGAGTAATCCAATCAGCAGCAGCCCGATGCCGCCAGCCAGGAGGAGTACCCGCGAACGCCCCTTTTCCGCCATGTTCGCTTTACCGGAAATGCGTGTTGGATGCCTGGGGATTATTTTCAGAGACCGTGCCCGGCCCGCTTTGTTTCATGGACGTTAGTAGAAAAGATACGATCATCATCGGCCATTGCCATCCTCTCGGTCAACATTTTATGATACAGGGCACGCACCTGCTCAAAAGCCTGCTGTGCCAATTGCTTCCGATGCTGCCCGGTAGTTGGGATAGGCGTGCCCACCTGCACCTTCAGGTGCAGGTGCTTTGTTCCCAGCCAGCGCAGCAGGTGCCGCAAAAACGACAGGCCTTCTGTCCAGGCATACCAGCGCCGCACTTCAGGCGTAGCTAAGCGGCCATTCACGCGCTGCAAGCAAAGACTGACGGGCAGTACCCAACCTTCTTCCAAACCCGCCACCGCCTCAAAAGCCCCCGTCTTGAACGGTCGGACGGTCTCGCCCGTCCCCGTTGTCCCTTCTGGAAAGACCATTACAGGCACGCCCGCAGCAAGCCACGTGCGCATTTGCTGAATAATGGCAACCGAACGGGTTCGTCGCTCCCGCTCAACAAACAACACGCCGTAGGTTCGGCACAGCCAGCCAATCAACGGCCAGCGAGCCAGCTCCGCTTTCCCTACAAAAGCCACCGGCCAGCACGTAGCCAGCACAATCGGATCCAGGGCGCTGAAATGATTGGCCACCAGCAGTCCCGGCTGTCCGGCAGGCAGTGGAGGGCAGTCTGGCGCGTCCACGACAATTCCCATAAGCCGGCACAGGATCCGGCAGCCTTCTTGAAGCCGCTGCGCCCGATACATAGGACGCTGCACCGATGGTAGCCGGCGCACCTTCCACGCAGTCCAGGCCGTGTACCACAATGTAGTGCCCAACAACCGTGGCAACCGCTTTAACACGCGCCACCAGGACGGCCTCAACATCTCTACGTTTCCGATAGTTGCCAGTGTGGGTACATCCCTGAGGGGGTTCCATGCTCCGGCGCGCGTGGGAGCACCACGGTAAAGGTGCTTCCTTCCCCTTTCTTACTGGCGACTTCAATGGTGCCTCCCATAAGCTTTACCAGCCGCGCTGCTATAGCCAGGCCCAGCCCACTCCCCTCATAAGCCCGGTCGGTACCGGACGACTCCTGACGAAATTCTTCAAAGACATGCGGCAAAAACTCTTCAGAAATGCCTTCGCCCGTATCCCGCACAGCGATCCGCACATGTTGCTCGTCGGCTGTTACCGAAATCACTACCTCACCTCTGGGAGTAAACTTGATGGCATTGCCCACCAGATTGTTTAGCACCCGTTCTACAGCCCGTGGATCCCCAAACACGCGGACCGGCACCGTTGGCAATTCCATCCGGAAGTCCAGTCCTTTTTTGCGCGCCAACGGCTCCAGAAGCTGATAGACTTTCTGAACGGTTTCGGTGATTTCTACCGGCACGCGCCGCAGCACCATGGATCCGGAACGCAGCCGCGCCAGATCCAGGATGTCGTTGATCGTTGCCAGCAAGCGTTGGCCGCTCTCTTCAATAAGCTCCAGAAATTCCTGGTGCTGCGGATTATCTGTTTCTTCCTTAAGTACTGAGGCAAATCCCAGAATGGCTGAAAGCGGCGTGCGCAGCTCGTGCGTCGTGGTTGAAAGGATCGTTTCTTTGGCTGCATTCGCTTCGCGGAGCATCCGCGTCAGCAAATTAATACGCGCCGTCAGGGAATGGATACGATCCCCTAGCACCGTTGCAATGTACATCTGCTGCGCCCGCTGCTGCGCCACATAATGACGCCAGGTCAGCGCCACGGTGGTTACCAGAATCACCAGGTAGAGGGTGTAGGCCCACCAGGTGCGGTACCAGGGCGGCAGGATGCGTATGACCAGGGTCGTAACCGGTGTGGTCAACCCCCAGGCATTGCGCGCCCGCACCTGGAAGCGGTAAACGCCTTCCCACAGGTTCGGGTAAAACCGCTGCGTAACGGTCGTCCAGTCTGACCAATCTTCTTTACCCTCTAACCGATACTGGTAGCGATTATCCTCTGCACGAATAAAACTGGGCAGCGCAAATTCAAATTGCAGGTCATTAAAAGCATAGGGAAGCTCCAGCACCTCACCATCTTGCTGCTGTCCACGCAGAAACCCATCGGTGCCCACAAACGCCCCGCCGAACAGCACATGATCGCCTACCGCCACCTGCCGGATTAACACTGGAGGCGGTTCCACAGAAAACAATTCTTCCGGAAAGGGCAGCGTTGGATCGTAGCGGATAAGCCGATCCCGATTCCCCAGCCAGACAATCCCTTCCTCATCTACATACACCTGCACAGGAGAACCCCAGGCTGGATAGCGGAGCACCAGCGGCGTTTCAAACCGGTAGCCTCCGCCAGGCAACGGATGCGCAATATCTACGTGCGTCGGGTAGATGGTCCAGACTCTCCGAAAACGATCCACCACCAGGGCCAGCAGTTCATCATGTCCTTCATGCCCCCGCGCGATGAGCGAACTGTCTGGCTGAAAAACCGGCGTAGCTTCCGGCACAAAACGATATACACCTTCTCTGGCATAAAAGAACACTGTACTATCAATTTCAACCATCTGCGTTACACTTCCCGGCAATCCATCTGCCTCCCCATAAACTGTTACCTCCGGCGCTTCCATCCAGCCATTTAAGAATTGCATCTGCACAATCCGTCCATCCCGCAAACTGAGCCAGAGCGTATGTCCTGCTCGTACAATGCGCAGGACCTCTCCGGTTACTCCAGCAATAGGGTCAATAGCCCATTGCCTGCCATTCCATCTGAGTCGTACCAGTCCGCTTTTAGTGCCTGCCGCAATCAGACTATCGGTAAGTCGAGCCAGTGAAAAAACGGTTTGCTCAGGTAATAAAAGAGTCTGATCAGAAAGAACTTGCTCTCTCTTCTTTATATGAAGCCCTTCCGCCGTAGCTAGCCATAAATCTTCCCCATGGCGAAAGATCTGAAAGACCTGATCGGAGATCCGCACATCCCGCACAAAGACAGGCCGCGATCCCTGTGATAAAGACATGTGAAACAGTCCCGTGCTGGTAGCAGCGTAGAGATGATCGGCTTCTTGCCCCAACCAGTACATAAATCCGTCCAGTCCCAGCCGCTTGTCCCACACCGAAAGGTAGGGGACGGCATCGGCGCGGGCCAGTCCGCGGCTATTGAGTGCCATCCAGAGGCTGCCCTGCCGATCGACGTACACGTAATTCACCCAGCTATCCGGCAACCCGACCGACTCATCAATAACCTGAACGATCCGCCCCTCCCGATCAATAATGAACACCCCGCCTCCCAGCGTAGCCAGCGCATAGAACCCCCCCGGCATGGCCGTGCCATGATAGAGCGGATAGGCGCGGATGAACGGCTCAACTTCGCTGGGTAGATACCGAAACGTGCGACCATCGTAAAGCCAGAGACCTGCCTCCCGGGTAGCAATCAAGATCTGCTCCGCATCATAGGGCATCATAGCGTAAATGCGCAGGTGGGCGAAGCGCTCTCCGCCAGGCACCAGTCGCAACGAATCGCCCGCAACTGTCTGGAGCCCGATGCTGTCCTGCCGCACGTAGAGACGGCCATGCACTACAAAAGCCGTATGAAAATAAGTGTGTGGGCGCCACACCCGGATGGTATCGCCATCCCAGCGAAACAGCCGGGCATGCGTTTGAAAATAGACGCCATCGGGCGTCACGCGCGTGGCCCACACGTCCCAGAAATTCCGGTCTGTCGAGTCAGCAATCTCGGGTACCAGCGACGTGTAGCGCAGCACTCCCAGCGAATCAGGCCAGAAATAGCCAAAATCGCCCTGCGCTCCTACAAAAATCCGTCCTGCCGTATCTACATCCAGTGAGCGAACGATGGTGTTCGTCGCCGTTCGCAACAATCGCCAGTGCACCCCATCGAATTCCAACACCCCATCTACATTCCCCACATAGATCACGCCCCGCCTGTCCTGCACAATGGCCCAGTTCTGCGGAAACTGTCCATAGTCCTGAGGAGCGTAGTGCTGCAGGTAAAGCGGCGCGCCTACTTCGACCTGGTACGAAAGCTCCTGAGCTTGCAGAGGCCAGGAGCCCAATAGCAGCAGGATTCCTCCCGTCCATCGGCCTATAGCCCGAAGCAGCCGGCTCTGAATCGTCAGACAGACTGGATGTGGTCGATGCGCGCGCGCCATGCCAGCGGTGCATTGCCCTGGTACAGTATCGGGAAATCCAGCCACGAACTCAAGCGGTAGGCCGGGTCTTTTACCGGGTTCGGCCTCCGAACGATTCGTTTCCCTGCAAGGATTAATCCAATTTACCCTTTATCTCCTCCGCATTTTTTCCCTCTAAAATTGATTTTCTCAGCAAAAATATCCCCACTATCTGCGCCAGAGTGCTCACCTTGTTCAGGCATAGGCTCGGGTGGTTTAGGCGAGGCCTCATCCATTCACCCCAACCGTATAAAGTACCATGAAGCGATTGGCTAAACTGATGATGTTGCTGGCGATTCCGGCGTTGCTGGCCGGAGGCTCGCTGGCGCTGACGGGCTGCAGCTCGGATGCCCTGACGGGTCCGGTTGTTATGGAGAGCGGAGGGAACAATGGTGGTGGTTCAACCACCATTGGTGGGGACCATAACAACTATGGTGGTAACAATGGTGGTGGTTCGACCACGATTGGTGGTGATCACAACAACTGAGCACTAGGCCAGCGTTTTTCTTATTCCCGGCCTCTTTCGAGAGGCCGGGTTTTTTATTGCCTCAGGTAGGCATGGAAGGGTATTTTGCTGGAAAGGCCGTACGTACCCTGCAGAGATGGCGTGCAGTGACGTCTGTTTTGCGCTGGTGGGATCGGTGCCCCACAACAGCCGAGCACTTCGCCAGCTCCGAGCGCTGGCCCAGCTTGGCCTCTCCATTGAGGCGTTTGGCGTAGGACCGCCGGTTGCGCTGCCTGCCGACCTACAGTCCAGCGTACGGTATCATTCCCTGCCGCTTCCTGAAGGGCAAGGTCCTCGTTTTTTCTGGCAACTACACCGGCAATTCCTGCGCGTTCTTCGCTCCTGCCAGGCCCGCATTTACCATGCAGGTGATCTGTATGTGCTGCCTGCGCTGGCCCGTACAGCCCGTCGCTTTGGTGGACGGCTGGTCTTTGATGCCCGGGAACGGTACCCCTACGTTGCCAGCACGGCAGGTCGTCCGCTACGCCAGCGTTTCTGGAAGCTGGTAGAGCGTCATTATATACGCCAGGCTGATCTTGTGCTGACCGTCAGCGAAGGAATAGCCGTCCATCTGGTGCATGACTATGGCATTGCGTCCCCGTTGGTCCTGTACAATGCGCCTGAGGCGCCGGCCCCAACCGTTCAGACTACTTCCCTGCGGCAACACCTTCAGCTTCCCGACCACCTTGTACTTTTTCTCTATCAGGGCCATTTACGGCCTGGCAGAGGTTGTTTATTGCCGCTTGAAGCGTTGCCCGAGGTGCCAGAGGCTGCGCTGGTCTATCTGGGGGATGGACCGTTGGCCCCGGTTATCCGAGAGCGCGCAACCACCCTGGGCGTAGCCGACCGCGTGCACCTGTTACCACCGGTACTACCCGATAAGCTGCTGCCTGTTACTGCTTCGGCTGACGTAGGGCTTGTGCTGCTTGAAGATACTTGCCTGAACCACCGGCTGGCGCTCCCTAACAAGCTTTTTGAATACCTGGCAGCCGGTCTTCCCGTGCTGGCCAGCAACCTGCCTGAACTCCGCCGTGTGGTGGAAACCTACGGGGTAGGCTATGTCGTTGACACTCCCAATCTCGAAGCGCTTACGGCCGCCATGCGGCAGCTGTGCGGAGATCCCGCCCTGCGACGCAGGTTGGCGGCCCGTACCAGCGCTGCGTTTGCCGCCCATAGCTGGGCCCGCCTGGCTCCCCGTTTTCAAGAAGCCTACCAGAAACTGCTATGCGACGTTCAACCTACCTGTGCTGGCTGAGCCTGACCGTCCTGCTTCCTCTGACGGCGCAGGCCCAATCTTCACTGTTTGATCCGGCGATCATGGCCCCTATCGGCTGGCAACGAGTCGAAGAGGCCATGGCAGCAGCCGCGCAAAGTGGAAAAAAAGTGCTTATTGACATTTCGGCCCCCTGGTGCCCCTGGTGCCGTCGGATGCAAAAAGAAGTCTATGCCGACTCGGCCGTGGTCGCCTATCTGAAAGCCCACTTTGAATACGCTCGGCTCAACGGCGAAGACACCGCCCGCAAACTTACCTTTCGTGGCTATGAGCTGACCGAGGCAGAGCTTGCTCAGGCGCTCGGGCTGTCTGGATATCCTACTACCGTCTTTCTGGAGCCAGACGGCACGTACATCACACGGGTGCCTGGTTTTGTGCCGACCGAGACGTTCCTGCAGATCTTACGTTTTATTGGTTCCGAAGCGTACCGAACCCAGAGTTTCGAGGAATTTATGGAGCAACAACGCTAAAAAAATAGCGGTGCCCGGGCCTTTCCGCCCGGGCACCGCCTACGTCCTTTTCCTGCTTACGCGTTATTTTCCTCTTTTTTCAGGTAGCCTTCCTGATAGAGATAGGCCAGAATTTTCTCCACGCACTGCTCGACCGTCTCCTCCGTGGTGCGGCAAACAATTTCAGGGTTTGAGGGCGGCTCATACGGATCGTCGATGCCCGTAAAGCCTTTGATGATCCCAGCGCGGGCTTTTGCGTAGAGGCCTTTGACGTCGCGCTGCTCACACACTTCCAGGGGCGTATCGACAAAGACCTCGATGTAGCCGCCGAAGCTGCTGATGAGCTGCCGGTTGTACTGCCGGTCTGCTTCGTAGGGCGCAATGGGAGCGCAGATCGCAATGCCACGATGTTTGGTAATTTCACTGGCTACGTACCCGATGCGCCGCACGTTAATTGACCGATCTTCCCGGGAAAAGCCCAGCCCTTTGCTCAGGTGCGTGCGCACGACGTCGCCATCAAGCAGCGTCACGGGACGCCCGGTCAGCTCCAGGAGGCGGGTCATGAGCGCATTGGCAATGGTGGACTTACCGGAGCCCGACAGCCCCGTAAAGAATACCGTGAATCCCTGTTGATGACGCGGAGGATGCGTGCGGCGCAGCTCAGCCACCACCTCAGGATAGGAGAACCATTCGGGAATTTCTTCGCCTTCGGCCAGCCGGCGCCGCAGCTCCGTCCCTGAGATACTGAGCGTCCGCTCTCCTTCTTTGACTTCGTCGATGGGTTTGTACGTGTCCTGGTCTGGCAGGTAGACCATCAGTTTGAAGGGAACCACGCCAATGCCCAGCTCCTCCTGGTACTGCTGAACCAGCTCCTGGGCATCATAGGGCCCGTAGAATGGCTTGCCGCTGGAGTCTTTTCCGGGCCCTGCATGGTCACGGCCAATAATCAGGTGGGTGCAACCATAGTTCTTGCGAATGATTGCGTGCCAGACCGCTTCGCGGGGTCCGCCCATGCGCATAGCCAGCGGCAGCAGGCTCAGCATGGCCCGCCCTTCGGGATAGTACTTGAGCAGTTTCCGGTAGCAACGCACGCGCGTGTAGTAATCGATATCCCCGGGCTTCGTCATGCCCACGACCGGATGAATGAGCAAATGGCCCCCTACTTCTTCGGCTGCACGGTCGGTCAGTTCTTTGTGGGCCCGGTGCATGGGATTACGGGTCTGAAAGGCTACGATACGCTCCCATCCCCGTCGTTCAAATTCGGCGCGTAGCTGCGCAGGCGTATGCCGCAGTTCTTTAAAGTCGTAATGCACCGGAAGCTGCACGCCTTTGAGCGTACCGCCGACGTAATATTCGCCCGCTTCGTGCATCAGGTAGGCCACGGCTGGATGCTCTGTGCTGGTAGTACCAAAAACCAGTCGGGCCTCCCGCTCTTTATCTGGTTTCCAGACATCTTCGACCTGCATTACGGCCAGCAGCAGACCGGTCTGATCCCGCAACGCTACTTCATCGCCTGGATTCAGCGTGCGGGCTACGTCTGCCGAGACGTCCAGCGTGATCGGCATGGGCCATAGCACGCCGCTTTGCAGCCGCATCTCTTCAACGACCCGCTCGTAGTCGGCCCGGTTCAGAAAGCCTCGCAGCGGCGAAAAGCCTCCATTGAGCAGCAGCTCTATGTCACAGAGCTGCCGAGGCGTAAGGGTAAGCGATGGAAGCGTCAGGGCTTTTTCCTTGAGCGTCTCGCGTTCTGCCTCCGGAACAATCAGCTCACAGAGAGCGCCACCATGTGGCTCAATAAGTGTCGTCGTGGACATCGGTACGTTTACTCAGGTTTGGTTAAACAGAAGGTAGGTTTACAGCCAGATCCATGCGATCATCGTTAGCCCAACTGCAAAAACCAGAGCAGCAACCGGAGTGCCAGCTTTCAGATAATCGCGGAAGCGATAGCCTCCGGCCGACATCACCATCAGGTTCGTCTGGTAGCCGATCGGGGTCAGAAAGCTGGCCGAGGCCGCTACGGCGACGGTAATTGCAAAAGCTCGGGGTTCCAGCCCCAGCTCGCCTGCCACAGCGAGCGCAACGGGCAGCATGAGCGCAGCGGCCGCGTTGTTGGTAAACAGTTCGGTTAGCGCCATGGTAACCAGATAGAGCACGGCCAGCGCAGCCACTGGTCCCAGGTCGGCCGTCATCGCCACCAGACCATGGCCGAGCGCAGCAGCCAGTCCGGAGCGATCGACGGCCTGTCCGATTCCCAGCGCAGCCGCAATCACCACCAGCACCTGTAGATCAAGCGCCTGCCGGGCTTCACGGCCTGAAAGGCAACGCGTCAGCACCATCCCCAGGGCGGCTGCAAAGGCTGCCGTTACCAGCGGCACCCATCCCAGCGCGGCCAGCAACACCATGCCCGCAAAAATGGCCAGGGCTACGGGCGCGTGGCGGGGACGCGGCCGGGGCCGTTCCGGACTGCGTGGAGCGACCAGGTAAAACTCATCGCGCCGGGCGTTCCAGCGGCGGTCAAAACCATTTCGGGCTTCAATCAGCAGCAGGTCGCCCGCTTCAATAGGAATGCGCCCAAGCGATCCGACAATGCGCTGACCTTGCCGCTGAATGCCCAGTACTACGCCGCCATATTGCTCGCGGAACTGCACCTCCCGAAGCGTCTTGCCTACCAGTGTCGAGGAAGGCGCCACCACTGCTTCAAACAGCGGGAGCGTCTGCGTCGCGTTCTCTTCCACAGAAGGCAGCGCCCGTTCCAGTCCGTCGCGTTCCAACAACTGTTCGATCATTCGGGCAGAGCCGACAAATGTCAGGACATCCCCGCCTTGCAGCACCTGCTCTGGAGCCGCCGGGATCACCCGTCCACTGCGTCGGATGTGCACCAGGTAGGCTTCCCCCAGCGCACGCAGCCCTGCTTCCTCTACGGTTTTGCCCTCCAGAGTGCCGGCCGGAGTAACGCGCAGCTCAAACAGGCACTCTCGCAATCCCTCCTCAAAGTCTCCCTGCTCACGCCGACGATCGGGCAGCAGGCGATGACCGAGCAGGGTAAAAAACAGGATGACCGCCACGGCCACCGGCAGCCCGACCCAGGTCAGGTCGAACAGGCGCAGTCCGGGAAGGCCAGCCTGAATCATCAGGCCCGAGATGACCAGGTTGGTAGAGGTGCCGATCAACGTAATCATTCCCCCTACAATCGCTGCATAGGAGAGTGGAATGAGCAGCTTAGAGGGGGCTAGGTTATGCCGCGCGGCCCACTGCTGCACCCGCGGCATAAGCATGGCAACGATTGGCGTATTGTTCAAAAAGGCAGAAAGCGCTGAAACAGGTACCATAATCCGAAAAACGGCCCGCGCGGTAGACGGCCGCTGCGGGAAGAGGAGGCGGTCCACAAAGGCCAGGGCTTCGGTGCGTTGGAGTCCGGCCGCGACCACAAACAGGGCCGCAATGGTTAGCACGGCTGGATTCGAAAAGCCTGCGAACGCTTCCTGCGGGGTGAGCACGCCGGTGAGCAGCAGCAATCCCAGCGTTCCCAGAAAGATCAGGTCAGGACGCGCCACCTCCCGCACCAGCGCCACGACCATCGCGGCGATGGCTGCCAGCGTAATCCAGGCCTGCCATCCCAGCGCCTCCATACCCCGATCCTCCTACAACATCCCATCATGAGCTGTGGGCTGCTTCCAGTCCCAGCCGCTGTTTAAAGTATTCCAGCGTGCGACGCAGTCCTTCGCGTCGGCTCACCCTGGGTTCCCAGCCGAGTACCCGGCGCGCCAGGGATATGTCAGGCTGGCGCACTTTTGGGTCATCGGCTGGCAGCGGTTTAAAAACGATCTCACTTTTGCTACCGGTCAGCTCGATAATCTCCCGCGCAAACTCCAGAATGGAGATTTCCTCAGGATTGCCAATATTGACAGGTCCTACGTAATCACTCATAAGCAGGCGATAAATACCTTCGACCAGATCATCAATGTACTGGAAGGAGCGCGTCTGGCTACCGTCTCCGTAGACCGTAAGGGGCTCGCCCTTGAGTGCTTGCGTCATAAATGTGGGCAGCGCCCGCCCATCGTCGAGCCGCATGCGGGGGCCATAGGTGTTGAAAATCCGCACAATGCGCACGTCGACCCCGTGATAGCGATGGTAGGCCATGGTCATGGCCTCGGCAAAGCGCTTGGCCTCGTCATACACCCCGCGCAACCCGACGGGATTCACGTTGCCCCAGTAGTCTTCAGGCTGCGGATGCACCAGCGGATCGCCGTAGACTTCACTCGTGGAGGCCAGCAGAAAGCGCGCCCCCTTGGCCTTGGCCAGCCCAAGCGCTTTATGCGTGCCCAGCGCCCCTACTTTAAGGGTCTGAATGGGATACTTGAGATAATCGACCGGCGAAGCAGGGCTGGCAAAGTGCAGGACATAGTCGAGCGGTCCTTCCACATAAATGAAGTTGGTGACATCGTGCTGAATAAAGTGGAACCGCTCGTGCCCGATCAAATGCGCAATATTGTCCGGGGAGCCCGTAATGAAGTTATCCATGCAGATCACTTCGTGGCCTTCGGCCAGAAACCGCTCGCACAGGTGTGAGCCGATGAATCCGGCGCCCCCCGTGATCAGCGTACGCGGTGGACGACTCATGCGCTTGTCTTTCCGTCGGTTGTGCTGGCCAGGAGTGCAGGATCCGGGTTGGTATGCGGCGGGTAGTGCGGCCGGCCAATGGAGTAGTATTCAAAGCCCATGGCGGCCATGCGCTTGGGATGATACAGGTTGCGGCCATCAAAAATCAGAGGCCGCGCCATACGGTCGCGCATCCGCTGAAAATCAGGACGACGGAACTCGTTCCATTCCGTGCAGATGACGAGCGCCTCGGCCCCTTCGAGCGCTTCATACATGCTCCGGGCGTACCGGATCGCATCGCCAAAAACAGCCCGCGTATTTTCCATAGCCTCCGGATCGAAAACCACAATATCGGCGCCATGCTCCAACAGCTTCCGGATGATGACATGCGAAGGCGCTTCGCGCACGTCATCGGTGTTGGCCTTGAAGGCCAGTCCCCAGATGGCCAGCCGCCGCCCTTCAAGCTGCCCGTCAAACCGCTCGTAGACGCGCTCGGCCAACAGGCGACGCTGGCGCTCGTTGACGTCCAGCACCGCCTTTAGAATTTGAAATGCATAGCCGTGTTCTTCGGCCGTACGGGCCAACGCCTTGACATCTTTCGGGAAGCAGCTTCCCCCAAAACCGATACCGGCATAGAGAAATTGCTTCCCGATACGGCTGTCCAACCCGATGCCGCGGCGCACCTCATCGACGTTGGCGCCAACGCGCTCGCACACGTTGGCTATTTCATTCATAAAGGTAATTTTGGTCGCCAGAAACGCATTGGCCGCATACTTGGTCATTTCCGAGCTGCGCTCGTCCATCACCAGAATAGGGTTCCCCTGGCGCACGAACGGCTCGTAAAGCTGCGTCATGATCTCCGCGGCGCGCGGACTGCGCGTGCCGATAATCACGCGCTCCGGCTTCATGAAATCGTCAACCGCCACTCCTTCCCGGAGAAACTCGGGATTCGACACCACATCGAACTGCTCGCCCGGAGTCAGCCCGTACGACTCAAAGATTTCCCGCACGCGGTCTGCCGTTCCGACAGGCACCGTGCTCTTGTTCACAATAATCTTGTAGCCCGTCTCTGGGTGAGCCGCCATCCATTGCGCAATCTGATCGGCCACCCCCAGCACGTAGGAAAGATCTGCCGAGCCGTCCTCGCCAGGCGGCGTAGGCAGCGCCAGAAAAATAACCTCGCTTTCAGGAAGCGCCTCTTCGAGGGACGTGGTAAAGTGCAATCGTCCTTCCCGACGATTGCGCTCATAGTAAATCTCCAGCCCGGGCTCAAAGATGGGCAATTCGCCCCGGTTCAGCTTATCGATCTTCTGTGCATCAATGTCCACGCAGACTACCTCGTTGCCCATCTCGGCAAAGCAAGTGCCGGTCACCAGACCGACGTACCCCGTACCAACAATAGCCAGTTTCATGATTGTTTCCCCCCTTTAATGGACACAACAACACAAACCATTCCAGCGCTCTAAGAAAAGCCGCCTGCACTGCACCTGTATGCGCCTGTGGCGAATCAGCCCCTGCACTTTTTGCGTGCTTTTTCGTAGCAAATCGCCTGACTAACGCTGGAGTAAAGCGAGAAGATGCTGTGCGGTTAAAGCGCGGCTGGCTTTTTCATGAAATTCCCGCAGGGAAGCCGGCTTATCCCAGCCATCCGAGCAACCCACCTGCTCCCAGCATGACCAGTACCCACGCGCCCAAACAGCCTTTACGCCGCGGGGCCGCGGCTGCCGCACGCTGCGATCGCCCGGTCTGCCTGGAATCGGTTACCGATGCTCCGGGCTGCGCCCTTCCTTTTTGCGGTTTTTGCTCATGCAGCCGGCGCTGCAAGGCTTCCACGCGCCGCCCCAGTTGGACCAGCCGTTTGCTGGGCCCGCGCTTCTGCTCAATCTTACGGGCCTGCTCAAAGGCTTCCAGGGCCTGTTCCAGCTTACCCTGCTCCTCATAAAGCGCCCCGACGCGCTCGTAAGTAAAACTCAGATCGCAACCTTCTCGCACATTTGCCTCGTAAAGCGCCAGCGCCTCGGCCTTGCGGCCTGCCCGCTCCAGTGCTTCCGCCTGTTCATTACGGGCAAACCAGATCGCACGCTGTTTCATCGGACATGTCTGCTATGCGAAAATCTTCCTGACAGAACAGCCCCCTGCGCTGTATTTTTACGGGAGCGTCGCAACCTGCATCCGGAGCTGCTCGTTCGCGCAACGTTTGTCGGTGCATGCCTCATGTTGAACTTGTTCGTTTCACCAAACCTGAAAGCGATCTATGCTTTATGCGGTGATTATGGCAGGCGGCATTGGAAGCCGCTTCTGGCCCAAAAGTCGTATCGACCACCCCAAACAGTTTCTAAAGGTATTTGGTGAGGCCACGCTGCTGCAGAATACGGTAGCCCGCCTGCAGGGCCTGGTTCCGCTAGAGCGCTGCTATATCGTTACCCACCAGCGCTACGTGGAGAAAACACGCGAACAACTCCCTGCGCTTCCTCCGGAAAACATCCTGGCTGAACCCATTGGCCGCAATACAGCTCCCTGTATCACCTATGCTGCCATTAAGCTGCTGGCGCAGGACCCCGACGCCCTCATGGTGGTGCTGCCGGCCGACCATGTGATTCGCAATGTCAGAGCCTTCCACGAAACGTTACGGGTAGCGATTGAAAAGGCACGGGAGCCCGGCGCCCTGGTAACAATTGGCATTAAGCCTACCTATCCAGCCACCGGCTATGGGTATATCCAGTTTGAAGGATCGGCCGAACATCTGTTCGAGGAACCACGTCCCTACCGGGTACGCACCTTTGCAGAAAAGCCAGATCTTGCGACCGCCGAACGCTTCCTGGACTCAGGCGATTTCCTCTGGAACAGCGGCATGTTTATTTGGCGCGCCGACTCCATCCTGACTGAAGTGCAGCACCACCTGCCCGATCTGTACGAAGCGTTTGAACCGTTACGCCAGGCTGTCGGGACGCCCGACGAACCCCACCTGCTCAAGCAGGCCTACCAGACCTGCCCCAGCATTTCTATTGACTATGGCGTGATGGAACGATCCCAGCACGCCTGGGTCGTCCCGGGCAACTTTGAGTGGAGCGACGTAGGAGACTGGCGCGCTGTTTACGACCTGAGCCCCAAAGATCAACTGGGGAATGCCCTGAAAGGCCAGGTGATCGTGCGGGATGCCAGCCGCAACTATGTGGACACCGAAAAACGCCTCGTTGTGCTCATCGGTATCCATGATACGGCCGTCATCGACACCGAAGATGCCCTGCTTATCTGCAACCTCGACAGCACGCAGCAGGTGAAAAACGTTGTCGAATACCTCCAGGCTCATAATTTAGAACAGTATCTCTAAAACGGCCGATTAACCGGCCGCTTCTCCAGCGCTCCACTCCCCTGCAGCCGCACAGCGGCGGCGCCTCCTTTTTTACCCTGTGGTGCCCGGCACTTCTCGCTACCTCCCACGGCGTAGACATTGACCGCTACGCCGTTTTCTTTTCCGGCCACTCTTCACACATTCTTAAAATTTCTACCGCATCCTTTTGGCAGGCTCAACGTAGACTCTCTCGTCAATAAATGACCAGCCAGTCACTTTCTGACCAAACGTTCATGGAATCTCCCTCACTTTCCCGTAAAGAGCGCGAGCGCCTGATGCGTCGCCAGGCTATGCTGGAGGCAGCGCGCGCGGTCTTTGCCGAAAAAGGATACGTGGATGCCACGCTGGACGAAATTGCCCAGCGGGCAGAGTTTGGAAAAGGGACGTTGTACAACTACTTTCCCGGCGGCAAGGACGAACTGTTCTTTGCCGTCTTCGAAGAGGTTTTTGCGCAGTTTCGCCAGTTGATCGAGACCTCCTTTGCCGATGCGGCGTCGTTTCGGGAGGGATTCGAAGCTTTTCTGCGTGCCAGCTTTGAATTCTTTGAGCAGAACCGAGACATGCTGTTGCTCGTCACGCGCGAGTCGCAGCGCATGATGGTCAGCCCGGACCCGGAGCGCGCCGCCTTTTTCCAGCGCCATCACGACGCATTCCTTCAGCTATTAACCCGGCACATCCAGGCGGCTATTGAGCGCGGGGAGGTACGCCCACTTCCGGCAGAGGCGGTCGCGCACACAATCCTGGGCAACTTGCACGGGCTGGCCATGCATCGTCTGCTGAAGGAATGCGTGACGGGTAAGCCCCAGCATGCCTTACCGACTCCTGAAGAAGCTACCCGCTTCCTTTCGACGCTGTTGCTGGAGGGTCTGTTGGATCGGAGGAAATCGCAGGAGGAATCATGAGCATCCGTTGCTGGCTCCTTGTAGGGCTCGGATGGATTGTCGCCGCTGGAGACGTGCCGGCCCAATCGGTCCAGCGCTCCGCTTCTTCCCCCCAACCCATTATACTCACGCTGGAAGAAGCCATCCAGATTGCCCTCATTCAGAACCGCGCGCTGCAAAGCGCTCGCCTGGACGTGGCCAACGCCCGGGCGCAAGTCCGCGAAGCCTGGGGGCAGGTGCTGCCTCAGGTTAATCTGAGTGCCGATTATACGCGCAATCTGAAAACGCCTAACCCCTTTGCCGGCTCGGCCGCCGGCAATCTCTTCCAATCGCTGGGCTTTTTAGACTGGCTGGCGTACAACGAACGGGCCCGCACCGACGACAATCCAGAAACCGAGCCCATCTCTTTCGGCGAGTTTGTAGAGCGGCAGCAGCAGGCGCTTGCCGAGGCTGGCATTCGGCCGCGCGCGGGCGACAACCCCTTTGCCGTAGACAATCGGTTCACAGCAGGCCTCACCATTGAGCAGACGCTTTTCAGCAAAACAGCCTTTGCGGCCATCAAAGGGGCTAAAATCCTGCAAGAGATCAACCGTCGAGGCGCGACGCGCCAGGAGCAGTTGTTGATTGATCAGGTCCGGCGGGCGTTTTACGGAGCGCTGCTGGCGCAAGAACAGGTGCGTGTTATGGCTCAGAGCGTTGCGCGCACGCGCGAGACGCTGCAGGAGACCATTCGGCGCGTCGCTCAGGGCGTGGCGCCGCAGTTTCAGCGCTTGAGCGTTGAAGTGGAGCTGGCCAACCTGGAAACCCAGCTTATTCAGGCCCAGAACCAGGCGGCGCAGACGCTTGACCAGCTCAAACTTCTGCTGGGTATCCCCCTGGACCAGCCCATTCAGCTTCGTGGCGTCCTGGCCGTAACGGATCCGGGTCGTTATCAGCAGATTGCCCTGGACGAAGCTGTTGCGCTGGCACTGGAGCGCCGTCCAGATCTAGAACAACTTCGACTGCAGATCAAACTGCGCGAAGTAGATCGGGAGTTAGCGAAAGCAGCCCGCTATCCTCGTCTGAGCGCTTTTGCCAGCTTCAGCTACATTGGCAATGTGCCGGACTATCGGACTGTAATTCTTTCAGATCCGAACGATCCGTTTAAGTTCTCCCGACGCACCAATGATTTCTTTTCGAGCGCTTACTGGAATCCCTCGGTCAACATAGGCGTCCGGCTGACCTGGACGCTTTTTTCTGGCTTTCAGACCGCAGCGCGCGTGCAACAGCGGCAAATTGCGGTTAAGCAAGCCGAACTCCAGTACCTGCACCAACTGGACCAGGTGCGGCTGGAGGTGTTGCAAGCG
Organism: Rhodothermus profundi; assembly: GCF_900142415.1. Taxonomy (NCBI): domain Bacteria; kingdom Pseudomonadati; phylum Rhodothermota; class Rhodothermia; order Rhodothermales; family Rhodothermaceae; genus Rhodothermus; species Rhodothermus profundi. The sequence goes on from NZ_FRAU01000001.1 coordinate 746,804, forward strand.
CTGCGCGATTTAGAGGCAGCCCGGAAACGACTGGTCAGTCAGGCGCGCAATGTCGAGCGGGCTGAGCTGAACTATACGCATGCCCGCATTCGATTGCGCGAAGGCGTAGCCAGTCCCCTGGAAGAACGCGAGGCTTCGCAACAGCTCGACCAGAGTCGCCTGAACTACCTGCAGGCCGTCTATGATTACCTCACGGCGCAAAGTGCTTTTGAAACGGCGGTGGGGTTGATTGCGCCGCCCGGTCAGGAAGCCCGGGTCTCCCTGACACTTCGCCATGAATCCCGGTAGTTCCCTGCAACCAATTAGCCCATGAAAACCACCATGCATATATCCGGATGGACTCGCCTGACGCTTCTGGCCAGCCTTGTGCTGGTAGGACTCAACGGATGCGCTCCGCCTGACAACGTAGCGTCCACATCCGACAACACAGCCCTGGCTGCTGCCAAGCGGCGCGTGCGCGTCGAGCTGCTTGAGCTGCGTCCGGCCCGGTTTGTGGACTGGATCGAAGTAACGGGCACGGTGGAAGCCGAGCACGACGCCACCCTTTCGGCGCAGGCTTCTGGGACCGTCGAGTACCTTGCGCCACTGGGTAGCCAGGTCGCGGCAGGTGCCGTGCTGGCGCGCCTGGACCAGACCCTGGCACGGGCCGCTCTGAAACAGGCCGAGGCCCAATTGGCCAGCGCGCGCGCTGCCTACGAACTGGCGCTGGATAACTTCCGACGCCAGGAGCCCCTGTTTCGCGATTCTATTATCAGTGCACTGGAGTTTGAAAACGTCCGCACCCAGCGCGATCAGGCTGCCGCCCAGCTTCGACTGGCCGAAGCTGCCGTTGAACAGGCCCGTAAACAACTGGCGCATACGGTTATTCAGGCGCCTTTTGCCGGAACGGTTGAAGCCCACTTTGTGGATGTGGGCGAGCAGATTGCGATGGGCCAGCCGGTCCTTCGCCTGGTTAACCTGCATCGCGTCAAGGTGCGGGCCGGTGTCCCTGAGCGCTACGCCCGCGATATCCGCGTAGGCACCCCGGTAGCGTTGCACTTCCAGGCCTATGGGCTTCCTGCGCGCCAGGCGACCGTCTCTTTTGTTGGCAACACGATTGACCCGGCGAACCGAACGTTTCCGATCGAAGTGCATCTGGACAATCCAGACGGCCAGCTCAAGCCCGAAATGGTCGTGCGCGTCCGTCTGGCTCGCCAGGTGCTTGACCACGTAGCGGTGATTCCTTTGCCGGCGGTGCTTCGCGATGAGACCGGCACCAGTGTGTTTGTGGCCGACACGACCGCCGACGGCCTGGTAGCCCGTCAGCGGTACATCACCCTGGGCCCCTCTGCCGAGGGACTGGTTGTCGTCACGCAGGGCCTTCGCTTTGGCGAGCGGGTGGTGGTGCTCGGCCAGAATGACCTGAGCGATGGCGACCTGCTGGAAGTGCTTCAAACCTACACCACAGCCGCTCGAGCCGCCGACGCTACCACCAGTGCCCCGGGGATCCAGACGCCGTAACCCAATTGGTCCGGAGCCATGAAAGTTACCAATCTTGCCATACGCCAGCGCACCACGGTTCTTGTCCTCACGGCCCTGCTGGCTGTTGGAGGGCTGGTCAGCTACCTGACCATTCCGAAAGAGTCGTTCCCCTCCATTGAAATTCCCAATATCGTGATCACGACCATTTATCCCGGAGCCAGCCCGGAAGATATCGAGTCGTTGATCACCAAACCCATTGAAGAGGAGCTGCAGGGCATTACCGGCATCGACGAGATTCGCTCGACGTCTACCGAAGGCGTCTCAACGATCGTGGTAGAATTTCTGCCCGATCAAATTACGCTGGACGAAGCCTTTCAGAAAGTCCGCGACAAGGTAGATATCGCGAAAGCCAAGCTCCCGGAAGATGCCGAGGAGCCCATGGTCAACGAAATTGACCTCTCCGAACTGCCTATCATGACCATTAACCTGGCTGCGCCGTATGCCCTCTCCCGTCTGAAAGAGGTAGCCGAAGACCTCTCCGACGAGTTGGAGGCGCTGCCCGACGTACTGGAAGCCACGGTGGTAGGAGGCCTGGAGCGCGAGGTGCAGGTGAACGTCGATCGCGCTGCCCTGCAGGCGTATAACCTGACTTTTAACGATGTGGTCAACGCGATTCGGCGCGAAAACACCAACCTGCCCGGAGGCTCCATCGACGTAGACCGCCTCAACTACCTGGTGCGTGTCGATGGTGAGTTTGAGGTGCCGGAAGAAATTAACCATCTCGTCATCAAAGCGCCTGGCGGGAAGCCAATCTATGTGCGGGACGTGGCCGAGGTGGTTTTTGGGTACAAAGAGCGCGACAGCTATGCGTACCTGCGCGTGCTGCAGCGTGAAGAAGACGGCCGTCTGGTGCCAGTCCATGCCGAGACCGACGCCCCCCTGCAGGTCGTCAGCCTGAGCATCCGCAAACGCTCGGGCGCCAATATTCTGGAAACCGCCGCAGCCATTCGCGAAGTACTGGCACGTTTTCCTTTTCCAGCCGGCACCGAGGTAGTCATCACAGGCGACCAGAGCGAAGATGTTCAGGCGCTCGTACGTGACCTGGAGAACAACATTATCAGTGGACTGATTTTCGTAGTGGCGGTTCTACTGTTCTTTTTAGGGGTGCGCACCGCCACCCTGGTGGGCATAGCCATTCCCCTTTCGATGTTCACCGCCTTTCTGGTCTTCCAGGCGCTGGGCTACACGCTCAACTTCGTGATCCTTTTCTCGCTGATTATCGCGCTGGGCATGCTCGTCGATAATGCCATTGTCATTGTTGAAAATATTTACCGCTTTCGAGAGCAGGGGTACAGCCGCTTCGAAGCAGCCCGGCTGGCTACGGCCGAAGTAGGCGGCGCCGTTGTGGCCTCAACAGCTACGACGGTAGCAGCTTTTATGCCCATGCTTTTCTGGCCCGGCATTATTGGCGAGTTCATGAGCTTTCTGCCGCTGACGCTCATCATCACGCTTACGTCCTCACTGTTCGTGGCGCTGGTGATCAATCCAGTGCTCACCGCTTACTTTATGCGAGTAGAAGGGGAAAAAACGCCGCGCGCTCCCCGACGCGTACGCTTACTGCTGGCTGTTGTTGTGCTCGTGATGGGCCTGGTGCTGGGCTTGGCCAACTGGAAAACGCTGGTTGCGCTGGCCGTTGCCATCCCGACCATTTACTTGCTTCATCGTCACCTTTTCAGTCCTATCGGAAACTGGTTCATTCACAACGGATTGCCTGGTCTGATCCGGCGATACCGGGCCTTTCTGAGCTGGATGCTGGAGCGGGATTATTCGGTCCCGCATGCCCTGTTGCGCAATACCTTTGCGCTGGGGAGCTTTACGCTGGGTGTTGTGCTCCTGGTCCTGGGCGGAGCGCTGGGCTCACTACTGGGGCAGGCCGCCGGCATGGTCCTGATGATACCTGGCGCTCTCCTTGCGGTTATTGGTCTGTTAGGCATCCTGCTGCATACCCTTGAAACACTTTTTCTGGGGGGGTGGACGACCGTTCGGGGCGGACTGATCTTCGGGGCTGTAGTGCTGGTGGTAACCGGCCTCATGTACCTGAGCCCACGCGAGGTGGCGCTTGCGACGATCGTCGAGCTCCTCACGCTCCCCTTGCTCGTCATTGTGACGGGCCTGCTGGGTGCCTTGCTGAACCGGCGTAACCGTCGTTACCTGATTCTGACCGACAACCGCGCCCGGCTCCTCAACAGCGTACTCGGAGCGCTCTTTGCGATTTTCGGATTGTTTGCCCTTGCGCCCACCGGCGTCGAGTTTTTCCCTCAGACCGATCCCAATCAAATTCAAGTTACGCTGACGGCTCCGCTCGGCACCAATGTCGAGACGACCGACCAGATCGCCCGGGAAGCGCTGAATCGCATCGAACAGTTGCTGCACGAACACCCTGAAGATCAGGCTAACGTCAAAAATATTCAGGTAAACGTGGGCGTCGGCGGCGACCGAATGTTCGGTGGTGGCTCTTCTAAGCCAGAGGTGGCAACCATCACGCTCGATCTGGTCGACTACGAAGATCGCGCTGTCTCCAGCCGTAAGACCCTGGCCCGCCTGCGCCAACAACTGCAGGGCCTTCCGGGCGTAACGCTGGAAATCGACCAGGACCGCATGGGTCCGCCTACCGGTCCGCCCGTCAACATTGAAATTTCTGGCCCTGACTTTCAGGAGATTGTGCGCATCACGCGCGAGATCAAGCAACGCCTGATTGAGGCGGCTGAGACGGGCCGCATACCCGGCCTGGTGGACCTCACCGACAATCTCAACACAGGCCGCCCGGAATTGCGCGTGCGCATCGACCGAGAACGAGCAGGCCGCTTTGGCTTGAGCACCCAGCAAATTGCCTCGGTCGTCCGCGCCGCTATCAATGGCATTGAGGCCAGCCAGTATCGCACTGGCGAAGACGAGTACGACATTACCGTCCGCCTCAAAGAAGCCGACCGCCGTTCGCTGGAGAGCCTGCGCAACCTGACCATCCTGCACGAGGGACAGCAGATCCCGCTAACGGCCGTGGCCGACTTTGAGCTGGGCGGTGGCCTCGGCGCTATCACCCGGCTGGACCTGCAGCGCGTCGCTACTGTCAGTGGTGACGTGGCGCCCGGTTACAATTCCCAGGCCGTACTGCGCCAGGTCCAGCAATACCTGGCCGACTACGAGCGCTCGCTACCGCCGGGCTATCACCTGGCCTACACCGGCGAAAACGAAGAGCAACAGGAGTCGTTCAGCTTTCTGACCACGGCCTTGCTGATTGGCTCCGCGCTGATCTTTCTGATTATGATTGCCCAGTTCAACCGCGTCAGCGGTCCCTTCCTGATCATGATCGCGGTAGGCTTGAGCCTGATCGGCGTGCTGCTGGGGCTGATCCTGACGCGGACAGCGTTCGGGCTGATGACCTTTATCGGACTGATCTCTCTGGCTGGCATTGTCGTGAACAACAACATCGTGCTCATCGACTACACGATGCAGCTCCAGCGACGCGGACTCAGCAAGCACGATGCGATCATTGAAGCTGGCGCTACACGGCTGCGTCCCGTCATTCTCACTGCGCTGACCACCATCATTGGCCTGGTACCACTCACCTTCGGCATTAACATTGACTTTGTGGGCCTGCTGACCGATTGGGATCCCAACTTCCAGATTGGCTCCGAGAATACCCAGTTCTGGGGCCCGATGGGCACAGCCATTATCAGCGGGCTGACGTTTGGGACGTTCCTGACGCTCGTCATCATGCCCGTGCTTTACTCTGCATTCGATTCGGTCGCCACCCACCTGCAACGCTTTCTGGGACGTGAGCCGGTAGCTGCTGAAGTGGGCAATGGGGCCGCCGAAACGCCACCGGAAGCAGTGGCGCCGCCGGTCGGCACCACCCCGCCGCGCCCATAATACGGTCCCTGTCCAGCAATCAGCAGCGCCCTGGCTCAAACGGGGACAGGCCGATAGCGCCCGACACCGACCGTCGTCGGGAAATCACCCGTTTCCTCCAGAGAACTCGCTGGTGCATGGCGGTTGTCTCCGCGTCCCCGCCTCCACAATCCACGACAGCTCGGCTGGCCCGGCAGCCTACCGCCGCTTAGCTCCAGGCATGCTCCAGATACTTTGCCATCTAAGAGGAAGCGGACGTCCTGTTGAAAGAAAGGCGTTGCAGGTCGACGCGTTTCATCAGACAGACCGGGGCTACCAGCTGAAGGCAGATAGGCCAGGCTAGACAAAACGACGACTTACTGCACCCTGGATGCAACAGAGGCTCCCACCAGACGACGCCCAAGCTCCCTCCGGCTATGACAGCTTATCCAGGCTGCTCCAGACAATACGGGCTTGTAAATTCGGACTAATACGTGTAGTACGAAATGTGAGGGATGTCATCGTAATCTGAGGCAATCAATCTGTTTCCATGAAGCGCCATTATTCTGGGAACAGGCAATTTATTCAGAAATATCTTTCTATTATTTACAACATCAAACAAATATGCGAATGGTCTGGCTCGATCAAAATCTTTTGTTTGCCATATAGCGTACTGAATCAAGAACACTCCTTCCGCAACACGTAGCACGTTAATTAAAACCGCCTCTTTATCTCTACGCCTGGGAAAAGTTATTCCGCCGCTTTTCATCTCGATAAATCCTATAAGTTCCAGATCTCTGATAGCTATTGTCTTAAGTAATGTACCGTCCATACGATAAACCTGAACTATTGGAGCATTTCTGTAGGCAATTATTAGCATACGATGCTTCCAATCACACGCCATATAGTTTCGTGTAATATAAGACAAAACAAGAGGATTGTTCGTATCATAATTTATTCCTTTACCGAATTGATTTATGATGTTTCCCGATTTGCCAATATGATATATCAATGATTTGTTTCTGTTAGACAATCTGTCAGATATGATAATAGAGGTATCACTTACGCACAGCCCTCCAGAAGCAATTCGAGGCAGGATAATGGTTCGGACATATTGATAATGGTTATCTCGAGGAGCGAACACATGTATGCCATGCCTTCGGTCCGTTACATACAGCGTATCATGCGAATCAATGGCCAGGAACTCCGGATAGATGAATTCTCCAGGCCCTTCCCCTCTTCTTCCAACTTCAAACAGAAAGTCACCCTTTGCGCTGAACACCCGCACGGTTGCATATTCATTGTCCAACACGAACACGCGTCCGCGGCGGTCTATCGCTACATCTTGAACCCTCCCAAACATCTCCCATGCGTGCGGGCTCTGGAGCGCGCCCACACGCCATTGACGGCGCATTTTGCGCAATCGTTCAGATAGCGAATGCAGTGCCCCCGACTTTTTCCCTGTCCATCCCTCAGACCATATCTCGTCGAATTGCTCAGCGGGCTCCAGCCGCTTCCAGTCCGGATGCCGCTGGCCGGTAAACTGGGCAGCAGCCGGCGTGGCAAGGACCCCTAGCAGCAACAGCCCTGCTAACCTGCTGCGTCTCATCGGCCCAAGGGTCAAGTAAGTCATATAGATGCCTTCGTCTCTCCTTCCTGGCAGCTTCCTGATTAACAAAATGATATATCCGACGCAATAAATTAATGCCCCTTCTCCTGGCAACCCCAGCCACATGCCTTCTTGCCTGATATCCGGAAACAGCGAGGCTTAAATCTCCTACGTCCAACCCACCGGATAAGTCCTGTCATACACGTAGCGCATCCCTTTCGGCCCCGAATATCAATTTTTTCCTCGGCAATTCGCTACAAATAACGTGTCTCCTTCATCTGGGGCAATCCATTGTGGATCCATCCATTCGTCCAGCCCCTCGCTACGGCTGCCTATGCTGAACAGGTACGACCTGCTCGCACCTAATACGCGTAATGTTTTACCGTTTAGCCCCAGCGCCCCCGACTATCCCGCGCTACCTGCTCTCCCCCCACATCTCTTCCTTCCGGTCAACGTACTAATCTGCCAGCATAGCTGCATGGCCTGCAGCCGCGACCGTACGGTCGCTAACAGAATAGAACCTCAGCCAGGCTTTATCTTCTGGCCAGGAATTGTCCCCCATACTTGTTATACGGGCCCTCTGATCTGGAGCAATCTCCGCCCTGAGCTTTCAGGCCTCCCGCGTTTCTGTCCAGTCAGATTTAAGCATTTTTCTCTGGTTTAAGCTAACCTGCGATCTCAACCGGACGGGCTTCCTGCCCGGTTCGCAGCCCGTTTGCGACATGATGCGTCAGCCCTGGCTGGCGCCTGTTTTCCTATTGCGCCTGCGCCTGGAATTGCCTGTTGTCTCCAGGAGCGCCCGGGGCGGCCTGCCCCTTTTCTACGAACGCAACCGACTTTCAGGCCTCAGGAAACCAGCGGCACTGGTACCTCGACGGTTCCTCGAAACACAACAGTAGCTGGTCCTTCAAGATACAACGCCGTTTCACCGTCTTTTGCCGGTTGGAATCCCACGGTCAGCACGCCGCCCGGCATGTGCACCTCAATGGGGAGCTGGCGCACCCATCCCTGCCGCCAGGCCACAAGGGCGGCCGCCACGGCTCCGGTCCCACAGGCTAACGTTTCAGCTTCGACCCCTTTTTCGTAGGTGCGCACGCGCAACACGCTTCGGCCATGCTGCTCGCCTGCTACTTCGACAAAGTTCACGTTGGCGCCCCGAGGCTGCAACGCGGCATCGTGCCGCAGCAACGGTCCCCATCTGGCTATGGGCACTGTTTCCACGGACGAAACCCGGCAGACCAGGTGTTCTGTGCCTGTCCAGATAAACGCGGCCGTTTCCACTTCAGCATCCAGCGGCGTTGCCAGGGGCGGCTGCATCTTGCAGGGACCCACCGGCGGCAGATAAAGCCGCACAGGCGCCTGCGGATCGTCGGGCACCTCGGCCTGGTAGCGTCCGGCATCCGTCTCAAAACAGAGGGGATTTCCCTGGATACCGGCCATTTGAGCAAAACGGGCCAGGCAGCGGGCCCCGTTGCCGCACATAGTTCCCGGACTACCATCCGCGTTGAAATAGCGCATGCGGTAGTGCACCTCCGGTTGCTGAGCCGGTGCTAATGCCAGCAATCCATCGGCGCCAATTCCCACGCGTCGAGGGCAATAGCGACGGGCCAGGGCAGCCAGCTCCTCGTCCGAGAAGGCGTAAAACCGGTTGTCAACGACAATAAAGTCGTTTCCAGCGCCATTCATCTTCGTAAACTCAAGAATCAACGTCCTGGGCATGGTAACAGCGGGTTTGCCGAGCGGGCACCAAGCGCCTGACCTGCCGTTAAACGGCTTGCATCGAAGAAGGTTAATCCCCTGGTTTCACCAACCAACATCGTAACCTGCATTGGCTGAGAAGCGACTGACGATTGCTCACGCGAACCCGGTACTTCTTTTTGGAGCGGGTGATGTCCACCTGCGCAAGTTAGAAGCCGCTTTTCCGGAAGTCCAGATCATTGCCCGTGGCAATCAGTTGATCCTGCAGGGCGAGGCCTCTGCCTTAGATCGCATTGAGCGGGCGGTTCGTGAACTGATCGCGCTGCTCAACCGCCACGGTCAGCTTACCGAGCGGGACGTAGACACCGTGCTGGCGCTTTTCAGCACCGGAGATGGTGCCAGCGCGGCGCCTGCTCCAACCGATGACGTTATCCTCTACACGACGACGGGCGTGCCAGTGCGGGCCAAAACGCCCAATCAGCGGCGGCTGGTCGAAATGGCCCGCAAAAATGATATTGTCTTTGCCATTGGTCCGGCGGGTACAGGGAAAACATACACCGCCGTAGCATTGGCTGTAGCTGCTCTGAAAGCACGGCAGGTTAAACGCATCGTGCTTTCGCGCCCGGCTGTCGAAGCAGGTGAGCGGCTGGGCTTTTTGCCAGGTGATTTTCGGGAAAAGGTGGATCCCTACCTGCGGCCGCTTTATGATGCCCTGGAAGATATGCTTCCCCGGGAACGGCTGCGAACTCTGCTAGAGCAGCATGTGATCGAAATCGTCCCGCTGGCCTACATGCGCGGCCGCACGCTTAACGCCGCCTTCGTCATTCTGGACGAAGCGCAGAATGCCACCACGCAGCAGATGAAGATGTTTCTGACGCGGCTGGGCACAAACAGCCGGGCCATCATCACCGGCGACATTACCCAGACCGACCTGCCCAGCCCCGAGCACAGCGGCCTCGTTGAAGTGCGGCACGTTCTCGAAGGCGTGGAAGGCATTGCCTTCGTCTATTTCGACCGCGGCGACGTAGTCCGCCACCGCCTCGTGAAAGACATTATCGAAGCCTACGAACGCTTCGCCCAGCGCGAGCAAAACGGTGGCGATGCAGCCGCCGCTAAGACAGATTGAGAAAGTACAGCGTGAGCAAAAAGGCCAGGAAAACGATTACGGCCCAGGCCGCCACGCTAGGACGCCGGTAAAAAGGAACCGTACGCTTGCGGTACGAGATCGGCGCGTTTTCAACCGCTTCTGCTTGGGCGTCGGGTTGGTGGGGCGCTGCGATCATAAGCCTGCTCAGCGCTTAGTTCGACGGATACTCGTAAAAGCCACGGCCGGTTTTACGACCCAGCCGTCCGGCTGCGACCATTTTCCGAAGTAAGGGACAGGGACGATATTTGTCATCGCCCAGCTCCCGATGCAATACCTCCAGAATTCCCAGGCATACGTCCAGCCCGATCAGATCAGCCAGCGCCAGGGGCCCCATCGGATGATTCATGCCTAACTTCATTACCTGATCAACATCTTCGGGTGCGGCCACGCCTTCCATCACACAATAAATCGCTTCGTTGATCATTGGCATCAGCACCCGATTAGAGACAAATCCTGGCGCATCGTTAACCGTGACCGGGGTCTTGCCCAACGCTTCAGCCAGCCGACATGTCGCTTCGTAGGTATCCTGGCTGGTCTCTAGCCCCCGTACGACTTCTACGAGTTGCATGACCGGCACCGGATTAAAAAAGTGCATGCCAATCACCTGGGCCGGACGCCGCGTTCGGGCCGCCAGCCACGTGATCGAGATGGAGGACGTATTCGAAGCCAGAATAGCTGCAGGCGGCGCCGCGCGATCCAGTCGTTCAAACACCTGAGCTTTTAGATCGGGATTTTCGGGCACCGCCTCAATCACCAGTTGCGCATGCGCCACTGCCGCTTCCAGATCAGAGGTAAGCGCGATGCGCCCCAGCGCTTCCTCCTTTTGCGCCGCGGTAATGCGCTCCTTTTTGACCTGTCGTTCCAGGTTATGCGCAATGGTCTGCAGTGCCCGCTGCAGCACTTCCTCGGATACATCGACAAGCCAGACCTTTCGTCCATGAAGCGCCGCCACATGGGCGATGCCCTGCCCCATGGTGCCGGCTCCAACTACAGCAAGCGTTGTAATTTCCATAGCGATTGTGCTCAGCCTGCAGAAAACAATCCTACCGGAGAAGAAACGTACGAAACGAGCAGCTTAGACTCAAGGGCGAGGGCGCTGCCAGCGCACGCGTCCAACCCGGTCGATGTACTGCAGCCGTCCGTTTGCAGCCACCAGGGCTACCCCGTGTCGAAAAGCGTGAGCTTGCTCATAACGAGGCGGAATCATCAGGTTTCCCTCTCGGTCAATATATCCCCACCGCCCTTCCAGACGCACGGCTGCCAGCCCTTCCGAGAAATCCAGAGCCTGCTCAAACTGCAGAGGAATGACCAGTTGGCCGCTGCGGTCAATAAAGCCCCATCGCTTACCGTCCGAAACGCGAGCGCGTCCCTCCACAAAACTGTAGACCTGTCGATAGGGAACTTCGAATACCGGTTCTCCTGCCTGATTAATAAACAGCGTGCGCTTTCCAGCCCGCACCAGGGCCAGGCCTTCTGAGAAATTGCGCGCTGATGAGAACCGGGGAGGGATCACCCAGTGGCCCGTCGTGTCAATAAACCCCCATTTGCGTCCGGTCGTTACCATCAGCGTTTGCGTTCCTACTTCGACGGCAGCCAGCCCTTCGCTAAAAGACAGCGCTCGCGTAAACTGGGGCGGAATGATCATCTGGCCCCGAGCATTGACAAAGCCCCAGCGCGTGCGGCGCATGATACCAAACGCTTTCCGCACAACTGCTACCGGCGCCAGCCCGCAGGAAAAATCCTGGGCCGCTTCATACGTGGGCGGAATCGTCTCCTGGCCATTCAGATCGACAAATCCCCAGCGGCCATTTCGGCGCACGCGGGCATATCCGTGTTGATAAGGAAAAACCTGCTCGTATTGAGGCGGCACGATCCATTGGCCTTCCGCATCAATGAACCCCCACTGACCGTCGAGACGAGCTCCGGCGCGTCCTTCCGAGAAGACCAGCACGCGCTCAAAGCGTGGCGCAATTGCCAACTCCCCGTCGGGCGTTACAAAGCCGTAGCCCTTCGGGGTTGCTATTGGTAGCAGGGCTTCTGGTTGCGCCCGCAGCTTTTCTCCTGCGGCGAGCAAGATCAGACAGCCGGCAAGACAGGCCGCGCGCTTCATCCTGCGCCGGATTCGGAAGTCGCAGCCAGCGCTTCCTCTACCGAAAGCGCCAGCGTCTGTTTGGGCTCATTGTGTTCATCAAACAGCACCACACGTGCCCGATGCTTGCGCGCCTCTTCCGGCGTCATCTGGGCATAGGCAATCACAAGCACCTGATCCCCTCGCGCCGCCAGACGAGCGGCCGGTCCGTTCAGGCACACCACCCGACTACCCCGCTCACCGGGCAGCGTGTAGGTTTCTAATCGGGCCCCGTTATTTACATTAACCACCTGCACCTTCTCGTACGGGAGGATACCAGCCAGTTCGAGCAGCTCCTGATCGATGGTGATAGACCCTTCGTAGTAGAGATCCGCTTCGGTGACGCGAAGCCCATGCAGCTTCGCTCGAAACATCGTAATCGTCATACCCTCTCCAACTTCAGGCTCCGGGAGCTTCCACGAAGACGCTGTCGATCAGTCGAGTATTTCCGAAAAAGACGGCCACACCGGCCAGCACACGCTGACCCGGACGAATTTGCCGGACCGGCTGCAACGTCTCGGCATCCACCACCTCAACATACTGCACCCGCGCCAGCGGCGCCCGGGCCAGAATCTGACGCATCGCTTCAACAATAGCCTCTGGGCGCTGTTCCCCTGCTTCAATGGCACGTCGGGCTGCCTCCACAGCCCGGGATAATACCACAGCCTGCGCCCGCTCCTCAGGGTTCAAGTACACGTTACGCGAAGAGAGCGCCAGACCGTCAGGCTCTCGCACGGTTGGCACCCCGACCAGTTCGATGTCGTAAGACAGGTCTTGCACCATGCGCCGAATGATCTGAAACTGCTGCGCGTCTTTCAGGCCAAAGACCGCAACATGCGGCTTGCAAATGTTGAAGAGCTTGGCGACAACAGTAGCTACACCTCGAAAATGCCCCGGGCGATAGCGACCACATAAATGCGCATCCAGCTTTTCCACGTAAACCCACGTCAGGTGCGACGCTGCTCCTTCTGGATACATCTCTTCAACGGTCGGGGCAAACACAACGTCCACTCCCAACGCGTCAAGGGCCGCCACGTCCTGTTCTAACTGGCGGGGATAGCGCGCATAGTCTTCGTTAGGCCCGAACTGAGTGGGATTGACGAAAATAGAAACGGTTACATGATCGGCGCGCGCGCGCGCTTCCCGCACCAGCGCCAGGTGGCCCTCATGGAGCGCTCCCATTGTAGGCACCAGCGCCAATCGCTGCCCTTCCCGACGTCGCGCGTCGGCATGCGCCTGCATAGCCTTTACGGATCGAATCACTTCCATTGGTCTGATCCAGCGTTATGGTCTGCCATCTACAGAAAAACCACGAAAAAATGTCCTGAGCCGCTCGGGCGGCTTTTTTTATGAACGGAGCATCGTAAGTTAATAGCGGCAAAAAGTTTTCGCTTTCGCCAAAAAACAGGGGGTTCGGCCATGAATCAGGCTTATCGTATTGAACGCGATTCACTGGGGGAAGTACGCGTCCCGGCCGATGCACTTTACGGGGCCCAGACGCAACGCGCCGTGGAAAACTTCCCGGTCAGTGGTCTGCGTTTTCCACGTCGTTTTATCGAGGCGCTGGGCATCATAAAGCTGGCAGCCGCCCGCGCAAATCGAGAGCTCGGCCTGCTTCCCCCGGACAAAGCGGAGGCAATTGAGCAAGCGGCCAAGCGCGTCATCAGCGGGGAGCTGGACGACCAGTTCGTCGTCGATATCTTTCAGACCGGCAGTGGCACCTCCACGAACATGAACGCCAACGAGGTCATTGCGAACCTGGCCTCCGAAACGTTGGGCGGTGAGCGAGGGAGCAAGCTGGTGCATCCCAATGACGATGTGAACATGTCCCAGTCGTCGAACGACGTCATTCCTACCGCGATGCACATTGCCGCGCGCGTGGCCCTGGAAAATGAGCTGATTCCTGCCCTGCTGCGGTTGCGCACCAGCCTTCAGGAAAAAGCCGATGCGTTCGACGACATAATTAAAAGCGGCCGCACCCACTTAATGGATGCCACGCCCGTGCGACTGGGGCAAGAATTTGGCGGCTATGCTTCCCAGATCGATCATGCGATTCGACGGCTTCGCACCATCTCCCATGAACTGTCAGAACTGGCCCTGGGAGGCACGGCTACCGGTACTGGTATCAACCGCCACCCGGACTTCCCCGCTCGGGCTATCGAACATATCAGCGATCTAACCGGACTTCCCTTCCGGGAAGCCGAAAACCACTTTGAAGCGCAGGGAAGCAAAGACGCCTACGTCGCCGTCTCTGGTGCCCTGAACACGCTGGCCGTTGCGCTGATGAAGATTGCCAACGACATCCGCTGGCTGGCCAGCGGTCCAACCAGTGGCCTTGCCGAAATCCGACTACCGGCTGTGCAGCCCGGATCGTCCATTATGCCGGGCAAGGTAAATCCGGTGCATTGCGAAATGATGATGATGATCTGCGCCCGGGTCATGGGGAATCACCTGACGATTACAATCGGCGGCCAGCATGGCAACTTCGAGCTCAACACGATGATGCCTGTGATGGCCTATGCCATGCTCGAAAGCATTGAGATTCTGACCAACGGGTGCGAGGCGTTTCGCACTCGCTGCATCGAAGGAATTGAAGCCGACCGAGAGCGCTGCCGCCAGCTCTTAGAACTGAATCCGGCAATTGCCACGGCGCTCAACCCGATTATTGGCTACGACAAAGCAGCAGAAGTGGCTAAAAAAGCAGCGGCTACCCGCAAATCGGTGCGCGAGGTTGTTAAAGAGATGGGATTGCTCTCCGACGAAGAGCTTGACCGCGTCTTGAACGTTCGGGAAATGACGGAACCGGGCATTGCACACCATTAGGTTCATAGCCACGTCGCTACCCATAGCGCGGAGCTGCAACGCTTCGCGCTATTTTTTTGTGGAGAATACGAAACGTCCCGCCCTATGCGTTTTTCTTTCGGTCTGCGGCAGGAGACCTGCACGTTACGATAATGTATCGGTTTACCCCGATCCTTCTGTCTATCCTGCCGTTAGTACGATAAACTGCTGGGCATCAAACGGAAGAAAAGCCATGCGACGGACCCGGACGTTGTCGATTGTTGCCCTGGTTGCTATAGCCTTCCTGGCCGGAGTGTTTTTCACCACGGCCGGCGCCAACCTGCTGGGCCTGAGCAACCGGGCCACCCCCCCCACCTTAGCCCGTGAAGAAAGCGGCGGCACGCGAATTAGCACGACGGACGTTACGTCCCTGGAAGAAGCCTTCGTAGCGGTAGCCGAGCGCGTCAATCCCACGGTTGTTCAAATTCGCTCGGAGAAAGTTATCCGTCGTCGTCCTTTTAGCTGGAATCCGTTTGAAGGCACGCCCTTCGAGGAGTTCTTCAATTTCCGCATTCCCAACCTACCCGAGGAATTCCGCTCTCAGGGGCTCGGCTCGGGCGTTATCATTCGCGCCGATGGGTATATTGTGACGAACAACCACGTCGTGGAAGGTGCCGACGAATTGCTGGTGGTGCTGCACGACGGCACGACCTACGAAGCTGAAGTCGTAGGAACCGATCCCCAGAGCGACCTGGCGGTGCTGAAGATTGAAGCCGACAACTTGCCCTATATCTCTATGGGCGATGCAAGCACGCTGCGGGTTGGGCAGTGGGTGCTTGCCTTTGGCTCGCCTCTGTCTCCACAGCTCAGCAATACCGTCACAGCAGGCATCATCAGTGCCCTCAACCGCTTTTACAGTGAAGGCCCGGCTGTGCAAAACTTCATTCAGACCGACGCAGCCATTAACCCGGGCAATTCAGGGGGGCCGCTGGTCAACCTACGCGGTGAGTTGATCGGAATCAATACAGCAATCTACAGCCGGACAGGCGGCTACCAGGGCATTGGTTTTGCCATTCCGGTCGACATTGTGCAATACGTCGTGCCTCAGCTCATCGAAACAGGCTACGTAGAGCGCGCCCGGCTGGGCGTACAGTACACAGCGGCCGCTCCATCCGTCATCAAGGCGCTCAATTTGCCTCGAGGAGCTGCCCAGGTCGTCTCGGTTGAAGAAGGATCAGCCGCCGAGCAGGCAGGCATCGAACCAGGCGATATCATTGTCGCGGTCGATGGTCATGAGCTGGCCAACCACCTGGAGCTTTCCAAAATTATCAGTACCCATCGGCCAGGTGATGAGGTCACTATCACAATCAATCGGGATGGAGAGATGCGTACGGTGACGGTGCGGCTGGGAGCCGCGCCCTCGGAGCGCACGGCCGCGCGTCGGCGGGCGCAGAGCAGCCGTGGCGAAGAATCGAACCTGATGGAAGAGCTCGGCTTTTCCATTGCAGATATCACGCCCGAGTTAGCCCGCCGCTACAACCTCGAAGACGTGGAAGTCGAAGGCGTGCTTATCACCCGTATTGATCCCAATAGCGAAGCCTATCGAGAAGCTAATCTGCGACGCGGCCTGATCATTACCGAAGTGGATCGTAAACCTGTTCGTAACGTGAAAACGTTCAAGGAAGTTTACCAGGCGATCAAACCGGGCGCGACGTTTCTGCTTCGGCTGTATGACCCGCAATCTGGCGGCACGCTGATTACAGCCCTGCAAAAGCCGGCTTCTTGAGCGGGTTATCTGCTACCCGGCAACGGGGCGTCTCTTTGAGGAGACGCCCCATTTTTCTACCAGCGTTCCTAGCCCGAAGAAAACGTCATGCGCAGCAACCGCTTTGCCGGCCAGAGGCTACGAGCTTTCAACCGACGTTGCGACGGACCGTAAACCGGCGGCGCAGTTGTTCTCTGCCGAGGTTATAAAAAAACCCCTCCATCAGAGGGGTCCCGGCAGAAAAGGGAACGGCTTCCTCGCACCTAAGTGGCCCGGCGCCCCAGATAGATCAGTAGCCCCAGAAGCGCAGCAGGCACCAGCACGCTAGCGATCGGAAGCCACTCCAACCCGGTCGGCATAGAGACCGGTCCCTGCACCTGCAACAAGGTCATCATGGCACCAACTGATTGGTGAACGCGACGTTTTCCCTACGAAACTTCCACCGTTCGGGTTCTGTCCGTTTTGTATTTTGCGGTCAGCACCATCAATCCCGCTGAGAACTATGCCGGAAGCGCCTTCCCTTGCCTTGCAGATGGTAGACCTGGTCGGCCAGTACCGGGCCATTCGGCAAGAGATGCTTGCTGCAATTGAGGAGGTGTTGGAAAGCGGCCAGTTCATTCGAGGCCCTGTCGTGGCCCGCTTCGAGGAAGAACTGGCGGCCTATGTGGGCACCCGTTTCGCCCTGGGCGTAGGCAACGGCACCGATGCGTTACAACTGGCTTTCATGGCGCTGGGCCTCCGTCCGGGCGACGAGGTGATTGTACCGGCGTTTACTTTCGTGGCCACCGCCGAAGCAGCCGCTCTGCTGGGGATCCGGCCGGTTTTTGCCGACATTGATCCGCAGACGTTCAACCTGGATCCGGACAGCGTGGCTGCTTGCCTTTCCCCCCGCACCCGCGCAATTGTACCGGTGCACCTGTTTGGCCAGGCGGCTGAGCTGGCACCACTGCTGGAGCTGGCCGAGCACCACCATCTGTACGTCATCGAAGACAACGCCCAGGCTATTGGAGCAACCTACCGGGATCGAAAGACCGGTACCTTCGGCCACATTGGCTGTCTCTCATTCTTTCCTTCCAAGAACCTGGGCGCTTATGGCGATGGAGGGGCTGTGCTCACCAACGATCCGACCCTGCATGAGCGCCTGTCCATGCTGGCCAATCATGGGGCGCGACGCAAGTACTACCATGAATGCATCGGGGTCAACAGCCGGCTGGATGCATTGCAGGCAGCCGTGCTGCGCGTAAAGCTTCGCTACCTGGACGCCTATACCCGTGCCCGCCAGGAAGCAGCAGATCGGTACGATGAGCTACTGGCCGACTGCCCGGGCCTGACGCTTCCCTATCGAGCGCCGCACCGCACGCATGTCTTTCACCAGTATACTATTCGGATTCATTCCGAAGTGCCCGGCGGCCGCGATGGTCTGCGGCGTTACCTGCACCAACGTGGCATCCCCACGGCCATCTACTATCCGGTACCGCTTCACCAACTGCCAGCCTTTGCAGACTTTGGCCCGCACGCTCCCCTGCCTGAAGCAGAAAAAGCAGCCCGCGAAGTGCTCTCGCTCCCCATGCATACCGAACTGACGCGTGCGCAGCAGACCTACATTGCCGACGCCATTCGCACGTACATGGAGACGGCGCTGCGCACAGGCCGTCCACCCGTATCCTGACCCTTACGCAACGGTCTCGGGCACGCCGGCCAGCAGGTAGAGCACGGCCATACGCACAGCAACGCCGTTGGTAACCTGATCCAGAATAATGGCCCGCTCGTGATCAACCACTTCGCTGGCCAGCTCCACGCCACGATTAACGGGTCCTGGATGCATGACCAGCAGATCAGGATAGCGCTTCAAGTGCTCCAGCTTGATGCCGTAGCGCTCATGGTATTCTCGCAGGCTCGGGAAGAGGCCGGCGGTCTGCCGCTCAAGCTGCAGGCGAAGCGCCATTGCCACGTCGCATCCTTCCAGGGCTTCCTCCAGCCGATAGGTAACGCGCACGCCCAGCTCCTCAATGCCCACGGGCATAAGCGTCCGGGGTCCGCACAGCGTTACGTTGGCGCCCAGGGCCTTCAATCCATAAATATTGGAACGGGCTACGCGGCTGTGAGCGATATCGCCAATAATAGAAACGTTCAATCCCTCAAAGGACGGGAAATGATCTGAAATGGTCAGCAGGTCCAACAATGCCTGCGTCGGATGCTCGTGGGCTCCATCTCCAGCATTGATGACGACCGCCTCGATGCAGCGCGTCAGGAAATGGGCTGCTCCTGGCGATCGGTGTCGAATGACAACCATATCGATTTTCATGGCCTCCAGATTGCGGGCGGTGTCTTTGAGCGTCTCGCCCTTGACAACCGAAGAGCCCGCAGCGGAGAAGTTCACCACATCAGCCGACAGGCGCTTTTCAGCCAGTTCAAACGAAATGCGCGTGCGCGTGGACGGCTCGAAGAACAGGTTGACTACCGTCACGCCACGAAGGGTAGGTACGCGCCGAATGGGCCGTTCAAGGACCTCTCGGAACTGGCGGGCCGTCTGCAGGATGAGTTGAATCTCTTCCGCGGAATAGGTGGCCAGCCCCAGCAGGTGGCGATGCTGGAGCCGGCCTTGAAACGGCGTGTCGGTCTGGGTCCCCATAGGTTTTGCACCAGGCAGGTTCAGCTCAGGGCAGCCAGGTTAGCTTGCAGGCGTTCCAGTTCGGCCCGTGCATCCTGCTCTTTTTGACGCTCGCGGGCCACCACTTCGGCCGGTGCTTTTTCGAGAAATTGCGGATTTTGAAGTTTTTTGCGCACGCTCTCCAGAAAGCGTTCTTTCTGCGCAATCTCTTTTTCCAGACGCGCCCGCTCCTGCGCCAGATCAATCACGTCGGCCAGCGGCACGTACACTTCGTAGCGTCCTACCACTACCGCTGCGCTGGCCCGAGGCCGCTTCAATCCGACGCCAACGGTCAGCTCCTCTACCCGGGCCAGCCGCGCGAAGTAGTCGCGGTGGGCTTCCAGATGGCCTGCCTCGTCGCGCTCGGCCTCGGGTACATTGATGAGCACCCGAATGGCTCGGCCTGGTGGGACGCCGTACGTGCTCCGCACGTTGCGGATGCCTGAAATCATTTCCTGAATGCGTCCAAAACGCCCAAGCGCCGTCTGATCGATTTCTTCCGGTTGGGGTTGTGGCCAGCGTGAGACAATGCACGCTTCCCGCTCGCCTCGCGGCCGCAACCGCCACCAGAGTGCCTCGGTAATGAAGGGCATGAACGGATGCAGGAGCTGAATCATCTTCTCATAGAGTTCTACGGCCAGGGCAATCGTTTCATCGTCCATTGCCTGGCCTCGGGGTGGCTTGATCAGCTCCAGGTACCAGTCGCAATAATCGCCCCAGAAGAGGTCATAGATTGTTAGCAATGCTTCGTTGAGGCGGTAGCGGTCAATGGCCTCATTGACGGTGGTGATTGCCTGGTTCAGGCGCGAGACCATCCAGCGTTCCACGAGCGAGAGCTCCTCAAACCGGCGCTGTCGACGATAATCTCGCAGGGGCCGCCCTTCGTCGTCGGTCTCCATGAACTGTCCGAAGACGTTGAACGCGTTCCAGATCTTATTGGCAAAGTTACGCCCCATTTCGAACTTTGAGGGGTCCAGCTTGATATCCTGCCCCTGCGTGCAGAGCACGGTCAGCGAGTAGCGCACGGCATCGGCCCCGTACTGCTCGATCATCTCCAGGGGGTCGATCCCGTTGCCCAGGCTTTTCGACATCCACCGGCCATACTTATCCTTGACCATGCCGGTGATAAACACATCCCGGAAGGGAATCTTGCCGGTGAAGTGGATTCCCGCCATGATCATGCGGGCAATCCAGAAGAAGAGAATGTCATAGCCGGAAACGAGCACGCTGGTTGGATAGAAGTAGTCCAGCTCGGGCGTCCGGTCGGGCCAGCCCAGCGTCGCAAACGGCCAGAGCCAGGACGAAAACCACGTGTCAAGCACGTCTTCATCCTGCACCATTCCGGGCTCTGGTTGCTCAATCGACACGACAAAGCCCTTTGATTCATCGATCTGGCCGTTTGCATCGGTATAGTACCAGACCGGAATGCGGTGCCCCCACCAGATCTGACGACTGATGCACCAGTCACGGATGTTTTCCATCCAGCGAAAGTATTCATTGGCCCATCGCTCCGGATAGAAGCGAATTTCGCCGCGGCGCACCGCTTCGATAGCAGGTTCGGCCAGGGGCTTCATGCGCACGAACCACTGACGCGACAACAGCGGCTCGATAATCGCTTTGGAGCGACTGGAGACCGGTACGGTATGGCGATAAGGCTCCACCTTTTCGAGCAGCCCCTGAGCACGCAGATCTTCGACGATGCGCTTGCGCGCCTCAAAACGATCCAGTCCGGCGTACGGCCCCCCATTTTCGTTAATCGTGCCGTCAGGATTCATAATGTTTACCAGGGGCAGGCCGTGGCGCTGGCCGATCTCAAAGTCATTCTTATCATGGCCGGGCGTGATCTTTAGAGCGCCGGCGCCAAAATCACGTTTGACGTGTGGGTCAGCAATAATTGGAATTTCGCGGCCAATGAGCGGCAACTTTACCTTTTTACCGATCAGGTGCCGGTAGCGCTCGTCTTCCGGATGCACGGCCACGGCCGTATCGCCCAGCATGGTTTCGGGGCGTGTCGTCGCAATGGTGATGTAGCCGCTGCCGTCAACCAGGGGATAGCGAATGTACCAGAGGTGGCCCTCTTGCTCAACGTTGTCTACCTCCTCGTCGGACAGCGCCGTTTGATCGACCGGACACCAGTTGACCAGGTAATTCCCGCGATAGATCAGGCCTTCATTGTAGAGCCGAATGAAAGCCTCCTGCACGGCCCGCGTAAACCCTTCATCCATCGTAAAGCGCGTGCGCGACCAGTCACAGGAGTCGCCCAGCCGGCGTTTCTGCTGCAAGATGATGTCGCCATACTCCTCTTTCCACTGCCAGACGCGCTGCAGGAAAGCCTCGCGCCCCAGGTCGTGCCGCGTCTTCCCTTCTTTTTCACGCAGCTCGCGCTCGACCACATTTTGGGTCGCAATGCCCGCATGATCGATCCCTGGCAGCCAGAGCGCCTCGTAGCCCTGCATGCGTCGAATGCGGGTCAGCGCATCCTGGATCGTATCCTGCAGCGCATGCCCCATGTGCAGCCGCCCGGTTACGTTAGGCGGCGGCATCATGATAACAAAAGGCGTCCTGTCGGGCCGGATTTCTGCCCGGAAGAAGTGGTGGGCTTCCCAGTAGGCATACCAGCGGGGCTCAATCTCCTGCGGATCGTACGTTTTGCGCACCCGCGCCGTCTTCAGCAGCGGCTCTCCTGCCATGACATCGGCCGTTTCAGCTCCCTTCTACTCAGCGTTTTTCTCAACCTGAGGCCCTGTCGGGAGTTCCGACGGGTGTTCTGTTTAAAATAGCACAGAAAAGCCTGTGCAACCTTTAATCCTTCTTGAACCCCTATGTGCACACATTGCACACTTTCCTTTTGATTATTTCGCACATTGGTTTATTTCGGCGCCGTTTTGTGCAGGATCTGTACTGGCACCATTGTTGCGCTCCCTTCCAGCGTCGCGTGTCGTGTTTCACTAAAAACCAAGATGGAGGGATCATGCGGCGCATCGTTACGACAGGATTCCTGGCCTTCCTGCTCGGCCTGATGGTACCCATTGCCCGGGCCGATGATCATCCAGGATTTGAACTGGAAGGCACGATTGAGGCGCTGGATCAAGCTACGCTTACGTTACATGGCATTACGTTTAACCTGACTGCAACCACCCGCATTCGCAATGCAGCAGGCCACCCGATTCCCGCCAGCCAGTTGCAGGTGGGACAGCGTATCGAACTGGCTGGACATTTTGGGGCGGATGGACTCTACTATGCCCTGAAAATTAAGCTGGAGGAACCGGATGACTCGACAGACGAGGTAGAAGCCTGGGGCCCCCTGACAGCGCTCACTGACAGTACTCTGACCGTCCAGGGACTTACTTTCTATCTGAGCGCAACGACGCAAGTATCGGGACGCCTTGTCGTCGGGCAGCGCCTGGAGGTTGAGGGGATTGTCCAGGGAGGCCGTTTTGTGGCGCTGGAGATTTCCAGCGGCCGAGCTGGCGAAATAGAGGAGCGGCATCCTAAAATCGAGCTGGAAGGGCCTATTACAGCGATCAGCGACTCCACACTGGAAGTGCAAGGCCATACGGTGCGGGTTTTGTCAACCACCCGCATTGTGGGCGATAACGATCAACCCCTGACGCTGGCCGACCTTCAGGTAGGGGTCTTTGTCGAAATCAAAGCCCGGCTGCTCAATGGCCAGTTGGTGGCGCTGGTAATTGAGGTCGAAAAACCTGACCGCGCCGAAATGGACCGGCGCAAGGTCGAAATTGAGGGGATCATTCTGGAGCGGACGGACAGCACCTTTACCGTAGGGACCCTGACCTTCCACCTGACGCCTGTAACCAAGATCGAAGGCGAGGATGATCAACCGCTTACACCTGCGGCCCTGCAGGTGGGGGTGTTTGTGGAAGTAAAAGGCTATCTGGATCCCACTACCCACACGCTGTATGCCCTCAAGGTGCAGGTCGAACAGCCTGATGCGCGGGAGCTGGAGCTTGTAGGCCATATCGAAGCGCTGGGCAGCGACAGTCTGGTCGTAGCCGGCATCACGATCTTCGTCGATGCCAACACGCGCATCGAGGATCCCTGGGAGCAGCCGCTCACCCTGGCGGATCTGAAAGTAGGTCTGCTTGTCAAGGTAGAAGCTCGCCAGCGTGACGACGGCACCTATCTAGCCCTGGAGATCAAAATCCGCAAAGTCTTCCATCCAGTTGTAGAGATTGAAGGTCCCATTGAAGCACTGACCGATAGCACCATCACCGTTGCCGGCCAGGTCTTCCGGGTGCGCCCAGGCGTCCATGTGCTGGGGCCCAACGGTCAGGTGGTGTCGCTCACCGACTTGCAGGTAGGCCAGAAGGTTAAAGTGCGCGGCGTGGTGCATCCGGATGGTACCTACTGGGCCGTGCGGATCCGGGCCAAAGCGGATCAGCCAGACGATGCGATTGAGCTGGAGGGAACGATTGAATCGCTGGGTCCGGATAGCCTGGTGGTGGCCGGTGTAACCGTGTTTGTGAATGCCAACACGCAGATTCTGGCCTATGATGGAACGGCCATTACGCTGGCCGACCTGCAAACGGGATTGATCGTCGAGATCAAAGCGCTGCAGCAGCCGGGCGTCGGTCTGGTGGCCCAGCAGATCAAAGTGGAGGACTTTGTAGAAGCGACGGGGCAGGCCGACAGTGTGCGGGCTGATGCCGTGATCCTGCAACAGGTCACCTTCCTGATCAACGCCCAGACGGTCGTGGTCAACGCCCAGCAGCAACCGATCAACTGGAGCGACATCCAACCCGGACAGCAGGTGGTGGTGCAGGGGCGGCGCGTTGCCTCGGCCGGAAAAGCCGGCACCTACCTGGCGGGTACCACGTACGTTGCCGATTACGTGACAGTTCTCGGAAATGCCTCCACCACCAACACCGAAGCTCCGGCGCTCCCTGTTGCCTTTGAGCTGGCCCCCAGCTATCCGAATCCGTTCCGGCAGCAGACCACCATCCGGTTCACGCTGAACGGGACCGGACCGCAGCCTGTTACGCTGGAAATCTATAACGTGCTCGGGCAGCGGGTGCGCATGCTGATCCAGATGATGCTTCCGCCAGGCCTGCATGAGGTGACCTGGGATGCAACGGACGAAACAGGCCGTCCGGTCGCCAGTGGCCTGTACCTCTACCGCTTGCGCGTGGGGAATCAGGTGCAGACGCGCTCCATGGTGCTGATGCGGTAGTCGTTCCCCGGAACCACCACCCCACAGAAGCCCGGCCCGGATGGCCGGGCTTCCTTTTTTGGGGACCCACCGCTCACTTTGCAACACGTGGCCGGCAGGTGTGCCCCTGGTGCACCAGTCCGTGCCAATAGACGGCTAGCCTCCTCCCCTACCGGTCTGACTGGCGCGACTGGTTGCATATGGTCAAGGCCATCACCCATGGCATGGTGCAGCCCGCACACTTGCGCAGGTAAACGGTCGGCCGCGCAGATCACGCCCCCAACCCGCTTCCCTTCCAGGAGACGCTGGCGCAAAACGACTGGGTCACTCCGATGCGGATGGCTGCGTCAAAATAGCCCTGACGGATGCAGATTTACACAACCCGGCCTCTCGGCTTCCCGCAACATAGCCTCCCCATAACCGGAATGGCTGCTGACATGCCAGACTTTCGACGCGCTGCCTACCAGACCAGCAGAGAAACTACTCTTTTCGGGAAGGCTGCTTCGCCCTCCTGAGCTCAACGGGCCTGTCTGTTCAGATACAAAAAAATCCGCCGGTTCACACACCGGCGGGCCTGGTACCGCGTACGGGATTCGAACCCGTGTTACCAGCGTGAGAGGCTGGCGTCCTAGACCCCTAGACGAACGCGGCACGTCGTGAAAAATCGCTTGGGCAAACGCTCAAACGCATATTCTGGTTTCCCTTGAACGATTTTTTGCGGAAAGCTGCCGGTGCTGGATCTAATTGGCGCGCTTACCGTTGCACTGACGTTGTCTTTTACGTTACCCTAACAGGTTATCTTCATGTTTTCCAGACGGTTGTTACAGGTGGGCCGTTTGCTTCAACTTCCGGCCCTGTTGAGCTTAACGCTGCTGCTATCGCTGGGCTGCCGCGCCCAAGACACCGAGGCCAACGCGACCAGCAACAACGATCGTTCCTACCAGGTCGGAGCGCCCCTGTCCGACTCAACCGTGGCGGCTATTGTCACGTCGGAATACGGCGTCGATACGCTGACGGCCGAAGCCTTTCGGCAGCAGTTAGGGTTTCTCCTGCAGCGCTACCCGCAGCTCCAGATGAACCCGGCACTCTTGCCGGAAGTGCACAAGAGCATCATTGAGGACTTTATCGTCCGCCACGTCGTAGACGGCGAAATCGTCCGACAGGGCATTCAGGCGGATCCGGCTGCCGTCGAACAGGAACTGGAGCAGATTCGCTCCCGCTTTCCAAGCCCTGAAGCCTTTCAGGAAGCTCTGGCGCAAGATGGCCTGACCGAAGATTCGCTGCGCAGCATGATCGCCCAGATGGTCCGCCAGCGAACCTTCCGGGAGCAGATAGAAGCGCGTGCTACACCCCCTACTGATGCAGAAATCGAACAGTTTCGTCAACAACAGGCCGAAGAGGTGCGCGTTCAGCACATTCTCTTTCGCCTGGCTCCTGACGCGCCTGAAGCAGAAGTGGCGGCCGTGAAAGCACGTGCCCAGGCTGTGCTCGACAGCATTCGCGCGGGAGCCGACTTTGCGGAAATGGCTCGCCGGCACAGCGAAGACGGAAGCGCTCAGGAAGGCGGCGATCTGGGCTTCATTCGACGCGGCGAAACCCTGGAAGCCTTTGAACAGGCCGCGTTCGCACTGACCGAAGCAGGTGATGTAACCCCCGAACCTGTCCGCACCCGGTTCGGCTATCATCTGATTCGGTTGTTAGAGCGCCGCCAGGGAACGCTGATGGACGTGGCCGAAGCGCGTGAAAAACTCCTGCAGGAACGCAAGCAGGAAGCGGTCCAGAATCTGCTCAAGGAATTACTGGCCAAAGCAACGGTTCGAATCAACCCGGCGCTCGTGCAGGCGCAACTGTAAGCCCCTCCTGCATGGCAACCTTCCCGGCGCCGATTGGCCTTACGGCTGATCGGCGCTTTTTCTATCTCGTTGCCAGACCATCTGCACGTGAGGAATGCCTGCCTCCAGGAAGCGATGGCCGGTGCTCCGAAAGCCCAGCCGCTCGTAGAAGCGTTCCAGGTGCGCCTGGGCATGAAGCAACAGCGTGGAAAAGCCCGCCCGCTGCGCATCGGCCATCACATACTGCACCAGGGCCCGGCCGTAGCCTCGGCCTCGATACGCAGGCAATACGGCAAAGCGTTCCAATTTGGCCACCAGCCGCTCCTGGAGAGGCACTACCCGCCAGCGTGCCGTGGCAATGGGCGTCGCTTCTAGCCATCCCAGAAAATGCCGACTCACCTCGTCATACCCATCCCACTCTTCGTCAGGCGGACATCCCTGCTCCTCAATGAACACGCGCTCCCGAATTCGCCGGGCGTGTTCCCATTCTGCTTCGTTTCGCACCGGATGAATATGAAAAATTGCCTGGGTCATAATGCGCCCGCCTCTAATTCATCCAGCAGCATGCGAATACGTGCCAGCGCATTCGGCAGGTCCTGGAGTTCATAGCCGGCTTCTTCATAAAGAAAAACCTGAAACCAAGCAGGTCCTGCTGCCTTCAGGCGCTCCGCCTCCGAGGCCGGAATGAACGGATCGTTCTGGCTGTGATGCCACTGACCGACAGGCAGCAGATCAGCGAAATGAACGGGCGATCGCCGCAGCAAAGCCAGCCGTGCCTCGGCGATCGACAACTGTCCTTCTCGCAGCGGCACTAGAACGCGATCGGTAAACGCCTGCAATCCCGGAACAGGCCGCACCGTCCCCAGCAACGCCTCTTCAATCACCTGTTGCATGAAATCCCCGAAAAAGTCCGTTAGACCGGCCACGCCAATCGCTACGCGAATCCGTGCATCGCGAACGGCCATTAATAGCGCGGTGGTAGCGCCCCGGTCTATCCCAAGAACTGCTATCCGTCCGGTATCCGCAGCAGGCACCTGCTGAACGACCACGTTGAGCAGGGCCAGCGCATCCGCCACGTCTCCTTTCCATGGGTCAGGGGTACCCTCGGTTGGGAAGAGCAGTCCCTGATAGGCAAGCGTCTCTCCACGAAAGGCCGGTATAACCAGAACGAAGCGCGCCAGGTTCAGGCTATCGGCTAGCGGCCAGACATCGGTCTCCAGTCGCACCCCTTCCTCGCCACCATGCAGCCACACCAGCACAGGAACCTGCTCTATGAGCGTGTCGGGTACCACTACGGCTCCTACATGTCGCTGTCCATTGACCGTGTGATGCCAGATGGTCATAGTTACCGGTAAGTTACCAAGCCGGAAGGAGGCCTGTGCTACCGCCTGCATATCACGCGCGGCTACGTCCTGCCCGGCCCAGTCGTCCAGCACCTGCTGTCGCTCCTGCGGGGTAGGCGGCGCAAATAGCTGATTCAAATCTACACCTGCTACGATGCGTTCTTCCTCAATCGTTAAGCCGGTAGACGCCTCGCCGCATCCGATGAGTACGGTTCCCAGCACGAGCAACACGGCTACGCCATAACCGCCTGCGCGCTTCATGATCGTTCGGCCCGGGTGCAAGAGCATGATGCCTGGATTTTGTCCTGGGAATACCTCAGCGAAACTCCCCCTGCGCCCTTCCGTTTCAATCCTGCTTCCTTTCACGAATCACTATCCCTCCCATGCGGCGGCCGATTTATCTGGACTACAACGCCACAACGCCGGTCGATCCCCGGGTACTGGAGCGCATGCTCCCGTACTTTACGGAGCGCTTCGGCAATCCGGCCAGCAAAGGCCACACCTATGGTCTGGAAGCGGAAGCGGCCGTCGAAGTTGCCCGCGAGCAGGTAGCAGCCCTGCTGGGGACCTCGCCCGAGCGCCTGATTTTTACCAGCGGAGCCACCGAGGCTCTGAACCTGGCCATCAAAGGAGTGGCAGAAGCTTCCCAGCATCGCGGCCGGCATATTGTTACGGTCCAGACCGAACATGCCGCCGTCCTTGAAGCCTGCCGCGCACTGGCCCGTCGGGGATGGGACGTAACCTATCTGCCCGTTGACGCCCAGGGACGGCTGGACCCGGACGCCCTGGAAGAAGCATTAACGCCCCGGACTGTTCTGGTTGCCGTCATGTGGGCAAATAATGAGACGGGCGTGCTTCATCCGATCGCAGAAATTGCCCGGCGCACGCAGGCGCGGGATATTCCTTTGCTTGTCGATGCTACCCAGGCGGTTGGAAAAATTCCGGTAACCGTTGAGGGGATCGATCTGCTGGCCTGCTCGGCGCACAAGTTCTACGGCCCCAAAGGTATCGGGGTGCTGTATATGCGCCAGCGTCCCTCGCTTCGTCTGGTACCGCTATTGGACGGCGGAGGCCACGAGCAGGGATTGCGCAGCGGCACGCTGAACGTTCCAGCCATCGTGGGCATGGGCCTGGCCGCCGAACTGGCTGCTCAGACGTTGGAAGAAGAAAGCCATCGGCTGCAGTGCTTGCGAGATCGGCTGGAACGGGCATTGCAGGAGGCCCTGCCTGACCTGCGCATCAACGGGGCCCAGGCGCCGCGCCTGCCCCAGACCAGCAGCGTCACCATACCCGGTGTCCGCGCCGACCGACTGCTGGCCACGGTGCGCACGCTGGCCCTCTCTGCCGGTAGCGCCTGCGGTTCCGGTCGGGGCCGGCCCAGCCATGTACTTCGAGCTATGGGTCTCAGCGAAGCCGACGCCCGGTGCACAATTCGCATCAGCCTGGGTCGGTTCACCACAGAGACTGACATTGACTACGCCCTCGACCAGTTGACCACCGCGATTCGCCAGTTGCGTCAGAGCCTGGCTGTACCGTCTTCCACCTGACCGTTGCCGACCATGGAGCCAATTGTTAATCGTGTAGCTCAGAGCGACATCGTTGTTTACAACCTGGAAGCTCTCTGGGATGGGCATCCGATTGTGGAGCTGGACCTGGCTCCTTTTCTAGAGGAAGGCCTGATCTTACGTGAAAAACCGTTTCGTCAGCAGGTGCAAGCGCACGACTGGTCGCAGTATGCCGATCAGCATGTGGCGATCTACTGCTCGACGGAGGCGATCGTCCCCATCTGGGCCTACATGCTGGTTGCCACCAGATTGCACGGTATTGCCCGTTCGGTGGCTTTTGGACGGCGGGACGATCTGCTGCGCAATTATTTCGTCCGGGCCCTGGAACGCGAAGACTGGTCAGCGTATCGGGATCGCATTGTAGTGGTCAAGGGGTGTGCCAGTCGGGTTGTACCGGTCGATGCCTATGTGCAGGCGGTGCATCACCTCCAGCAGGTGGCCCGCAAGGTGATGTACGGCGAGCCCTGCTCGTCGGTCCCGCTCTGGCGACGGCCGGAAGCGCGTTCTCAGCCTACAGCCCGAGCCGTGCGCCCAGCCCTGCCCGACAGGGGGACATCGCTCAGTTAATGAAGGCCCGCTTCAGGTCGCTCCACGAAGGCACGTCGCCCTGCTGGCGATCGGTCCAGCGTTCCAGTGCCCAGAGTCCGCTAGGTTGCTGCGTAATTTCCCAGATCAGCCGCCCTTCGACAATAGTCGGAGCGTCTGGATGCGTGTGGGGTACCGTGAGCCGGTAGGATGCCTCCAGTACATAACGACGCTCGCTGTCGAAGCTGGCTCGCTCGTTGGAGAGCTGTAGCTGCGGCGTTGCCGAAGGAGACACGGCCGCTACCATGGCCGTGAAGTACTGCTCTTCCCGCGCCCGATTCCAGCCAGCCCATAGCGCCGGGTCGCGGCTCTGCGCCGTAGCGGTCGGGATAAACGTAAACGGCTCCGCCAGCGAGCGCACATAGTTGCCCGCATTCTGCTCCGCAATAGCGGCCTGCAGATTCTGCACCACGCGTTCTGGCGTATCGGGTTGCAGAAACGTACCGCTTTCTGCCACAGGTGCCTCAGGCTCACGCGGCGCAAACAGATCGCACCCGAGCAATCCTACCAGTACCAGCAGCCAGCTATGCCGCAGTCTTTCGCGCATACAGAATCAGCCGTGGACTGTCCGGCGTAAAGGGCCCTCCTGCATAGTCGCCTCGCGTCGCTTCCAGCGTCAAGCCAGCGGCTCGGTAAAGCTGTTGAAAATCTTCGAGGCGAAGCAGGCGGACCGACTCGTAAAAAATCTGCTCCTGTCCATCCCGGCGCAGGCGAATGCGCTTGTTGACCCGTCCGTTTTCGATCCAGCGTTCCTGAATGACTTCAATGCCGCTGCGTTGCTCCTGATCGCGAGGGACCAGATAGCGCTGCACATAGTCCGCGTTCAGGAAATCCTGGACCAGCCAGCCGCCAGGCCGCAGCGCCGTTGCCATAGCCCGAATAGCCCGAAAGTGATCCGCGTCTTCTTCGAAAAAGCCGAAGGCGGTAAACAGATTAACGACGCCGTCGAAGCAGGCCTGGCAGAACGGATTGCGCATATCGTGCCGGACGAAGCGGACGTTTGACAGGCCTTCGGCTGCGGCACGCGCCTGTGCAATCTGGAGCGCGCGCTCAGCGACATCGATGCCGGTCACCCGGTAGCCGCGTCGCGCCAGCACGCGGGCGTGGCGCCCACGCCCACACCCTACGTCCAGAATTTCACTTCCCGGTGCGGGTTGCGCCAACTGCTCGATCAGGTCCACCACCTGCTCGGCTTCGCGTTCGTCGCGTCGGTGATAGACCAGCTCGTATTCATCCTGGTTGAACCAGTCTTCGTACCAGCTCATGCAGGGTCAGACCAGAGCTTCCAGATAAGGAGCCAGCACTTCGTCTACCGGCCGCACCGGCTCAAACCACGTCAGCACACGCTGCAACACGGCTTCCAGCAGGGCATCCGGGCACGAGGCCCCGGCGGTCAGTACAATATCGACCGGCCGATGCACCGGCAGCCAGTTTTCGGATTCTCGAACGGTGCCCGCCTCCAGGTCGTAATGCCGGATGCGCTCGGGCGAAAGCAGCTCTTCCGGTCCTTTGACGAAGTAGGTGGGCATGCGCGCTGCGCACAGCTCCACCAGATGGCTTGTGTTCGAGGAGTTGTAGCCGCCTACAACCAGCGCCAGATCGCCGCCCGATTCGATGAGCGCCCGCGTGGCTTGCTGGTTTTCGTGCGTGGCATAGCAGAGCGTGTCGCTCGTGTCGGCAAAATGTTCGTGCAGATTTTCCAGGCCATACCGGTCGATCATTGCCTGACGCAGCAGGTCCGCAATGGCCTGCGTTTCCGTGGCCAGCATGGTGGTCTGGTTGACCACCCCAATGCGCTCCAGATCGCGTTCTGGATCAAACCCCTCCGAATAACGATCATGAAACCGTTCGTAAAAAAAGAAGCGATCCGCCTCACCTCGAATGACACGCGCCAGGTCGGTGGCCTCTTCCAGATCGCGCACCACCACTACCGGTGCCTCGCGCGCTGCGCGTGCAAACGTTGCGCGCGTCTCTTCATGATAGCGTTTGCCGTGGATCACAATTGTATAGCCACGCTGGCCAAGCTGGCTGCTGCGTTTCCAGACCTTTTCAACAAACGGGCAGGTTGTGTCGTAGCGGCGCACGTCCACGCCTCGGGCAGCCAGTTCGGCTTCGATTTCAGGGGTTGTGCCAAAGGCAGGAATGATCACGATATCGTCAGACCGGAGCACGTCGAACGGAATGAGCTGCTCGCCTCGGGTTGTTCGCAGAAAACGCACGCCGCGCTGCTCCAGATCGCGGTTGACGTGAGGATTATGAATCATCTCCGAGAGCAGGAAAATCCGTCGGCCCGGATTTTCCTCCAGCGCCCGGTAGGCAATCTCGACGGCCTGCTCCACCCCGTAGCAAAATCCGAAATGCCGTGCTAGCTTGAAACGGACCGGTCCAAAGTCCAGTACCGTCGGCGAAAAGTCTTTCTTGCGCGGATCCTGGCGGCGACGCGCCTCCTTGACGCGCGAGATGATCGGACTGCGATAAAAAACAGGGATGTCAAACTGCCGGGGCATAGCGCTTGCAGGATGCCAGCTCCACATGTTTTGGTCTAACGCCCCGTCTGCCAGGACGGTTCGGCCTCATAACCGGCGGCTGACGCGCGGCAGCATTTCGGCCATCCAGCTTCGATAGCGCCCTTCCAGAATGGCCCGGCGGGCCTCTCGCATGAGCCACAGATAAAAACTCAAATTCTGAAGCGTCGCAAGGTGCAGCCCCAGAATTTCACCTGCCTGAAAGAGATGCCGCACATACGCTTTTGTAAAAGTCTGCGAAACGTAGCTGTCCAGTCCGGGATCCAGCGGTGAAAAATCGGTCCGCCACTTTCGGTTGCGGATGTTCAGGATTCCTTCTGTTGTGAAGAGGGTGCCGTTGCGCCCGTTCCGAGTGGGCATCACGCAATCAAACAGATCCACGCCGCGCGCAATATTCTCCAGCAGATTAGCAGGCGTACCGACCCCCATCAGGTAACGCGGCCGCTCTACCGGAAGAATTTCGGTGACGACTTCGACCATTTCGTACATGCGCTCGGCAGGCTCCCCCACCGAAAGCCCGCCGATGGCATAGCCGGGAAAATTCATGTCCACCAGCGCACGAGCTGAAGCCCGCCGAAGCGCCGGGAAGACTCCTCCCTGCACAATCGCAAACAGGGCCTGTTCGTAGCCATAAAGCGGCCGGGTTGCTTCAAAGCGCCGTTTGCTACGCTCGGCCCAGCGGAGCGTCAGTTCGTGCGCCCGACGTGCTGCTTCCAGGGAAGCATCGCCTGGCGGACACTCGTCCAGCACCATCATAATGTCAGCCCCGATCACCCGCTGGTAATCCACAACCCCTTCGGGGGTAAACAGATGGCGGGAACCGTCCAGGTGGCTCTGAAACCAGACGCCTTCTTCCGTCAGCTTGCGAAGGGCCGCCAGCGAAAAGACCTGGAACCCTCCCGAATCGGTCAGGATGGGACCGTCCCAGCCCATGAAGCGGTGCAGACCGCCGGCCTGCCGCAGCACCTCCAGACCGGGTCGCAGGTAGAGATGGTACGTATTGCCCAGGATGATCTGCGCTCCTATGTCCTGGCGTAGCTCCCGGGGACCGACCGCCTTCACGCTACCGACCGTGCCCACCGGCATGAACATGGGCGTCTCAACCACGCCATGCGGCGTTTCGAGCCGTCCGGCCCGCGCCCGCGTTTCGGAATCGACGTATTCCAGGGTGAATCGCATGGGACTTCTGCACGTCTGCGGCGGCCTTCCACGCCGTCTGCCGTGTCAGGATCCACGTGAGCCTTCTCTCCCCCGACGCCTCGTCATCTCCTTCCAGACATGGGGCGGCTATGCGTCGCTGCGTTCCGCCACACGTTGCTGCACGCGATCGGCCCAGGCAGCCAGCGCGGCGCGGGCTTCGGCATCAAGCTCCGTGCGCAATGCCCGCTGCAACCGGGGAAAGGCTTTTTTCAGGTTCCAGCAGGCAGGACGCGGACACAGGTAGGCTCCTCGGCCGGGCTTCTTCTGCTCGGGGTCCAGCTCGACGCGACCGTCCGGCCGCCGCACAATGCGCACCAGCTCGTGTTTGGGGCGCCTCGTGCGGCAGACTACGCAGGAGCGGATGGGTACGTGCTTTTCGGCCATAACCCCTATTCAGCCACGCTGGTAGCTTCAGAAGGAGTCGAAACGGCCAGCTTCTCGCGGGCTTCTCGGTAGCTCTGGTAGAAGCCCACCATGATGGCGGTGGTGGGCACGGCGATAAGCAGGCCGAAGGCGCCCAGGAAGTATCCAAATACGAACAGGGAGAGCAGAATCAACACCGGATGCAGCCCCACCTGGTGGCTCAGGATGTGCGGAGAAAGGACGCTGGCC
This sequence comes from Rhodothermus profundi, assembly GCF_900142415.1. NCBI lineage: Bacteria > Pseudomonadati > Rhodothermota > Rhodothermia > Rhodothermales > Rhodothermaceae > Rhodothermus > Rhodothermus profundi. Next base: position 780,763 of record NZ_FRAU01000001.1, read on the forward strand.
TCAAGCAACCCCTGTCCGAGCAGCACGGCCGTTACAATGACCGCATCCAGCCAGGGAGGATCCCCAAAGAGCAAGGCGATCAGCAGGGCAATGATGTTGGTCAGCACAGCGCCCAGGTTGGGAATCAGGTTCAGCACGCCGGCCAGCAGACCAATCAGCAGGGCGAAGGGCACATCGAAAATCACCAGCGCCACCGATACGTTGAAAGCGGCAATCAAGCTGATCAGAACCTGGCCGCGAAGATAATTGCCGACCACTGTGCCAGCGTACATCAGATAGTCGCGACGTCCGTTGTGCTTCGGGAATAGATTGATGAGCGCCTGGCTCAGCCGCGGATAGTCCTTCAGGGTATAGAAGATTAACATGGGCAGGATCGCCAGCACCGTCAGAACCCCCAGCAACGAACCAATAGACTGCGCCAGCGCAGCTAGCGTCCCGGGCAGTTTCTCCGTCAGCGTATTGAGCTGCGCCTGCAAAAACGCTGTCAGTTGCTGAATCAGCGCCTGGCGATCAAACGGCAGCACTTCTTCAAGCCGATCCAACAGCGGGCTTTCATGCAGCCATTGCCGCAGTTGCGCCATGCTGTCCAGCAACTGACGCAAGAGTTCGATTAACTGGCCGACAATGGCCGGTACCAGCCAGAGCAGCATCGCGCCAATTACCCCGACCACCAGGATCGTAACCGCCCAGGCCGAGACCCACCGGGGCACGCTCAGCCGGCGCTCCAGCAAATCGACCAGCGGATTGGTCAGGTACGCCAGCAGATAGGCCACGACAAATGGCAGCAAAACGCTCTGCAATTGGCTTAGCACCCAGAATAGCAACAGAAAGCCGCCCGAACGTAGCAGGGCCCGAACGGATCGATAGCGCCGCAGCGGCCAGAGCAGGATCAGCGCGGCCATGGCGATCAGCAACGGATTGAGAAACTCGCGCAGCTCATAGAGCAACGCCAGAAACAGTGCCAGGCCGCCTCCCAGCAGGAGCGTCTCAAACGGCCCCAGCCGCGGTTCGTCTGAATCACTCGGTGTGAACTTGGGAGGTGTCATATAGCTACCCTTTAACGTCCGTTCGTGCTGCGCAACGAGTCGGCCAGGGCCGACAGACGAGTTTCCAGGGCTTTCAATCGGGCTTCGCGTTGTTGCAATTGTCGCTCCCAGGCGTCCAGCTCCCGCATGCGCGCCTGCAACTGCCGATAGGCCTGCTCAATTGCGCGTTCCCGGACCTCGAAGGGCGCTCGTTCCATGTACCCGCGTTCCTCAAAATACCGGCGGAAAAGCCAGTTATGCTTGGCGGCTTCCATCAATTCGGCGAATCGGTAGGCGCCGAGCGCTCCCCAGTTGGCCGCATTCTCTGCCGCGCCGGTGATCGCTCGCAAATCAGAAGCCACCTGACGCAGCGTGTCGGCCGTGGCCAGCAGTCGTTCATACAACGCTGGATCGTTTAGCATGCGGGCCATGGTACCTTCTCCCTGGTCGATTTTGTTCAGGATCGACTGCACGCCCTGCGTCGCCTCTTCAGCCAGCGCCACCAGCGCTTCGGCATTGTTGGCCAGATTGTTCAGCACGCGCCGCGTTTCGTTCGTGGTAGCCACAAACTCGTTGTAGAGCGTCGGGTCATAGATCAGTTTACCCAGCGTCCCTTCCCCGGCCTGCACGTCGAGCATAATCTGCCGAAACGCATTGGCCGCATCCTCAAAGCGCTGCACCGAAGCCAGCGTTCGGTCTGTGATTTCAAACAGATCGAAGGGATCGACTCCCACAATCAGATCTCCCTCAGAGACCGGTTCTCCCTGAACGCCCGGTGGATTGACCAGCACTACAATCTGTTGACCAACCAGCCCTTCACTTTTAATCTGGGCCTGGGTTCGCGTATGGATGACCCGGCGGGCTTCCTCCTTGATCGCCATGGTCACTTCAATCTGCCCGCCCGGCTCTGGAGGTAACTGCACGGCCTCAACGCGGCCTACGTTCACCCCCTGAAACTGCACCGGTGCGCCGGGTACCAGTCCGGCCACCCGGTTAAAGCGCGCGCGCAGCAGGAACGTATCGCTCAAGAGAAACGAGCGATTTGCAATCGCAAACAACGCGGCAACAAACAACGCGATGCCCGCCAGCGCCAGCAGTCCGACCCGTGCTTCCCGCGACATGATGGTCCCTGGTTAGTGAATGATTGCCCAGAAAAAGCTGTGCCGCAAGGTTTGAATTCGTCAGGTTCCAAAGAAGTTGCGCAGCACCGGGTGATCAGACCGCCGCAGCTCGTCCAGGGTCCCACTCATCAGGATGCGCCCTTCGTGCAAGAAGTGAGCACGGTCGGCAATGATTTCCGCACAGAGCAGGTCGTGTGTGATGGCGATGGAGGTGATGCCCCGTTCATCGCGCAACCGCACGATCAGCTCCGAGACGGTCCGCACCGACACCGGATCCAGTCCGGTAGTTGGCTCATCATAAAGCAGCAGCTTTGGCTCCAGGATGATGGCCCGCGCCAGGGCAATCCGTTTGCGCTGTCCGCCCGAAAGTTCGGCTGGATACTGGGGCGCGGTATGGTACAATCCGACCCAATTGAGCGTCTCCAGAATGCGGTCCCGCCGTTCCGCTTGGCTAAGCGCTGTATGGCGTTCCAGCAAAAAATTCAGGTTTTCAAAGACGGTCATCGAGTCAAATAGCGCCCCACTCTGGAACAGATAGCCGATCGACAGGCGCAGGCGGTCGAGCGCTTCGCCCTCCAGCCGGTCCACCCGCTGCCCAAACACCCAGACGGCCCCGCGGTCGGGCACGAGCAGCCGTACAATGTGCTTGAGCAGCACGCTCTTGCCCGTACCCGAGCCGCCCATGACCACCACCGAGGTGCCTTCCTCGACCTCCAGCGACAGTCCCCGCAACACCTCGCGCGCGCCAAAACGCTTGTGCACGTTGTGCAACGCTACGACAATCCCAGGCGACGACATCGCTCCAGACGATTCAACGGCGGGTAAGGAGCTGCCTGAACGTTTCTTCAGCCAAACGTTGGAGGGCAATATAAAGGAAGCAGGGAAAAAATTCGCAGCTTTGCTTTCCAGGCCCGGGCAGCATCCGCAGCCAGCCCTCCATTACCTCCTCAAAAGAAACGATTGCTTCCCTTCAGGCCACCTGAGGGGGCAAACCCGATTCAGGCGAAAAAGCGGGGCGAAGCTGGATCATAAGGAAACGAAACGCCCGGTCCAGTTCCTGCAGCACTTCGGGACAAATGCGATAGTAGGAACGGGGTCCTTCTGCCTGGAAGGTAATCAGTCCTACTTCTCGCAGCGTGCGTAGATGCTGCGAAATCGTAGCCTGCGCCAGCGGCAGTTCCTCCACCAGCTCAAAGCAGGGCATGGTCCCGCGCTCAGCCAGCAATTTCAGGATAGCGATGCGCGCCGGATGGCCCAGCGCCCGCATTAGTGCTGCCATGCGCTCCTCGGGCGGCAGGAATCGTCTGGCTTCGTTTCGCGCCATGTTTTTTCGATAAATCGTTTTTCGCCGATAGGCAATGACACAAGGATACAAGCTCTGTTCCAGGAATACAAGATGGGTCAGGCGGCTGAGCGCGTCTGTTCCAGGAATTGCAGTTCGTAGAGCCGACGATAGAGTCCATCGCGGGCCATGAGTTCCTGATGGGTGCCCTGCTCCCGCACTTCGCCGCGATGCATCACCAGGATTTGATCGGCGTGCTGGATGGTGGAGAGTCGGTGGGCGATGATAATTGCTGTGCGACCGCGCAGCAGCGTTTCCATGGCGCGCTGAATGAGCTGTTCGGTCTCGGTATCGACGCTGGAGGTGGCCTCGTCGAGTACCAGTACTTCGGGATCATAGACCAGCGCCCGCACAAACGACAGGAGCTGGCGTTGACCATGCGAGAGTGTCAGTCCGCGTTCGCGCACGTCCTGATGGTACCCGTGGGGCAATCGTTCAATAAACCGGTCGGCACCGATCAGCCGAGCGGCTTCCTGCACTTTTTCAAAGGGAATAGACGGATCGCCCAGCGTGATGTTGTCCAGCACCGTACCGGAGAAAAGAAACACATCTTGCAACACCAGACCAATGTGTCGGCGTAGATCATGCAGCGCATAGGTGCGCACGTCATGGCCGTCCACCAGGATCTGGCCACGCTGCACGTCATAGAAACGCAATAGCAGGTTAATGATGGTGGTTTTGCCAGCGCCGGTTGCCCCTACGATGGCCACATGCTGACCGGGTTCGACCGTAAAGGATACGTTGCGTAGCACCCAGTTAGGTTCCTGTCCGTCGGCGGGCTGTTCGTCGTAGGTGAACCAGACGTTTCGGAATTCGATGCGGCCGCGCAGGCGTTGGATACGCACAGGTTGAGCAGGCTCAGGCAGCGCCGTATCCTGGTCGAGCAGGCCAAAGATGCGCTCTGCGCCCGCCATGGCGCTCTGCAGCATGTTGTACTGGTCCGACAGGTTGCGGATCGGTTCGAAGAACTGCCGCACGTACTGAATGAACGCAATGAGCACGCCGAGCGTCAGCGTACCATCAAGTGCCCGCATGCCTCCTACCCAGAGCACCAGTCCAAGTGCTGCATCAGCAACCAGTTGCACAACCGGCCAGAACAGGGCAAAGTAAAAGACCGTCTTGATCTGAGCCTGGCGGTGCGCATCATTAATGGCCTGGAAGCGACGCAGCTCCTCGGCCTCTCGATTGAAGAGCTGCACGATCTTCATGCCGCTGATGTGCTCCTGCAAGAAGGCGTTCAGGCGGGCGATCTGCCGGCGCGTTTCCCGGTACTGCGCCCGCACTTTGCGCCGAAACCAGGCGACTGCTACGACCATAAGCGGCATGACCGAGAGCGTTACGAGCGCCAGTCGCCACTCCAGCATAAACATGAAATACGCGATGAACACGATCCGGAACAGATCGCCCAGGATGCGCACCACGCCGGCCGACAGCATATCGCTGAGCGATTCCACGTCGTTCGTAACGCGCGTGATGAGCCGCCCCACCGGCGTGCGATCAAAAAAGCGCAGCGACTGGCGTTGGATGTGCCGGTAAACTTTTGTGCGGATGTCGTAGATCGCCTGCTGGCCAATCCACTGGGTCAGGTAGTCGTTCACGAACGACAGTGCAGCTTCCACGACGAGCACGCCGATCAGCAACAGGATAATCTGTTGCAGTCCGTTCCAGTCGCCGGCTACGATGTGCTGGTCGATGGCTACCTGGACCAGCTTGGGTCGGAGAGGTCCCAGAAACGCTTCAGCCATGACCGTGCAGAAGGCCAGGGCCACCCAGCCCTTATAGGGCCACAGGTAGCTGGCCAGTCGCCACAGGAGTCGGCGGTCTAACCCGGGCGCCTCGTCGCGTGCTGTTTTATCGTCCACGGCTATCGGTCACGTTGGCCGTTTCCTGCAGAGAAGCCTGTCGTGGATTGTGGAGCGGCACGGCGTAGCGCTTCAATTCTTCGGCTGCTTCCGTGTTTGGAAAGATGATGCGGGCTTCCGCTACCAGCGGCGACGGATCCTCATAACGAGCGCTGAAGTGTCCCAGCAGCAGCCGATGGGCGCCGGCTGCACGAGCCAATTCGGCTGCCTCGCGGGCCGTTGCGTGCCCTCGTTCGATCGCCAGCGCGCGGTGCTCATCCCCGAAGGTCGCTTCGTGGTACAGGAGGTCGACCCCTTCGGCGAGCAGACGGCCGTTTTCACAGGGACGGGTGTCGGTCAGGTACGCAAACGTACGGCCCGGGATAGGCGGCCCTACTACCTCTTCGGGACGTACCCAGCGGTTGCGTGCCCAGACCGGCTGTCCTTCCTTCAGAGCCCGGTACTGCGCAGGGTCGGTCACGCCAAGCGCCTGGGCCCGCGCCACGTCCAGATGCCCGGGACGCATGCGTTCCTCAAACCGATACCCTACGGTAAATACCCGATGCTCTACGGGCCGTGCCGTTACAACGTACTCGGGCGTCTCAAACACTACAGCGTGCGTAACATCTTCCGCCAGCTCTACATAACGGATCGGGAAGCCGCGCTCTTTTGCTGACAGACCGGGGACCGATTCGATCACCTTTCCGATTCCTTCGGGTCCTACCACGACCAGCGGATCCGTGCGGTTCACCATACTCAGCGTGGCCAACAGGCCAAACAGCCCGTAAAAGTGATCCCCATGAAAATGGGTGATAAAGATGGCCTCCAGACGTGAGGATTTGAGATGGGCTGCCAGTAACCGGTACTGCGTGCCCTCGCCACAGTCGAACAGCAGCAGGCGGCCGGCCCGCCACAGGGCTACCGACGACAGATGCCGCGTGCGGGTAGGAATGGCCGAGGCGGTTCCCAGCGGAATAATGAAAAGCTCCACGACGGTTACTTACAGTTGTTTCAACTCCTCTTCCAGCAACTGCTGCCGATACAGGCGGGCGTATAGACCGTTTTGCTTGAGCAGTTCCGTATGCGTGCCCCGTTCCACGATCCGTCCCTCATCCAGTACCAGGATCAGGTCGGCTTCCTGCACCGCCGAAATGCGATGGCTGACTATCACAACTGTGCGCTTGCCGTAGTGCCGCCGGAGCTGCCGGAGGATGCGCCGCTCTGTCTCTGTATCGACGGCCGAGAGTGCATCGTCCAGAATGAGAATGCGTGGGCGACGGATCAGCGCCCGCGCAATGGCCGTGCGTTGTTTTTGCCCGCCCGACAGCGTAATGCCTCGTTCTCCGACAAACGTTTCAAAGCCATGTGGGAAGCGCCGCACGTTCTCCAGCAAGTCTGCTTCGCAGGCGGCTTCTTCAATACGGCGAAGGTCGGTTTCCTGTTCGCCAAAGGCGATGTTGGCAGCTACTGTATCGCTAAAGAGAAACACATCCTGTGGGGCATAACCAATGGCGCGGCGCAGCAGAGCCAGCGGAATGCGCCGCACGTCGCGTCCGTCAATCTCTACGACCCCCTGCACCGGCTCAATCAGCCGCGGGATGAGCTCCACCAACGTGGTTTTGCCCGCGCCGGTTCGTCCGACAATGCCCAGCACGCCACCAGCCGGCAGATCAAAGTTGATGTCTTCCAGAACCCATGGCCCGTCCTCTTCATAACGGAAATACACATGCTTGAACGTGATACGTCCTTCGATATGGCAAATGGAAGTGTCCGTCCAGGCCGGATCGTCTCGAATTTCAGGCTCGGTGTCAAAGATCTCAGCCAGTCGGTTCATGGAAGCCGAGGCGCGCTGCACCATGGATAGAACAAATCCGACCGATGCTACGGGCCAGGTCATCAAGGCTACATAAATGATAAACTCGGCAATGTTACCGATGGTAATAGCCCCGGCCATTGCCAGTTGTCCCCCCTTCCATACGACCAGGATGGTGGCCATACCCGTTAGCAGAATAAAGATCGGCGACCAGAAGGCATCGACGCGCGCCAGGTCGAGCATGCGACGACGATAGGCTTCGCTTTCGGCATCAAAAGCGCGCGCCTCGGCCGTTTCGCGCGTGTAGGCCTTCAGCACACGAATGCCGTTGAGCGCCTCCTGCACGCGACTGGTCAGCCGTGCGTACTGCGCCTGCAACGCATCGCTGCGCCGATGCACCTGGTGTGCCACCCAGAAGACGCCTCCAGCCAGCAGCGGCATGGGGAGCAACGTGTAGAGCGTCAGCTCGGGCGAGATCAAGAGCATGGCCGTAATGGCGGCCACCATGAGCACCACCGCTCGCGCAGCGTACATAACCGCCGGTCCTACATAGCGCCGCACCTGTTCGATATCGCTGGTAGCACGCGTGAGCACGTCGCCGGTAGAAAATTTCCGATAGAAGCTTGGCGGCAATCGTTGCAGATGCTCATACAGCGCGTTGCGAAGGTCGTACTCAATGTGCCGTGAGGCCACCACGAGCGTCCGGCGCATCAGGAACGTGAACAGTCCGCTGAGCAGGCTCAATCCCAGAATGACGCCGCTGTAGAAAAGCAAGCCTGTTACCACATACGCGTAGAAGAAAGGCTGTGCAGACGTCCCTTCGACCGCCCGGTAGTAGGCAACAAAGCGCGGAATGCTGTCCACTGCCTGGCGGACAACCCCCGGCGCCAGCATCGCAAACAACGCCGAAGCAATAGCGCAGAGCAGTCCCGGGCCGAACAGCCGTCGGTACTTCCAGAAGTACGCATTGAGCCGGACGAGCGTCCCCATACGCCAACCAATCCACAGCAACAGCCCGTCTCGAACGCCCGATCCGGCCCACCTGATCCGGCCGCTTCAGAGCGCGCCGCGCTGCCTCAGGTCGCGAATCACTACAAGCACGTAGAGCACCAGCGCAGCCACAAGCAACGGCACGCCCAGAAACACACCGATACCGACGCTCCAGGCTGCAAAACCACTAAGCAGCAACACCAGCAGGCAGCTCAGGCCAATGATGGCCAGCACAACCGCCGTGCGCAGTAACCGATCGACCGAAGCCGTAGCATTCATGGCATCTTACCCGACGATGGCACAGGAGTAGCTGACGAAAGCAGACGCGCCCGCTCAGGCGGAGTCGGGTGAGGAGGACCGTGGCAACTCGTGCAGGCGACCCGGTCTGCCCGCAAATCGGTCAGAAGCGCTCCATGCGTGGGCACCCGCTGGAACGCATCTGTTTCGCCATGACAGTTCAGACAGTTGACGTTTGGATACGATCCGCTGTACTGAATGGGTTCTTCCCAACTGCGGGTTACGTAGAGCAGCCAGTGCCGGATACCATCGCGCTTGGCTTCCAGAGAGCCATGCAAACCATACGTCGTATGGCAGGCATAGCACTGGTTTTCTGGAATCCACTTGTTGCGGTAGTGACGGGCCGCCAGGGTAGCGCTGTGCGGATCCTGCAGATCCTGCACAAAGGGTTCCATCACATGGCACGAATTGCAGGACGCTACGGTCTTTGTTTCCTCAAACACAAACTCGAAAGCCCCCATCAATGCCAGAGCCGGCAACGCAAAGAGGCCCAGCAGCATAGCCCAGTGGTAGAAAGGACGCGGGAGCCGGTCGCGCAGCACCCAGTGACTCAGCACCAGCCATCCAATGCCCAGCAGGGCTGCAACAATGCCAACGATCCGAAACAGTTCGGCCGAGGTTATTCCAGGCATTTCGCCTTCTGCAGCCCAGGCCAGACGGGGCCACCCGATCAACAGCCCCAGCAGAAGTATGCGGTGCAAACGAATCATGACGCTCCCCAAGGTTTCAGGCCGCCGGAGAGACTGGCCGAATACGCACAGCACTCTCCTTAAAGGCCGGTTCTTTGGAAATAGGATCGACCGTAGGATTGACCACCCGGTTGACCAATGCTTCGGGCGAATGGAACGGCGCGAACACAACGCCCGGTGTAATATCCGTGCTTACGCGCGCTTGCAACACGGCCCGCCCGCGTCGACTTTCGACCAGTACCGGTTCCCCATCGCGAATGCCATAGCGATGTGCATCTCGGGGGTGCACTACCAGGAAGTCGGTGGTAATATCTTCCAGCTCTTTCAGCTTACCGGTTAGCGTCAGCGTATGCCAGTGTTCATAGACGCGTCCGGTAACCAGCGTCAGCGGATACGCATCCGTGCGCGGATCACTTGGCGGCTTCTGATGCTCCAGAAAAACGACGGCCCGTCCGTCAGGTCGTCCATAGAAGTCAAAACGGCCCGTACCCTTTGCCATTGGATCTTCGCCTGGCACGTAGCGGCGGCAGGTTCCTGGATGATCCTCAGTAGGCGCCGGCCAGAGAATCCCCCGTTCTTTTTTGAGCCGCTCGTACGTAATCCCGGCAAAATTGTACGGCGAATGGGCCGAAATCTGCCGCCACTCATCCCAGATGGCCTCTGGCGTGCGCGCCTTGATCAGCTCCCCATAGCCCAGCCGATCGGCCAGCTCGATCAGGATCTCCAGGTCTGAGCGCGCTTCGCCCGGCGGATCGACGAGCTTGGGTACCAGATGGTAGCGCCGCTCCGACTGGCTGTAGACCCCGCCTTTCTCCACCCACATAGCTGTTGGCAGAAAGACGTCCGCAAACTGCGTCGTTTCGGTAGGATAAACCGCATCCGCTACCACCAGAAATGTGCGTGCCATTGCCTCCCGATAGCGATCGGCATGCGGAAGCGACTGCGCCGGATTGGTGCCCATGATGAGCACGCACTTCAGATCCCCCCGCCGCATGGCCTCAAACATGGCCACCGCATGATAACCGGGCTTCGGGCTAATGCGCCCGCGCGGCACGCCCCACAGATCTTCCATCTCCGCTCGATGCTTCGGATTTGTCACCACACGCCCGTTGGGCAGTGCATGCGCCAGGGCACCCGTGTCACGCACGCCTCCCCCTGCATTGGGCTGCCCGGTCAGTGAAAACGGAGTAGCGCCCGGACGTCCGATATGCCCTGTAAGCAAGTGCATGGCGTTGATCAGCCGATTGGCTGCCGTCCCCTGCGCCTGCTGATTCAGCCCCATGGTCCAGATCGACATGGTGGCTTCGGAGGCCGCAAACAGGTAAGCCACTTCCTCGATCAGCCGGGCATCAATGCCACAGATTGACGCAACCCGCTCGGGCGCGTACTGAGCTACATGGCGCTTTAAATCTTCAAAAGTGCGCGGCGCATTGCCCTCCCGGAACGTCAGATAGTTTTCGACCATGTCCTGGTCGATAAAACCGTTCCGGATGAACTCATAAATCATGGCATTATATAGCGCCACATCGGTCCCCGGCCGAATGGGCAGGTGATAGTCGGCATGGCGGGCGGTGCGCGTGCGGCGCGGATCCACCACAATGATTACCGTCTCGGGCCGACTCCGCTTGCGGTCGAGCACGCGCTCCCAGACGATAGGATGACAGTCGGCCGTGTTAGAGCCGGTAATGAAAAAGCACGTGGCCGCGTCAATGTCTTCGTAGCAGCCCAGGGGCTCATCCTTTCCAAAAACCGAAATGTATCCGGCGGCTGCGGAAGCCATGCACAGCCGGGGATTGCCATCCACGTTGTTCGTGCCTATGCCGGCCTTGAAAAGCTTGTTCGCCGTATAGCTTTCTTCTGTGAAGAGCTGACCGCTGCCATAAAAAGCCACACTGTCGGGGCCGTAGCGGTCAATGGCCTCCCGAAAGCGCCGGGCCACCAGGTCCATGGCTTCGTCCCAGCTAGCCCGCTCCAACCGCCCATTGCGGCGGATCATAGGATAAAGCGCCCGGTCGCGAACGTAGAGAATCTCGCGGTTTAAAACGCCCTTGACACAAAGCCGCCCGCGGTTGTGGGCATACTCATCCCCTTTGATGTCCACGACCCGGCCATCGCGCACGCCGATCATAATCCCACAACCGGTTCCGCAAAACCGACAGACTCCTTTGTGCCAGCTATCAACCGGAACCGCGGGCTCACGCTGCCAGAAACCTGCACACCCAGAAATAGGACCGGTCAGGATCAATCCGCCAGCTAATGCACTGAGCCGCTGGAGCAGCTCACGACGGGTCAGTTTTTCACGCTCCATAGAAAAGGACAGGTTCAAATCCCAGACCTGTCCTTAAGATAGGTGTTCTTTTTGTAAATACGCAAAATTAAAACAAAATAGTATTTAATATTTCATTGAGCATTCTCGCATTCGAATACAAAAACTTCCGGCGGCAAGCCCTGACGCAGCAGCTGGGCCGTGAGCCGCAGCAAGCGTTGTTGTTCGGGCCATGGTAGCCGGGCGACGGCTTCCTCCTCGTCCAGCCAGGCAAAGGCATCGTGCTCGTCGTCAAGCACAGGATCACTGGCCAGCTCCGCGGCAAAAGCTGGAATCAGATTGACCCGGTCGTGCTGCCACTCATAGAAGGCATTCAGCGAAGGCACCACCCAGAGCCGGCGTGGCTGCTGTCCGGTTTCTTCCTCGATCTCACGCAGCGCGGTCTGCCAGGCCGCCTCTCCACGCCGAATTTTCCCTCCGATCATACGCCACTGGCCGGCATAGCTGACCCCGGATGCCCTGCGCAGCAGCAAAAAGCGCGGTTGGCCTCTCTCCAGCCGGTAGGCATACACGTCCACAACCCGTACAACCGTTTCGACCATGCGTCTCTCAGGTTTTCTTTCCGAAACTCATCTTCAGATCGAGACCTGCGCGCAGGCTATGGCTCCTTGCCCCTGCGCTTTCAGGTCGTCATAGACTACCTGAGACCACCCCTTGTGCTCCGGGTTTAGCCGTGCGCAGGTGCTGTTTCCCGAAGGCCCAGGCGGTCTTTCCGGTCTGTCCCTACGCAGGTGCGAGGAAGCCTGCACCGGCCTCGGCGGCCGCTCCAACCGAATTTACCGGGGGTGGCCGCTAAGCGGGGTAATGCCGACTCAACGACGGACAGCGCGTGGAGTTCTAAAAAAACCACGCGGATCTGTCCAGACAGGCCAGAAACGAACGAAACAGCCTGCCGACCGCACCGGACCAGAAGGCAGAGCTCTCGGACGATTATTTCTTGTGCGCGTCGATGGAAAAGTAGCTACGGAATGAGCCGCCTCTCTGCATGGGCCTGGTCCTATGCGTTATGTCCTCCTTCGCACTCTGTGTACTGCGCATTGGCACCAACTGCCTGCAACGCAGCCACCATCCGACGGGCGGCCTTTACCGACACTACGGGATCGTCGGCAGCCTGGATTTCCAGTTGGGCAGGCGGCAGCGTTCCAAACACAGCGCGCGCGGATGCTGCAAACCCAACAAATTCACAGATAAGTACAATTGTGGCAAAGCGTTCCGGCCAGGGGTAGGCGGCGTACCAGGTGCCGCGCTCACCCATCGACACTCCTGTCAGATATACGCGCTCTGCATCGACCGCATACGTAGCCATGCGTCATCCAGAGCAGCTATAGCTATTTCAGCCTGCTTTCCGAACCAGGCCGGTCCAGGCGCCCTCTGAGGGAAAACCACCAGGACGGAAAAGCGCGCGACGTGTCATTGAGGAGGTACAAATACTTGGTAGCGATACGTCTGGCCTTTGCCCACAGGGTGCGGACCAGAAAGCCGGTTTACTTTTCACAGGCTTCCTCCTGTGCGCTTACTGGACGTGCGGCCTCCATAGTCAAGAGCAACAAGCGCAGCGCGCTTCGCGTTGTCGAACTATTCCCATACATGGGCGTGGTGCGCGCTGAGGGATACTGTCGCCCATTTAATTCCAGGAACCCGTTAAGTCATCAAACGCAAAGGGCCATGGACTACTATACCCTGGTAATTCTCGGGGCGCTGATTGGCTTTCTGGTACTGGCTGCCCTGTTGCTGGTGCCTGTATACCGCTTTCTGCAGCGCGAGGACGAAGCAGCCCACCGTTTTACCGTTGAGTATTTACGACGTCAACAGACTGCCCATCCGAACGGTACCGATGATGAAGCGTCGTCTGAGCCGCCTGCTACTCAACCCTGATCAAGGGCCTGAGCTCCTGCAGCGTTTTAGGGCCAATGCCTGGCACAGCCTCCAGCTCATCAACATGCCGGAAGGGGCCATGTGTCTTGCGATATTCGACAATGCGGCGTGCCAGCACCGGACCGATACGGGGCAGACGCTCCAGCTCTTCGGCTGTCGCTGTATTCACATTTAATGGCTCTGGCTCAAGCACCTGCTGCATCCGAGCGGCTCCTTCCTGAAAACGTGCAGCCTCTTCGGCCGTAGGCGGAGGTGCGGGCTGCTGGCGGTGCCACCAGCGATAGACAAGGCCAGCCAGCAGCAGCGCCAGCAATCCCAGGAGCACGCCTGCTTCGGTGCGTGTGAGCGATAGGCGTGACAGCCAGCCAAACAGTCGCTTCATGTCCGGTTTGCGGTTGCGTTTTCACAGGAGCGATACGCTTCTTAAAGGTAATGATTACGCGGAGCCGTAAGCCGATATCGCGCTGCTTTTTTTGACACTTTCTACCCGAGCATGCGTTTCTGAAAAAGCACCACGCATTGCCTTCCCATGATTATCCGCACCGAAGCGATTGTCCTGCGCACGTTGCCCTACGGAGAGACGAGTCTGATTGCCTCGCTCTTCACACGGGCAAAGGGACGGCTGTCTGTGATGGCCAAAGGGGCCCGTTTGCCGGGTAGCCGGTTCGGTGGCACACTCCAGCCTCCTGCCTGCCTCCAGGTCGTTTTCTATTACCGCCCTACTCGGGAGCTTCAGACGCTCAGCGAGAGCAGCTTTGCCCAGTACCTGCCTGCGCTAGGCCGGGATCTGGAAAAATTAACGCTGAGCCTGCGCATGGTGGAGCTGGCCCAGGCGTTGCTACCGCCCGAAGAGCCTCTTCCGGAGTTCTTTGACACCTTCTGGCAGGTGCTGGCCCGGCTCGACGCGGCCGCCTCCCGCGCCTGGAACCTCTTACCCTGGTTTCAACTTCGGTTGGCGGCAGTGTTGGGTTTTGCGCCTCGTATTGAACGCGTGCTTGTCGAGCAGATTGGTCCGGAAGGCGGCGAGCTGGTTCTTGCCAGTGGTCAGGTGCGGCCGCGTTCGTCCGATCTGGAGCCGGCCCAGCCCGCTTCGCGGGCTGCGCTGCGCGCCTTTGCCTTTCTGGCCCGCACGGATCCCGACACGGCGCTGCGGCTCCATTTGCGTCCGGCGCACCGGCGTGAGTTATTGCAACTCACCGAGGCGTATCTGCATCATCATCTTCCCGAAGGGTTTCCATCGCGCAGCGGACGCGTGGCCGAGCGCCTGTTTGAGACGCTCCGTTCGGGATCCTGAGCATGCCCCTTGCCGTCGAAAAGCCGCCTTCCAACCAACCGGTTCAGCAAGCCGGCCATGACGCACCTCCCAAGCTGGCGCAAAAACCTGCAGCGGCACAGTGGCTTCTGGCGCGATGGGTACTGGTATGATCTGCATCTGGAGCGTCGGATGCCGCTGGCTCTGGAGATGATTGACGAGATGGTGCTGGCGCTGCCTCCCCTGCGCGAGGGCACGCGCGTATGCGATCTGGCCTGCGGCACGGGCAATGCGGCCGCAGCCGTAGTCTCAGCTTATCCCTTGATCCACCTGACGCTGATCGACCAAGACGCTGAACTGCTGGCTATCGCCTACGACAAAGTAGCCGACTACTGCCCGGACGCTACGACCATTCAGGCTACCCTCACCCCTGACGGCGAGCCATTGCCGGGAGCTCCTTACGACGTCGTGCTCGCCTCCCTGGCGCTGCATGTGCTGGTGCGGCACGATACCGACCGCACCGATCCAGCCGAGGCCGAAACCCGCTACGAGCTGCTCCTGCAGAGTATCCGGGATTCCCTCACGCCAGGTGGTCATCTGATTATCGGTGACCACGTGGGCGTACTGCCCCTTTATCGCCATCTCAAAGCACTTGAGCGAAGCGGCTTTGTCGATGTGGACTGCGCCTGGCGCGTAGATGACTTTTTCGTGATTGGAGGCCGCGTGCCCGGTGCGCCTTAACCCAACAACCGCTTGAGCTCTTCGGGATCGCGGTTAAGCAATCCCTGCTTGCGATAGTAGATCATTGTGGTCTCCAGCGTGCCGTGGCGCATGCGGCGACGGACTTCTTCGACCGACATGCCCTGGTTCAGCCAGATGAGCGCGGCCGTGTGCGTCAGGCTATGGGGGGTCACCCCCCGTCGCGTAATCCCGGCTGCTTCCAGATGCTGCCTGATACGGCTGCGCACCGAACGCGTATTGAGTCGCTGCCCTTCGGAGCGATGCCCATGCGACACAAAGAGGGGATCGTTCGAGCGCAGCGGCCTGCGCGTGTTCAGATAGGCCTGCAACGCTTCCACTACCGGCGGATCCAGCGGCACCTGCTGATCTTTGGCCGTGTGTCCTTTGCCCTGCACGCGCAGATACCAGCCCAGCAGCGTCTGATCCAGATCGCGCACGTCCGCCCGAACGAGCTCTACTTCGCTCAAACCTGCAAACAGCATCATATGGACCATAGCCCGATCGCGCAGTCCGATCTGAGACGTGTCCTGCTCCAGCACAGCCAGCAACTGATCAATTTCTACGCGCGTGAGCACCGAACGCGAATGGCTCGACGGACGCCGGTTACCTTTGACCGTTCGCGCCGGATTTTCTGCCAGCAGGCCAATATCCACCAGGTACTGGCAGAAACGACGCAGTGCCGTCAGATAGGTCGAAACCGATACCTGATGCAGCTTCTTTTCCCGCATCAGATATTGCTTATAGCGCTGCACGTCGGCTACTCGAAAGCGAAACTGCCCTCGCTGCCGGGCAAACCAGCGCTCGAATTCATGCAGGGCCCGCCGGTAGGTACCAACGGTCTCCGGACTTTTGTTTTTCAGATACTCCAGTTGGAAATCCTGAATGCGCCGCTGCAACTCACCCAGTGTTAGCTGCAACCCCTCCTCCGGGCGCCTGGCCGCCACCTCCCGTTTGGCCATAATTACGTCCTGCCTAGTCCGTACGTATTCGTACGTGTAATAATACAGCCGTCGGGAGCGAAGATCAATAACGGCTTTTATGCCTTATCGGCAGCCAGGGCTTTCTGGCGCGTTGGGCGAGGCAGACGGGCTGTTAACACGACAGGAACAGCCTGCAGCGTGCGCGGCACTGTCACCTGCACTTCGGGGTCATCTGGCCGGAAATTCAACAGGATCTCCAGCACTTCGGCCTTCGTCTCTTTGTGCATCAAGAGCTGACGTAACCGGCTGGCCCCGGGAAATCCTTTGAAGTATCCTCCGTACATCCGGCGCATTTCCAGCACCCCTTTGCGTTCGCCCAGCCACTGGCACTTTAGCTCCAGATGCTCCGCTACCACGCGCACCCGTTCTTCCCAGGAGGGTGGAGGCGGTAGTTCCCCAGTTTCCATATAGAGCTTGGCATCCCGGAAAATCCAGGGATTCCCGATGGCGCCCCGTCCGATCATCACCGCATCAACGCCGGTCTCCTCGAACATCTGCTTGACCTTTTCGGGCGTGGTGGCGTCCCCGTTGCCGATGATCGGAATAGAAAGCCCGAGTTCCTTCAGCCGACGGAGCCATTCCCAGCGCGCAGATCCCTTGTACATCTGCGCGCGCGTGCGCGCATGCACGGTCAGCGCCTGCACACCGCAATCTTCCAACATGCGGGCCACCTCCAGAATTCGGATCGACCGATCATCCCATCCCAGTCGGGTCTTAACGGTCACCGGTCGCGTGGCTACCTCAACTACCGCCTCTGTAAGCGCCCGCATTTTTTTCAAATCACGCAACACGCCAGCACCTGCGTCCTTACAGACCACCTTGCGCACCGGACATCCGAAATTGATGTCAATCACGTCCGGCCCAATCCGATCAACGATGCGGGCTGCCTCACGCACCTGCTCCAGCTCCCCGCCAAAGATCTGAATGCCTACGGGCCGCTCTTCGTCGTAGATGTCCAGTTTTTTGACGGCATCCTCGCTTTCGTGCAGCAATCCGCCAGACGAAATGAACTCGGTAAATACCATGTCGGCCCCGTAGCGCTTGCAGAGCAGCCGAAACGGCGGATCACTTACGTCTTCCATCGGAGCCAGAAACAGCGGACGCGCTCCCAGCTCAATCGTCCCGATGCGCATATGCTTTTTAAGCAGTTACGCTCATCGCCTCAGCATCGGAGCCTTCCTACCGATGCGTTTTTTTCCGGTTCCGCCTGTAACCTGGCTGTTAGCCTGTGCGTAAAGGACGGTCGATAGCTTGCTTTTCTCGGGCCTACACGATTTCTTTCAAGCATCACTGAACGCAGCATCGACCATGCGCCGTCTACCTTTATGGCTTCTGCTTCTGGCCACTACCGTGGTACTGGCCGGATGTGGCCCCAACCTGATTGACCTGCTGCAAAATATCTGGACGCTGGGGTTCTGTGGCACGGTAATCGTTGTGCTTGACATTTTAGCGCTCATTGAGCTAGCCAACAGTTCCCGTGGTTTTTCTAGCAAGGCGCTCTGGGCACTGCTGATCATCTTCTTTCCGGTTGGCGGCCTGATTCTGTACTACTTTTTCGGGCGATAAAGATGCCGCCCGATATCCCCGGCAAAGGAACAGATCGGCACGTTCCGCCTGAGCAATATGGCTCGCGCGCTGCGCTGCGCAGCAGGGATGTACGCTAGATAGAGGTGCGATCCCTGGAAAAGACGCTGTAAAGCAACGCCAGTTCTGAACTCACTCTTATCCGTTAGGAATCTTTTTTTTTGCCTGATGTTGCATTCGATATGCGTAAAATGATGCAATAATCTATTTAAAAATTATCGTTCGCCTGTCCAGGATCTCCTCCGAGGCTGCACAGAGCCTGAACCGTGCGCTCGACGAACCTGCGCGGCTGTTGCGTCTCTCCTCCTGTCCAGGACTTGCTTAGTTGCCGGTTTACTTTTGAAACATTTAATATTTAAGGGAATATCTCAAGACACACCGGTTCCTGTATTCCATGAATCGACTCCTGCGCATCGCCTTACCGACAGGCGTTGGTTTGCTGCTGATAGCCGGGTGTGCCCTGATCGAGCCGAGCACGCCGGTCGAAAAGCCGGCTTCGGAATGTGATGAACAGCCCCCCCGGATCAACTGGAATCGCTTTTTCACAGATACCTCGCTACTCCCGGGTACATGGCAGTGGGTGAAGACAACCGTCTATTTCACCACCCGTGGAGGCCCTTCGGTCCAGACGCCCTGCTCGGCAGGATACACCGAAACGCTCCGCATTCGGCCGGGGGGCATCGTCGAGGTGTACCGCAACGACACGCTGGTCTACCGCCTGTCCCTCCAGGACTTTCTGGACAGCTATCTGGTCTGGGGCGTCAATAAAGATTCGCTCATCCTCAGCTCGGTTCCTGTCGACGGACCGGAGTACATCTACGTGCGAACGCAATAGATCGGTGGTGCCTGCCTCAGTCGATGCGGCGCAGCCGGGCGAACTTGAGCACCAGTTTTTTCTGCCCTACCTCTGGAAAGAACACAATGGCCCGTGCCTGCTCGCCCTGCCCTTCAAGGGCCAGCACCTTGCCTTCGCCAAACATGGGATGTTCCACATAGGCCCCGGGTACAATCTCTCCGACGCCTTCGTCGTACACCACGCGTCGCGTTGCTTCCCGCTGCTGCGAATGGCTCCCCCGAAACCCTGGCGTTCCGGAACGACTTGTCCGAGAGGACCGATGCTCCACTTCGCCTCTGCGGAAGGGGAGACCTGCCTCGGTCACAATGACGTCGGTGTCCAGCTCTTCCAGAAAGCGGCTGCGCACGCTGGGCTGCTGTTCGCCGTACCGATAGCGACTGCGCGCGTAGCAGAGAAACAGGTGCCGCTGCGCCCGCGTCACGCCCACGTAAAATAGCCGTCGCTCCTCTTCCAGATCTTTGCGGTCCTGCGTGGCCTGCGCCAGAGGAAAAAGTCCCTCTTCCAACCCGGTGATGAACACCACCGGAAATTCCAGCCCTTTCGAGGCGTGGAGCGTCATGAGCGTTACCCGGTTGTCCTCGGGCATCTCGTCCAGATCGGTCAGCAGCGCCACCTCCTGCAGGAAGCCGCTCAGCGTGGCGCTTTCCCCGGCCATGGTCACATATTCCGCAATGGCGTTCAGCAGCTCCTGCACGTTTTCCCAGCGGGCAAGCGCTTCGGGCGTTCCCTCGCGTCGGAGTTCGTCAAACAGCCCGCTTTCCTGAAGCAGGGAGCGGGCCAGTTCGTCCACCGGCGTTGACGTCACGCGGGCGGCGTGCCGGGCGATCAGGAAGTGAAACGCCTGCACGGCCTTCTGCGCACGCGCGGGCAGGCCCACCTCCTCTACCCGTTCAATGGCTTGCCAGAGGCTCAGGCCATGCTGCCGGGCATAGGCCATCAGTGCTTCGAGCGTGCGCTGCCCGATGCCCCGTGCCGGATAGTTGATGACGCGCTGCAGGCTGGCCGCATCGTGTGGATTGACCAGCAGCCGTAGATAGGCCAGCACGTCTTTGATTTCCTTGCGCTGGTAGAACGACAGGCCCCCCACTATGCGGTAAGGAATGCCGCCGCGCCGCAGCGCCTCTTCAAGCGAGCGGCTCTGGGCGTTGGTGCGGTAGAGCACGGCAAAATCGCGAAAAGCGTAGCCGTAGCGCACGTGCAGGTCCCGGATGCGCTGCTCCACCTTCTGGGCTTCGTCGCGCTCCGAAAGCGCCTCAATGAGCACAATCGGCTCGCCTTCCGGGTTTTCAGTCCAGAGTTGCTTTTCGAGCTGATCCCGGTTGTTTCGGATGATAGCCTCGGCCAGTTTCAGGATGCGGCGCGTTGAACGGTAGTTCTGTTCCAACCGGATCACCGTGGCGTCCGGGTAGTCGCGTTGAAACGACAGGATGTTGCCGATATCGGCACCCCGGAAGGCATAGATCGACTGCGCGTCGTCGCCCACCACGCACAGGTTGCGGTGCCCTTCGGCCAGCTTGCGCGCCAGCACGTACTGCGCCCGATTCGTGTCCTGGTATTCGTCGATGTGCAGGTAGCGCCAGCGTTCCTGGTACTGACGGAGCACGTCAGGACATTGCTCGAACAATTCAATGGGCTTGAGCAGCAGGTCATCGAAATCAAGCGCATTGGCTTTCCGAAGCGCCTCCTGATAGGGGCCGTACAGCCGGGCGGCTTTTTCCTGCACAGGCGAAGCCACCAGGCGGGCATACGCTTCCGGCCCGATCATCTGGTTTTTGGCGCTGGAGATCAGGTGCCGGATCGTGCGCGGGCTGTACTGACGGGGATCGATCTGGTAGCGCGGCATCAGCTCCCGCAGCAGCCGCTCTGCATCGTCCGTGTCATAAATGCTGAAGTTCGGCGTATAGCCGATGCGGTGCCCTTCGCGGCGCAGAATCCGGGCAAAAATCGCATGGAAGGTGCCCATCCAGATGTGCCGGGCGGCCTCCGTCCCGACCAGGCGCTCGATGCGCTCCATCATCTCGCGCGCCGCCTTATTGGTGAACGTAAGCGCCAGAATCTGATAGGGCCGGGCGCGCCCGGTGGCTATCAGATAGGCAATGCGGTGCGTAAGCGTGCGCGTCTTGCCCGATCCCGGTCCGGCAATGATCAGGACCGGCCCTTCCGTGACCTCAACGGCCTGTCGCTGCACCGGATTGAGGCCTTCCAGAATGCGGGTTGCTGCTTCTGGCAGCGCCTCGGGGACGTTGTCGGCCACGCTGGGTTCGCGTTGTAATAGAAACGTACGCATCCCACTCAGCAGGCTACATGGTGCGCCTTAAGAAAGCACATTTCCAACAGGAATGCCAGCAGGATTCTGATGAATCCGGCGGCATAGCGGTCATCCCGCTATCTGCCAATCGACCGACCTGGCGTGCCGGGGCATGCGACGGGCTTCTGGCCACATGCGTATCCAGGCAGGGGCCCACGCGACGCCGCACCGAATGGCCGCCACAAGCTTTTGAAACGCCTTTTCCTCACGCGCCGTCCAGGTAAATCCGTACGCAGCGCGCAGGTCTGGCGGCAGCAGTCCAAGCGTCAGCAACCGCCAGGGTTTTACCAGAGGCTGGCTCCACCACTGGCGTGCAGGCGCAAGCACATGCGCCGCCATCTGCCGGGCCGGCGGGGTAACGCAGAGCACCCCACGGGCCTGCATGGTTTGCACATAAGCCTCCAGTTGCGCCCACGTCTCCGGAAACGTGCCGGAAGGAAGTCCCAGCCACTGCTCCAGTGCACGGGCTTCCTGGCAGTACCGATCCCGTGCTTCAGGCGTCAGGGGTTGCACGAAGGTCTCATAGGCGCAGAGGGTTGCCTCGACCGTGGTTACATGTACCCAGGTCATGAGGGCCGGATCGCTGGCTTGATACCGCGTACCGGCCGGAAAACTGCCCAGGGGCCTGGCCAACTGTCCCTGCACCCGGGCATGAATCTCCTGGATTCGCCGGACCACAGTCTGTGCTTCCCGCGACGTCCCAAAGGTCAGCCGGCGCATGGCCTGCACCGTATGCACAAAGCGACGCCAGGCCGCACGCAGCGAACGGGAAAAGTCCGAGTGCCTGGCGACGGCTTCTGCGACCAGCGGATGTGCCAGTTGCCACAGCAGCGCCCGTCCCCAGCCCAGCACTACGACGCGCTCACGGTTCACCTGCCACACTATCGATCCCCTTGCTCCCATAGCCCTCGCCTGACGCCAGGACTTGCTTCTGGACAGAAAAGCTCTGAGCAGCCGGCTGTTTCCAACCGCGGCAGATCTGCGCATCCCGAACCTTCAGCAGCCGAAAGCTCAGTCAGCGCCCAGCATCGTGATGCCAGCATGCCTCATCCCACTTTGCTACCTTCAGCGAAGCAGGCATTCCGTTCCATCAGTCAGCCGCGAAACCACTGCGTCTTCTGACTGGGCCATTCTCCCTTATTCCCTCAGACTTCTAGCCCACTCCTCTTCATGGACAAGCAGGTCTTTCCGGGCTCCTGAGCGGCATAACGGCCAGGCAGACTGTTCGACCACTTCTGAGCCCTCCTTCTTAGATACAGCGCATGTTGCAACACTCCTCTGACCAGAAGCTTCAGGGCATAGATGAAGATTCTCCGTCATTCTCTTCCTCCTTTCGCAACTTTCACGAAACCCAACCTCCGGCCCAACCATTTATTTGTTTAAACAAATGAACATCTGTTCACTTCAACCCGATACCATCCATGATGGAGAAAACGCGCGTGCTGGTGCTGTACTACAGCATGTACGGTCACATCGAGGCACTGGCTCAGGAAGTGGCGGCCGGCGCCGCCGAGGTGGAAGGTGTCGAAGTGGTCATCAAACGCGTGCCCGAGCTAATTCCGGAAGAACAGGCGCGCCAGATCGGGATCAAGCTGGATCAGAAAGCGCCGGTGGCAACGGTTGAGGAGCTGCCCGAATATGACGCGATCATTGTGGGTACGCCTACGCGCTTTGGCAACATGGCGGCCCAGATGCGCAATTTCTGGGACCAGACCGGACCGCTCTGGCTTCAGGGTGCGCTCATCGGTAAAGTAGGCAGCGCGTTTACTGCCACAGCTACGCAGCACGCAGGCCACGAAAGTACCATTCTGTCGATTCATACCACGCTGCTGCATCATGGAATGATCATCGTAGGCGTACCGACAAATTGTGTTGAGCTGACGCAGATCGATGAAGTAGCTGGAGGCTCGCCTTATGGCGCGGGCGTCATTACCGGAGGCGACGGAAGCCGCATGCCCTCAGAAATTGAACGTCGCATTGCGCGCGTTCAGGGCCGCCACGTCGCCCAAATTGCCCGCCAGCTCAAAGTCGGACGGCTGCAGGCGCAGGCTGCCTGAATCCAACAGGTTTGCTGACGCCCGGCCCGGTCGGTTCCTCCGACCGGGCTTTTTTGTACGCGTCTGTGAGAAGATGAACGGGTTGCACCGAGCCGGCCGATGCGGCTGCTGCGGTTACGGCAGGGCGCTGCCCGGTCCTCTCCGGGTCCTTCGGCCCGGCCACGTCGAACAGGCGTCGATCGGTGCTCCCCCGTTCCGCGTCCATGCGCTCGGCCAGCGTCAGATTAGGGTAGCTGGCAGGCAACCCCGACGGACAGACCCGACGCAGGACCTCCGGATGGCGCCACGTGTCTTACCGGAAGCGACCGGGCGGTTTCAGGAGCCAGCGTTGCGCGCAACGCTAAGCATGCCGTGGCGAATGGATTGAAAAAAGGGCCGTGCGTCGGCTTTCTTCGGCCATGCTGCCGGTCCCTCCTCCCTTTCTTTCTGCCGATCGGTGCGGTTCTCCTGACCTGAGATCGTAGAACGTATCGTGTGCAGGCGCTAAATCCTGCGCTACCAGCGGGTGCCGGGCGCTTTTCCCGGTGCTCGCCGATATTTCTTGACCATATATTAACAATCATACATTCACCTCCCACTTGCTTTTTTTTTGCAACCTATGTATTAGGTGCAAAGGAATCCCTTCGGCCTGTCGAAGGTTGTGCTTTTCAGAGGGCAGGTCGCGTATTTACGAGCGTCAACTTGCAAAAGCCATGTCCGAACGCATGAGCAGGTGCAGCGCCTGCAAGCTTTCTATCCGGCATGTCACAAAACGCCGTGCGGTCATCGGTGCAGCGTTCCTGTGGCTGGTGGCGTGCGGGTCCATGCAACAGGTGACAGGCCAGGCATTGGGCCAGGGGCTTTCGGCCGAGGTGCTGCAGCAGAATGCGGCCGTGCTGGCCCGCGGCACGCTCGACGGCCTCCGGGTGCAGGCAACCCCCGTGCGCATCGAGGGCCTGACCCTCACGCAGAAAAGCAGCCTGGCCATGGCCGCCCAGCGCGGCGCCCTGGTGGTCTTCGAACCGCTGGGACTGCAGCAGGGACGGCTGCGCTACTACGACCCCGAAGGCCGGCTGCGCTGGGAGCAGACGCTGCCAATGATGTTTCGGGAGGACGAGGCCTGGGGCACGTGGCTGGCGATCTCGGAGGATGGGCGGCGCGTGGTGTTGTACGAGTGGCGCGGGGAGAGCTGGTCGGCGCGGGCGGTGCTGGACGAGACGGGTCGGGTGCTGGGCGAGTGGATTGCAGAGCTGCACATGGCGCCCAGCGGACG